>DASRJH010000051.1:0-33368 GCA_035649575.1 Planctomycetota bacterium
AACCGCGGGTTCGAAGACCTCATCGAGATCGGTCGCCAGGACCGCACCGAGCTCTATTCGATGTCGCCGAGCCGCCCCGTGCCGCCGGTTCCGCGCGCGCTGCGCATCGGTGTCGACTGCCGGCGAGGCCCCGGCGGCACCGTGGAGCAGAAGCTCACGCAGAGTGAAGTGGACCGCTTTGCCTTGGCCGTGCGACGGCTGCGGCCAGCCGCGATCGCCGTCGGCCTGCTGCACTCGCCCGCGGATCCGACGGACGAGCGTCGCCTGGCCGCGGCGGCCGCCCGCGCCTGTCCAGGCGTGCCGATCACTTGCAGCGCGGAGCTGCTGCCCGCGTTCGGTGAATACGAACGCTTCTGTGCTTGCATCCTCAACGCAGCGGTGGCGCCGATCGTCGGCAAGTACACGGCGACGCTCGCGCGCGGCGTCGGCAACGGCCGGCTGCGCCTCTTGCGCAGCAGTCTCGGCATCATGCCGACCGAGGAAGCCGCGAGGTTCCCGGCGCGCGCGATGTTCTCGGGTCCCGCGGGCGGCGTGCTCGCCACAGCCGAGGTCGCCCGACGCCTGCGCTTGCCGAGCGCGGTGGCGTTCGACATGGGCGGCACGTCGGCCGACGTGTGCCTCGTCGGAGGAACCACCGTGCACGATGCCGGCAGCATCGGTGGCCTGCCGCTGCCCCTGCCCACCGTGCCCGTGCACACGGTCGGGTGTGGCGGCGGCAGCATCGCCTATGTCGACGCCGGCGGAGCCCTTCGCGTAGGTCCCGAGAGCGCCGGCGCCGACCCCGGACCCGCGTGCTACGGCAAAGCAGAGGAGCCCACGGTCACCGACGCCCACGTCGTGCTGGGCCACCTCGGGCCCGATACGCTGCTCCAGGGATCGTTCCCGATCGACGTCGACGCGGCGGTGCGATCGATCGAACGCCTCGGCCGGCGGCTCGGTCTGTCGGCGGCGGCTGCGGCGCGCGGCATCCTGACCATCGCCGATGCCACGATGGCGCGCGCGATCCTCGTCATCACGGCGGAACGAGCCGTCGACCCCGCATCCGTGCCTCTGATTGCGTATGGCGGCGCCGGCGGTCTGCACGCTGCCGGACTGATGGCGCGACTCGGCCTGCCGTGCGCCTACCTTCCACCGCATCCCGGAGCATTCTCTGCGCTCGGGCTCGCTCTGGCGGGCGAGTCCGCCGAGTGCTCCGAGGCAGTGCGCGTGACGCTCGAACCCCGCGCGATGCGTGCGTTGCTCCAGCTCGGCAAGAAAATGCTGCGAACCGTCATGGCCGAGTCACCAGTGGGGGCACGTGGCCGGGTCGACGTGCTGGTGCGCTACCGGGGTCAGGGGGCGTCGCTGCGGCTGCCGCTCACCGCACAGGTCGCCCGGCACTTCGAGGCCGAACACGAACGGCGCTACAGCTTCACGACGACGGCCCCGCTCGAAATCGTGCAGGTGACGGCACGCGTCGAAACCCCCAGCAGATGCCTGCCACGGGCCAAAACGACGCGGTTGGCGGGAACCGTGACCCACCGGCGCGCCCCCGCCGGTGGCGGGATCATCAGGGTGTTGCAGCGGGAGCGCGTCGATGCGCCGATCGCGGGGCCGGCCGTTCTCGAGGAAGCTACTGCAACCACGCTGGTGCCGCGCGGATACGTGGCAAGCCGGACACGGTTCGGCCTGAGCCTCCGGCGGCAGCCCTGACGCTAGGGGTATCTACCCGATAGAAGCTTGCAGCGACGGGTTTGCACTTCGGCGCTGACTACGCTATTGTCAGCGCCTGTTGAACCCGTGGACAGGGTGTTTGGAGCACAGACCGGCAGTAGCCGGTTACCTGCATGCGGGGATGCGAACGAATCAGCCTGCCAGCAGGCCCGGAAAGGGAAGTTGGGCAGGAATCGACACACTGCCGGGGGTTGTCCGCGACGGACCTAAAAACTTGACTCTCCTTCTTCCCCTTTTCCCGAAGTTTCACCCCCGGCCTTCATTTCTGCAGCGCACCGGTCTCCAGAGAACTCTCCAGAGAACCGGGCGCTGACGTGCGACACACGTTCGTGTCAGGAACGCAGCCTGCTTTGGAGATCCCACCGCTGACGTCGAGAACGCGTCAACGGCATGCTGCGAGTCGCGCGATGCGGTAGCGCCGCGTGCTTCATCCGCCGGTGCTCATCTCTTTGCCTCATGAGGGGCGCCGCGAGCCGTGTCGCATCCGCAGCGGAAGCGGCCTGTGCGTCGGCGCTGGGGCTGCCTCCGAGCTCAGCTCCGCGCGCGCCGCGCGGAGCATGTCTGCGGCCAGCGGATGCGAGGGATACATCTGGAGCAGTTGCTCCCAATCGGCGACGGCACCGTTGACAGCCCCCTGGCCATACAAGAGCAGCGCCCGCTGGTGAAGCAACCGCGCCAGTCGCACCTGGACGCGCGCGTCTTTCGGGAAACGGCGCGCCAGTTCGAAGAGATCTGCGACGGCCCCTTGCAGATCGCTCTTCGCCAGTCTGGACTCCACCTGCGCGAGACCGCGCGCCACCGCATCGGTGCGGGCAGCAGTGACACCGTGGGGTGACCCGGACGCCGGGTTGTCGCTTTCGCGCGCACCCGACTGCTCCGGCATCGCCACCTCGGCAGCCACGAACGGCTCACCGGCTGCCGCCGAGTCTGCGGGCGGTTTGGCCGTGCCCGGCGCGATCTCGACCAATGGAGACGGCGCCGGCGGTGCGAACGGACCTGGCCTCTGCTCGGCATCCGAGCCGGACTCGAACATGCGAAGCCTGGTCTCGGTTGCGGCGATCAGCCCATCGACGGCGGGCATTGCCGGCCAGACGGCGCGCGCAAGCCGCAAGAACCCCAGTGCATCGACGTCCCGCCACTCCGACCGCAGCGTGAGCGCTTCGAGCAGCATCTCGTGACAGCGTCGTATGCGACCCTCGATGCTCGTCGCCGCCGCGTGTGCTTCGGGATAGCGCGGATGGGAAACCGGCACCGCATCGTAGGCGAGCAGCGCGCCGACCAGGTCGTGCTCGCGCAGCGCGTGTTCCGCCGCCTCGAACGGATCCTGGATCGGAGTCGCGCATGCCAGAAGAAACAGCAGCGGCAGCAGGCTCGGGCGGCAGTGTCTCATTGCTGCTCCTCGCGCATGATCTCGTCGATGAGGACTTCGAGCTGCTCGGGCTCGTTTTCATCGACGACTTCCTCCTCCGTGGGCAGCGTCCGCCAAGGCAGACCCCCGCCAGGCACGATCATCACATCGCGATCCGGAGTCGTTTCCGGCGGATCCTTCGCGATCTCTTCACCGAACAGATCGAGCAGCCACGGGTCGAAGACGTCGCCGCGCGCCTTGCCGAGCCTCTGCAGCGCGTGCTGCCAGTGGAGCGGCTGTTCCTCCGCGCAAGTCGTCAACAGGTCGAATGCCGACGCGATCGCGAGAATGCGCGAGCCGAGCGGGATGCGATCCCCGCGCAGGCCGTCCGGGACGCCGGCGCCGTCGTAACGCTCGAGCTGGTGGCGCAAGATCCTCGCAGTCCGTCGCAGCCCGGGCATGCTGTCGAGTTGCTCGGCAGCCCGCGCGGGGTGATGCTCCAGGGACTCGGCTTCCACTTCGGTCAACGAGTTCTGCTTCTGCAGGATCGATGGCCGCACCCAGGCCTTGCCGAGGTCGACGAAGCGGCACGCGAGATCCAGATCCTCCTGATCGCCCGGGAGCAGCTGCAATCGCTCCGCGAGTCGCGCGGCGAATCGGGCGGTCCGCTCGCCGTGTCCACGCGGCACGAGCCGACTCCGCTCGAGGCCATCGACCAACTGGTGGGCCATGGCGACGTAACCGGCGGCAACACGCTGCAGACCGTCCTGGACGCCGCGTTCCACCTCCTGCAGTGCGTGCCCCAATTCCGCGAGCTCGCTCTCGCGCGCTTCCTCGGTGACACCACTGGCCTCGCCGACGCCGACGCGGATCAACGCATCGGTCGCGCCGCGAACCCGCGTCGACCAGTGGTGGCCGAGCATCACCGCGACGGACACGAGCGAAAGACAGCTCAGCAGCACCAGTCCGAACCACGTGAGGTCGAAGGTCGACGTGAACACGCGCACTTCGTGCTGCAGGCGCAGTTCGCCGATGACCTCGCCACCGAAGCGCACCGGTGCCAGGCTCTCGCGCACGGCGGTGCCTCCTTCGCGCACGTCGGTCCGTTGGAAGGGGCCGCTGGCAGCCAAGAGGCTGAGCTGCCGTTCTCCGAGCACGAGGGCGGAATCGAGCAGCACGTTCCCCGTCCGATCGAGCAGTAGCGCTCTGCATCCGGTCTGGTCGTGCACGGTCGCAGTGAGCACGGCCAATCGCATGACATCGTCGCGCTCGAGCAGCGGAGCGGCGCGTTCGGCCAGCGCTACGGTGAGACTCTGTTCGGACGCCGCGCGTTCCTGCTCGATGCGGCGATCGTCGCGATCCGCCCCGAGGAAGCCGAGCACCACCGCCATGAAGAGGCCGCCGACCGACAGCGCAACAGCAAGGCGCTGCGTAAGCGACCAGCCACGCGCCCTGCGCTCGCTAAGAGGGACCATTGTCCTCGCCCTATCGGCACGACCGTAGGGTCCACTTGTGCAGGGTCACCGGTCGCGCCCGTGGCACGGGCAGTTCGTCGAAGCGAGCCGGACTGGAGTGAGAACGTGCTCCTGCGCAAACTGTCGCACTGCGCGACAGTCCGCGGTCACTTGATCGCTTCGAGGCTCTCGAGGTGCAGCTGGTAGATGTCGACGCAGTAGCCGTCCATGACGGTCGCCTCGACCTTGAACGTGCCGATGATCTTGAGCGGATCGAAGAAGTAGTCGGTCGTCTTCCCCTTCGGCATCACGACGCGAACGATGCCGTGGATGTCGGGCGGCTGGCCGTAGCAGCACGACCACAGCGACTCCACGAGCAGGAACTCCTTGATGTTCTGGATCTCGTCGATGGGCAGCATGAAGCCCGTCATCAGGACCTTCTTGCCGGACAGCTCCTTGACACGCTTGGGCATGCCCTTCAGGCCGTCTTCGTAGGGCCACGAAGTCAGCTCGTCGAACTTCAGGATCTTGTCCAGCCCGGTGATCTTGCCCGCCTTGATCTGCTCAGCGAGCTTGCGTTCGGCCTGCAGCATGGCCTCGGCACCGCGCATGGCGGCGATGTCCGCTGGGTCCGTGCCGCGCGGCATCGGCGCATCCGCTGCCGGGCGGTCGATCTTGGGTTCGTTGGCGGGCGGCTTCTGGTCTGCAGTGGCCGGCTTGTCGGTGGCCGGCTTGTCGGTGGCCGGCTTGACCTTGGCCGGGTCCTGAGCAACCGGCTTTGGCTCCTGCTTCGACTCGTTCTTCTTCTCCTTCTCCCCCTGCGGCGCTGGCGCTGGCTCTTGCTTGACGAGGAGCTGCTGAACCCATGCATCGACTGCGCGCAGGTACGACTCGACCGCCTTGGCATCTTGCAGGGACCCGGGCTCCACCTTCGGCGTCGGCTCGACCTTCGTGGTCACCTGGGCCGGCTTTGCCGATCCCACCGGGCTCTGACCGGTAGCCAGACTGCACAACAGGAGCATGGGCACGAGTAGCTTCATCGGATGTCCTTGGGGGCGAGCCGCCCCGACCGCGGGAGGGCATGCTAATACGACGATCTTCGAAATGGGGTGGCGCAGCTCTTTTTTCTGTGGCTCCGGTCCGGGCGATCCTTCGCGAGAACGCGATCAGTAGCTGTGCGCGAGGTTGTCCGCGACCTGGGTCATCGAACCCTTCACGGCGGGCAGCAGTCCCGCGCACGCACCGATGCTCGTGACGCCCAGCACGAGCCACAACTCCCACCAGCCGAACTGCAGCCACTCGAGATAGACACCGCTCATGTCCTCGACCGTCTCGCGCATCAGGAAGGCCGCGAGGTGGCAGACGGTGACGCCGACGACGGCGCCAAAGCACGACAGCAGCGCCGCTTCGCCCGTGATGATCGCAAGGATCTGGTGACGCCGCGCACCGAGCGAACGCATGATCGCAATCTCGCGCCGCCGTTCGTTCATCGTGTTGTAGATCGCGACCGTGATCGACACGCTCGCGACGAGCAGCACGAGCCACGCGATGACGGTGAGCACGTCGGCTGCGCTGCCGATGTCGCGCAGGAACTTGGGCATGACCTCGCGCGGTTTCGCGACCTGGCCATCGGGCCGTCGCATGAACGCGTTGCGAAGGATCTGGTCGCCGACCGGGTCCTTCGGGTCGAGCACGATGGCGGTGAGACCGATCTGGTCGGCCTGCACGGGCAGCTTCTTGACCTCGTCGGGGTTCTTGCCCGGCACGAGCGGCGTGACGAAGACGCCGCCCTCGTGCCCATCGATCAGCAGGTGCACCCCGAGCGGCAGGAAGATCGTCGTGTCGAGCGGCGAATTGGTCGGCGCGAGGATGCCCGTGATCTCGCACGCGGCCTCGGGGTGTTCGTGGGTGCCGAACTCGCCGTACTTGCCGTGCACGGGCACGATCGTGCCGCCGAGGTGAAGGCCGAGCGTGCGCGCGACGCGCGCGCCGATCACGCACTTCTTCCACTCGGGGCGCAGCTGCGGCCGCGGTGGCACCACGGCCTCGCCCGTGCGACGCGCGCTCTCGTGCGCGGCCATGCCCTCGGCGAGCTGCAGCAGGTCGTCGAACGAGAACGCGAAGCCGTGCCCGGCCGCGAACTCGAGCGGCTTCTGGTGCAACTCGAACTTCGTGAACATCTCGTCGAGCGTTGCGATGACCGGGAACGCGTGGCGGCTCACGCTGTCGCCGCGCGCTTGCGGGATCGCGTAGCGGATCTGGCCGCGGTAACCGAACTCCCTGCCCTTGCGGATGTCGATCGCGACCTTGAGCGGGAACAGCGCCGGCGCTTCGCCGACGTTGAAGATCGTGTTGAGCACGATCTCGAGCTGGCTCGCGTCCTTGGGCCCGATGATCGCGAGCTGCGCGCTGTAGGCACCCGTGTAGCGCTGCTCCGTCTGCTCGGCCATCACGAGGATCGCCGCGTAGAGCGCGGTCGCCACGACGATCGAGGTCGTCGTGAGCACGGTCGCGACGAGCCGGATGCGCAGGTTGCGCAGGCTGATCGACCAGAGTCTCATGCGCGCCCCCCGGCGCGCGAAGCGACGCCGGTTCGCAGCGACGCGAGATCGACGGTGCGCTGCATGCGCGACGCGGACTCGGGATCGTGCGTGACCATCACGACGGTCTTCTTGCCTTCGCGCGCGATCTCGAGCAGCAGGTCGAGCACGACACCACCGGTCGCGCGGTCCTGATTGCCGAGCGGCTCGTCCATGAGGATCAGCTCCGGGTCGTTGACGAGCGCGCGGCAGATCGCGACGCGCTGCACCTGCCCGACCGACAGTTCGTTGGGGCGATGATGCAGCCGGTCGCCGAGCCCGACCTTGCGCAGCAGCGACTCGGCGTGTTCACGCGCGCGATGGCCGGCACCGCGGCCGAACAGCGCGCCGAGCAGCACGTTCTCGAGCGCCGTGAACGGCTGCAGCAGGTTGAACGTCTGGTAGACGAGCCCGATGTGCCGTCCGCGGTGCCGATCGCGCGCGGCTTCGCTGAGTTGGTCGATCCGCGCGCCGACGACCTCGACCTCGCCGCGGTCGGGACGCAGGATGCCCGCCAGGATGTGCAGCAGCGTCGTCTTGCCGGAGCCCGAGCGACCGATCAGGGCAACCTGTTCGCCGGAGCCGATTTCGAGCGCATCGACGGCGCAAGCCACGACGTCGTGGTCACCCTGGCTGTAACTCTTGTGGACGTCGCGGAGGCGGATCACGGCGCGCAGGATACGGGGCAGAGGAGCGAACGGTCAGTTTTTCAATCGATCGGCGGTCCAGTCGAGCTCGCGTTGGATCCGCGTCGCCAGCGGCTCGCTGCCCGCGAAGTCCCCCAACACGGACCAGGTGTAGGTCTCGACTTCGAGCAGCGGCAGCTCGGCACCCGACAACGCGAGCCCGCGCAGGACCCGCACCACGTCGGCCTGCGTCGAACCGAATGCCCCGGGCGCATCCCAGAAGACCGGCACGTGGTAGTGCGAGCGCACGCGGCCGCCGGCCGCGAACTCTGCACGGCGGGCCCGCACGGCGTCGAGGTCGAGCGCGCGGAGCCCGTTCGCTGCGGCGGTCTGGTGCAGGTAGCGCGGCTCGGCGAAGGCCAGCAGCGCGTCGAGGCCTTCGGCATCGCGCACCTCGAGGCAGGCCGAGACCTGGATCTTCGGCACCGCGATGCCGCGCCGCCGCAGGTCCGCGAGCGCCTGCAGCGGATCCTCGCCGACGACCGCGAGATGACAGAGGTCGACGCACACGCCGAGATGCCGGCGCAGCACCTGCGCCGGCACCGTCGTCCACGCCCCCTCGTCGAACAGCCACCGCTCGAGGAAGTCCGCCGTCGCCGCTGCCGTCTCGAGCAGGCAATCGGGTTCGGGTTCGAGCGCCAACACGCAGCAGATGCCCGTCTTCGCCTCGATGGCCGCGAACGCACTCGCCGCGCGCGCGAGGTTGCGCGCCATCAGCCTCAGTTCCGCGGGCTCGTCACCGGGCCCGCGGTAACCGAGCGGCAGCGTCGAGAGCGGCAGCACGCTGCCAGGTGACGCGAGCGACGCGCCGACCTCGGCGCAGAGCCGCGTGTAGTGCAGCCGTTCCTCGGTGCCCCAGTCGGGCGCGTAGACCGCCGTCTTCACGACGGTGTCGTGGAAGCCGCCGAACGGGAACACGTTCAGGGTCCACAGCGGCAGCTCGAGCGATTGCAGCTCGCGCGCGAGGCGCAATCGCGCGCTCGCATCGGCCGAGAGCTGCCGGACCAGGTCCATCGGCCACCAGGCCCCGATCCCGAACGCGCGGCCGCGGGCGCGCGCGCCGGCCGCCACCGGTGCCGTGTGCTCGCGCAAGGCGCCGAGCACGGCCGGAAGGTCCGGAGCCGCGTGTACGTTGCCGCAATAGGTGAGCCGCAGAGGGGTCATGGCATGCCGGGCGCCGGACGCCGGCAGGATACAGGACCGCGAGGGCCGGGGCATCGCCGCTCGCGGGCCGGATACCTCGCCCGGGAATCCTGCGGCTCAGAGGGCCCGAATGCCGATGCGATGCATAGCCACCTCATGCTCGATGGCAAGCCGATGAGCCACACCCCCTCCGCGCCAGGCGAGAACGGCCACGTGCCCGCACCGCCGGGCGAGAACGCCCACGCCGAGCGCATCCTCGCGATCCGGCGGTCCAGTTCGTATCGGCAGTCGCACGTCGACACCGACTTCCTGGCCCGCGCCGAGCTGCGCCCCGTGCGGTTGCAACTCGAGCTGCTGAAGCCCGAGCTGATCATGAACGAGCAGGGCGTGGCGTCGACGGTGGTCGTGTTCGGCGGCACCCGCGTGGTCGAACGCGCACAAGCCGAAAGGCAGCTCGAGGCCGCACAGCAAGCGCTGGCCAAGAACCCGCAGGACCCGAAGCTGCAGCAGGCTGTCGCGATCGCCGAGAACGTGGTCAGGAGGGCGCACTACTACGACCAGGCGCGGGAATTCGGCCGCATCGTCTCGAGCCAGTGCCAGGTCGATCACCGCTGTGACTACGTCGTCTGCACGGGCGGTGGCCCCGGCATCATGGAGGCCGCGAACCGCGGCGCTTTCGACATCGGCGCCAAGTCGATCGGCCTCAACATCACGCTGCCGTTCGAGCAGGAACCCAACAGCTACATCACTCCGGAGCTCTGCTTCGAGTTCAAGTACTTCGCGATCCGGAAGATGCACTTGCTGATGCGCGCCAAGGCGATGGTCGCGTTCCCGGGCGGCTTCGGCACCATGGACGAACTGTTCGAGACGCTGACCTTGATCCAGACGCGGCGCATGCAGCCGATCCCCGTCGTGTTGTTCGGGCGCGGCTACTGGAACCGGCTCATCGACTGGGATCTGTTCGTGACCGAGGGAATGATCTCGCCCGACGACCTGAGCCTGATCTCGTATGCGGAGTCGGCGCAGGAATGCTGGCGCGTGATCGAGGACTTCTACCGCGAAAAGCCGGCAGAGCGGCTGCCGCGCGGCCAGTGAGCCCGCAAGCCACCAGTCCGCCCGCGCCTGCGGCGCAGCGAACGATGCCCGACGCATCGGTGGACAGCCCGACGCCCGCCCCCGCACTCCCGCGCAAGGCCCGGCGCGTACGCGTGATCGTGCTCGCCACGCTGGCGATTGCCCTGGGCTTCGGTGCTGTACAGCTCGCCTTTCTCTGCGACGACGCGTTCGTCCTTTTCCGCTACGTGTCGAACGCGCGCGATGGACACGGACTCGTCTGGAACCCACCGCCGTTCGCGCCAGTGGAAGGCTACACGCAGTTCCTCTGGTCGTTGCTGCTCTGGGCCACATGGAGCTGGTTCGGCGTCGAACCGCCTCGGTCGGCCAACATCCTGTCGATCCTCTGCGGCCTCGGCCTGTTCGTTGTCGTCGCCTGCGCGGCCTTCCGGATCCGGAATCGGGACGGCAAGCGAACGCCCGATTCGCTCGCGTTCGTCGCGCTCGCCGCGGTGGTCGGCAACCGCACGTTCCTGCAGTCGCTGACGAGTGGGTTGGACGCCTCGCTGTTCAACCTGGGTTTCGTCTCCTGGGTGCTGCTCGCCTTCCGTGCGCCGGACCGGCGCACTCACGGCTGGCTCGCGACCTGGGCTGCAGCGGCAGCCGTGACGGCGCTGACGCAACCCGACGGACTGCTGTGCGTCGCCGCGACGAGCGCGCTCGGTGTGACCTGGAGTCTGCGGCGCAACGACTCCCGGTTCCTGCTGAGCCTCGCACCGCTGCTCGCGGTGGCCGCGCACTTCATGTGGCGTCGTTCGTCCTATGGCGAATGGCTGCCGAACACCGGCTACGCCGACGTCGCGGCGCCCGGGGCGGAGGCCGGAATCCGCTACTTCGAGTGCTTCTGTTTCGAGAACGGCGGCTGGATCTGGTTGCCGATCGCGTTCGTCTGGCTGCTGCTCGAACTGCGGCGCGGACCGAAGGCCGCGCTACGGCGTCACGCGGACAACCTGCCCCAGGTGGCGGCCGTCGCGGCGACGCTCGTTCACGTCGGCTACTACCTGCTGTGCGTCGGCGGCGATCCGCTCGAGTATCGCGTGCTGAGCCACCTGATCCCACTCGGCGCGCTCTCCGCTGCGGCGATGGTCGCCGGCAAGTGTGCGAGCGCCCTTGCGCCGGTCGCGTGCACGCTCGCACTGGGCTTTGGCGCCTCGGTCGGTTGGATCCACCTGGCCCTGTCGGAACATCTCCCGACGTCGCACTACGTGCCGCTCGCTGCGAAGGTGCCGCAGTGGCTGCAGCCGCTCGTGCGCTGGCACGACCGCAATCAGGTCTGGTTGCAAGCGCACGTGATCTGCGGTCGCTGCCGCCAGCACGCACTCTTCCTCGACGCGACGCTCGCGGCGCTGCCCGAACGGACCAGGATGACCGTCGATGCGAACGACCTGCCCGTTCTGTCGTTGCGCGGCGTGGGCGCCGCCGGCTGGGTCCTGCCCGATTGCTACGTGATCGACAGGCACGGTCTGAACGACTGGGTCGTGGCGCCCACCGCGGGACGCAGCTGGAGCACGCGCTGGCCGCCGAAGGAGGTGTGGGAGGCCGTGTTGGCCCGGGCCGACCGGGATCGCGACACCGCGCTGACCCGCCGCGAACTCGAGACGGCCGTCGTTGCCGCAACGAGCAGCTCCGAGGCCATCTCGCAGGACCTGGTCACACAACTGCTGCTGCTCTTCGCGGTCGAAGACCCCGAGCGCCTCACGGCCGCCGAGGCGCAGCAGATCGTGCCGTTCTTCGAGGACCTGCGGCTCATGGGCCCCGACCGGCTTGCTCCGCCCGAATACGTGAGCACCTTCGCTCCGAACGTCACGGTCGTCGACCGCAAGGTGGTCGTGCGCAAACGCGAGGTGCCGCTGACCGCCGCGAGAGTGCGCGCCATCGAGCAGGAACGCGACGAGATGCGGTAGTGCCGCGGGTGCGTCCGGGCCTGCTACGACGGTGCCGCGTGCAGCAAGCGCTCGGTGAGCTCGCGATACGGCCCCGCCAACGCGCGCGGCCGCCGGTCGTTGCGCAGGGCGATCATCGCCGCAACCTGCGCGCTGTAGGCCTGCGTGGGAAAGTCGGCCGCGAGCTGCCGCAGCACGGCCACGATCTCGTCCGCCGACTGGCACAGGTATCCGATGCGATGCGTCTCGAACATCCTGTTCAGGACCGGCGTGGGCAATGCGATCACGGGTCTGAGGTTCGCCACCGCATCCAGCAGAGCGCCGCTCGCCGCGAAGTCGTAGTGCGAGCCCCGGAACGGCAGACACACGTAGTGGATGCCGCGCAGGCCCGCGAGGAAGTCCGCCTGCGAGAGCTGCGCCGCAGCGGGCCGTCGCGCGAGCACGTGAAGACCAGTCGAGGCACTTCCGGGCGGTGTCGATCCGACCGCGTGGAACTCGAATCGCCCCGGACACGCGCGAGCCATACGTTCGGCGACCTCGAGAAAGACCCCGAACCCCTTCGCTTCGGTGGCCAGCCCGAGGAAGGCGATCCGGATCGCGGAGTTCACGGCCGGCAGCGATGCGTCGCCGAGCACACTGACGGTAAGCGGATACGGTATCGCGGCGACGCCCGGTGCGATGCGCGGCATCTCGGCCCGCAACGCTTCGGCAATCGCGTGCTCGAGCACGAGATACTGCGTCCCCAGTGCAGAGCAACGCGCGAGCGTCGATCGCATGTCGAACAGCCGCCGCAGCGGATTGCGCGAACGCCAGCCCGCGACTTCGCCGACTTCGCCGTGCAGCACGACCTGGGTCGGAATCCGGTCGCGGCCGAACACACGGCGCAGCGCGAGCGCCCAGAGCAGCGATCGATGGGCCGACAACAGCAGCCGCAGCCGCGGTTTCCCTTGGCCCGCCGCAGCACGGCGCAAGAGCCCGTACTCGCGCGGCAGGCGCGCGGCGATGCCGGCCCTGCGTTGCGGGATCGCGGCATCGAGCCACCGGATCCGGTCGCGATGGCGGTCGCCGAGTACTTGGCGCAGGTGTGCGCCGTGCCTCGCCTCGCAGTAGACGTGGATCTCGTCCGCAAAAGCCTCGGCCACCGTGTCGATCAGTCCAGCGTTGACCACGAGGTGCTCGAGGTCCGCGCAGAGAAACTCCAGGACCTCGATCACGGGTTCATCGTGCCACCGGGGCCTGCGATTTCGCCGCTTCCTCGCGAATGACCGCCGCCACGAACCGCACGTGTTCGGGCGTGTAGTGTTCGTTGATCGGCAGCACGATCACGCGATCGAGCGCCTGCACGGCGCCCGGGTAGTCCGAGCGCCGATAGACGGGTTGAGGCCGGACCACACCATCGGCAGAACGCAGCGGCAGCGCCGTGACCGGCGAGGCGTTCCAGTCCGCGAACAGCCCACACTCGAACGCGGGCTTCTGGATGTAACGCGGTACACAGGACACGCCGCGTTCCTTCATGCGCTTGCCGAGCTCGAAAGCACCGCCGCGCACGATCGCGGGGTCGACCATGATCGCGTATCGCCACCACGCGTGCTCCGTGCCCGGGGGAACGACCGGCGTCGACACCCCCGGGATGCCCGCGAGCGCTGCGGTCAAGAGACCGGCGACCTCGCGCCGCCGCTGCAGGACCCAATCGAGCTTGTCGAGCTGCGCCAGTGCTGTGGCGCCCTGCAGCTCGGTCAGGCGGTAATTGAGCGCCGGAAAGGAGTGGTCGGGGTTCGTTTCGCCATACCCCCAGGCTTTGTTGACGAACAAGAACACGCGGCGCGCGAGCTTGTCGTCGCTCGTGAGCACGATGCCGCCTTCGCCAGTCGTCATGTGCTTGCCCTGCTGCATCGAGAACGCCGCGATGTGGCCGATCGTGCCGACGCGGCCCGCCGTGCTCTCGGCCAGGAACGCCTGCGCGCAGTCTTCGATGATCAGCAGACCCTTGTCGCGCGCGAGTGCCTGGATCGGCTTCATCTCGCAGGGCAGACCGAACAGGTGCGTGACGACGATCGCCCTGGTCCGGCCCGTGAGCCTCGCGGCAAGCGTCGCCGCGGTCACGTTGAGCGTCGCCGGGTCGACGTCCGCGAACACCGGAATCGCGCCTTCGTAGAGGATCGGCGTGAGCGCGCCCATGTCGGTGATCGGCGTCGTGATCACTTCGTCGCCGGCCTCGAGCCCGAGCGCGGCCACCGCGCAGTGCATGGCCGCCGTGCCCGACGCACAGGCGATCGCGTGTCTGCCATGACGTCTGCCGAATTCGCGTTCGAAGCGAGCGACGAACGTGCCCTTGGTGGAATTGAGCGTGCCCGAGCGGATCGCGCGGGCCACGAACTGGATCTCGTGTTCGCCGAGGCTCCGTCCCGTCCAGTCGCCGTCCGACGGCAGGGCCGGCGCTGCCGCGACGACCTTCTTCGCGGCCACCGGCCCGATCGCGGGCAACATGGCCTGCTGCAGCACGGCGACGATGCGCTCGGCCGTCCTGCCGTCGCCATAGGGGTGCTGCCAGCGCCGCTGCGTGGCGAGCGCCTGGCCGATCGCGCGCGCCACGGCCGCAGTCTCGACGCCGGCGATCAGGTTGCTGCCGGCGTCGACGGTCTCGGGTCGTTCGGTGCTGGTCCGCAGTGTGACGCACCGCGTGCCGAGGATCGATGCCTCCTCCTGCAGTCCACCCGAATCGGTCAACACGATCCTGGCATCGCGCTGCAGCAGCAGGCTCTCCGTGAAACCGACGGGTTCGAGCGGCTTGATCGACGCCGGCAGGCTCACGCCGTACTGCAGCAGCATCTTCTGGGTGCGCGGGTGCACCGGGAACAGGACCGGCAGGCGGGCCGCGGCAGCGCCGCGATCGACTCCCTCGATCAGCGAGCGCAGCGTCGCGGCGTCGTCGACGTTCTCTTCGCGGTGCAACGTGAGGAACGCGTAGTTCCTCGTCTCGACGCCGAATCGTGCGAGCAGCGCCGAAGCGTCGCCCGCCTGCGCGAGCCGGCTGGCCACCGCATCGGCGATCGTGTTGCCGACCACCGCGACCGCGCCACCCGCCCCGTTTTCGCGCCGCAGGATCTCGCGCTGCAGTTCGGTCGGGCAGAACAGCCAGTCCGACAAGATGTCGACCTGGATGCGGTTCAACTCCTCGGGCATCCGCCGATCGAACGAGCGCAACCCGGCCTCGACGTGCGCGAGCCGCAGTCCGCGCTTCTTGGCCGCCAGCGCGCCGGCCAGGGTCGAGTTCGTGTCGCCTTGCACGACGACGATGCAGTTGCCACACGCGGCCAATGCCTCGTGCAGCCCGAGCAGCATGCGCGCCAGCTGCAGGCCAGGCGGCTGTGAGCCGACCCCGAGTTGATGGTCGGGAGCAGGTAGACCCAGTTCCTGGAAGAACCTGCCATCGAGCCCCTCGCTGTAGTGCTGGCCCGTGTGGATCAACTTGCACGGAATGCCTGCGCGGCGGGCCGCGAGGATCACAGGAGCCAGCTTGATGATCTCCGGACGCGTTCCGAGGACGAACGTGAGGCAGGAGGGTGGGGACTGCTCGGGCGTCATGACTCGTGTCGAGCGCGGGGCGGAAAGGGTAGCAGCCTCGAACTCGACGGCCAGATGCCGTTCAGGATCCTCCCCATCGCGGCCATGGCCGCAACCAAAGTCATGGTACTGGCCCATGCCTCCGCGGCGCCGCACTTGCTCGATCCCGCCGTCACCGCTGCCGGAACAAAAGCACGAGCTCGAGAGACCGCGCGATCACGGTCCGATAGCATCCCGCGCCCGCTTCCTCCCGTCTCGCTCCCCCTCCGCCGCAAACATCTTGTCCACCTCGCTTCGTGGGAACGGCAGTTCGCCGTCCAGGAGTCCCGGTCGAATGTCGCCAGCCAGGCGACCAGCGCCGCGATGAACTTCCGTCGAGGAATCGTCTTCGCGCTGCTGATGCAAGTGCTCATTGTCGGCGTCGACAAGGGCGGTGGGCTGATCCTCTACCTGATATGCACGAACCACCCCGACCAACACGGGTTCGCGGGGCTCGTCTCGACGACACCGTTCGTGCTCATGGCTCTGGCCAACCTCGGGCTCGCGAGCTCGCAGGTCTACTTCATGCGCAAGGGACTGTTCACCGCGCAACAGACGTTCGCAACGAACATGTCCGTGGCAGTGGTCTGGGGCGGAACGGTGGCCGTCGGCGCCGCAGCGTCGATCCTCTGGCTGCTACCGCTCTGCGACCACGAGCTGAGATTCCCCGCATCGATCGTGCTGCCGCTCTGTGCCGTCGTGCCGCTTTTGCTCCTCGCGAGCTACGCGAACACGCTGCATCTCGCGACCGACCGCCTGAAGCAATACACGACGGTCCACCTCGTGTCGTCGCTGCTGTTCCTGCCGTCGTTCCTGGGCTGCTTCTACCTCTTTGGCGGCATCGTCGAGGGCGGCGACGCGGCGTACGCGATGGCATGGGGCCGACTGTTCTCCACGGTGCTGGTCGTGGCCCTCGTGTTGTGGCTCGTGCGCGCCATCGTGCGGCTCCGGTTCGGCTTCCACCGCGAGTATCTGCGCGAGGGCCTCAAGTACGGATGGCGGTCCAATCTCGGCGCCACGCTGGCCTACCTCAACCACCGTCTGGACCTGTACATCATCGGGTTCGTCTACGTCGCGACGGGACCGCAAGACCAGAGGGTCGCGGAGATCGGTGCGGAGGTCGGCTTCTACAGCATCGCGGTCACGTGGGCCGAGCTCGTGTGGCACTTCCCCGATGCACTGCGCGACCTGTTCTTCAGCAAAGTCGCCGCCTCGACCCACGAGGAGGCGCGCGGCCTGACGCCCGTGCTGACGCGCCTGGCTCTGTCGGCGTCCTTGGTCGGCGGCGTCGTCGTGCTGCTCATGGTGGACCCGGTCATGGGCACGATCACCGAACTCGTTCGCGGATCGAGCGCACGCTGGGTGGACACGTGGAGCCCGACCGTGCACGCAGCGCTCGTGTTCCTCACGCCCGGCACGATCGCCTACACGGTGAGCAAGGTGCTGCAAGCGGACCTCGCGGGGCGCAATCGCCAGGAAGTGAGCCTGCGAGCGCAGTGGGTCGCCTTCATGGTCATGGTGGTGCTCGATCTGATCTTGATCCCGGCGCACGGCGCCCTCGGCGCAGCCGCCGCATCCTCGATCGCCTACGTCTCCGCGACGGTCTACACGCTCCGCGCCTATTCGCGCGAGACGCTGGTCCCCGTGCTGCATTGCCTGGTCCTGCGTCGCTCGGACCTCATGTACTTCCGCGAGATCGTGTCGGCGGTGCTCGACAAGCTGCGCGGCCAGCGGGCGTGAGCCGTCACGCGCCGGCTTCTTCTCCGTCGAGCAGCGCCGACATCTGTGCGGCCAGCTTGCGGGCATCGAACTCCGCCGTGAACCAGGCGCTCGGCGCGCACGTGATTGCCGGCCGGGCCAGGAACTCGGCCAGCTTGCCGTCGCGTTCCGCGGCTGAATCGCCGTGAAACAAGCACGCGTGGCCGACCCCGCTCCGGGCCAGGATCTGCTGCGTCGGCGAACCAGGATCCGTGACTGCGAGGATCGGGCGGCCCGTGAGCACGTAGTCGTAGAGCTTGCCGGGCACCGTGTAGCTCTGGTCGAACAGGTTCCTGACGTCCAGCAGCAGCAGCCAGTCCGCAGTTGCGGTCGCTGTGAGCGCAGCGTCGCGAGCGACGTGACGGTCGTCGAGCTCGAGACAGCCGCGCGCGGCCAGCGCGCGGCCGGCCGGATGTTGCAGCACCTTCTCGGGCAGGTCGGCGCGGCCACCGAGTCGCAGCAGGAACCTGCTCGGATCGAGCTCGCCGCGCGCGCACAGCCGCTCGAGCGACTCCAACAACGCGATCGGATGCCGTTCTTCGTACAAGAACCCGATGTGCAGCATCACCCTCCGCTCGCGAACCGGCACGGGCATCGGCCCGATGCCCTCGGCGGGGTCGAATCCCATCCAGATCGTGCGGAACTTCTCGGCCAGCTTCGGCCAGCTGCGGCGCCACTGCTCGGCCACGGCATCGGTCACCGCGACCACCCGCGCGGCTCGCCCGAACACGGCGCGCTCGATCGCGAGATCGTAGGGCCTGGCCCAGCCTCGCTTGCGGCCCGGGTTGCCGCGGATCGGATCCTGCAGGTCCGCGACCCATCGCAGCCGGTGCCGGCGCACGAACAGCCACGCCGCGACATGCGCGGCCACGGGCGGCGACGTCGAGAGCACCGCGCGCAACGGAACCCTGGCCGCGATCCGTTCCGCAGCCAGCAGCGCGTGCGGGATCCAGGGCAGCCGGTCGTTGTACGGGAGCACGCGCTGCGCCATGCGCCAGAACGCCGTGCGCCTGGGCGCCGCTGTGGCCCGCGGACCCGGCACGTTCCAGACCGACTCGTCCTCGCAGAAACCCGCGTGGCTCGCGGCTACGACGTGAACCGTCCACCCCTGGTCCGCGAGATAGCGCGCGAGCGGTGCCGAGCGCTGGACCGCGGAAGTGTTCTCGGGCAGGTAGGCATGCGAGAAGAAGAGGAGGTGCTTGCTCAAGTCGTTCTCGCTCGTGGGCGGCGAGTGTGTCGCGTCACGAGGGGGCGCGCAAGGCGAGGTCCGCGCTTGCATACACGCTGACGAACGCGCTTCGTCAGATCACCAGGCCTTCATGAGCTCGTCGCGCTTGCTCGGGGTGTAGTCGTGCGGAAAGGCGACGCGCTTGCCGCTCAGCTTCTCGAGAGCCGAGTGAACGTCCTTCGCGAGGGACTCGCACGGTTTCTGTTCGGCGGCCTCTTCCGGCGCTGGCGGTGCCGGATAGGCCTTGGCCAGGATCTCGATCGCCTGGCGCCTGGCCTTGGCCTCGCGTCCGCAGATCGCGACGATCGAATCGATCGATACCCGCGTGAGGCCGTTGCGCCACGCGCCGCTCGTTGCGAACGGTTCGATCGCGGCCAGCGACAACGCATCGCCGCATCGCGCGAGCGCTTTCACGGCGTGGATGCGCAGCACGTTGGGATTCCGGCTCGCGCCGGGATCGCGCAGCATCGCGTGCAGTGGTTCGGGCGAGCCCGGGTCGCCCTCGCTCGCGAGCGCATCGCAGACCGCGTAGCGGATCTGGTCGTTCGGCGAGGTCAACAGCGCGGCACTCGCCTTGACCAGCACGGCAGGCGCCTTCTTCGCGGCGATCTCGACGGCGCGATAGCTGACGACGATGTCCTCGTGCTGCAGGTGCTTCTGGGCCAATGCGAGCGACGCGTCCTTTTCGAGCGACCGCGCGAGCGCATCGAAGGCCACGAAGTCGGCAACACTCGGCGTCGGCTCGGACTTCTCGACGTTGGTCCTCTCGACCGCCGCCGTGAAGCTGTCGAGGCTGCGACCCGTGTCGGCCAGCGTCTTCAGCGTGAACGGATCGACGAGGAAGTGCTGCGGCCAGGAGCTGATGCCGAAACGGATCGCCACGCGTTCGGCGGCGCGGTCCTGTTCGCTCTTGGAGAAGTCCTGGAACAGATACATCCACACGACGTCGCCGTAGGACTTCGCGAGTTTCGCGTCGGAGAGAAGACCCCTCTCCATGACGACGCAGTGTGGTCAATACGTCTTCGTCGAGTAGACGAAGATCGGCTTGCCCGTGGTGAGCGCCTTCGCCCTGGCCTCGATGAAGTTCAGGATCCAGGGCGGGCCCGCAGGAGGCGTCTTGCTGTCGGTATCCTTGGCTTGCGCGGACAAAGCACCGGCGGTGGCGAGCAGAGTGAGCAGGGCTTGGTTGAAGCGCATCAAGTGATCATGGGATGTGGTGTGGGCATCATGCCGCGCGGCACGGACGCAAGCGAGAGCCAGCCTGTCACATCGGGCGCGCGCTCACGGCAGCCGCACGACCTCGCCATCGCGCACGCCGCGCCCCGCCGAAACGAGCCGCTCCACGGCCCGCTGCATCACGTCGCGCGCGACCGCGCCGAGCCGCGTGATGCCGAAGCACCGCGCCGCCTCGCGCGCGAGATCTTCGCCGGCCATCGCGTGGTGCTGGCGCAAGAGCCACGCCATCGCGTTCATGACTTCGACCAACGGCAGCTCGTCCGCGGCGCGCGCACCGTCGGTGTCGTCGGCCGGCACGCGGAAGCCGCGGAACGACTGCGCGTCGTCGCTGCTCCGCCAGAGCACCCCATCGATCTCGACGGCCAAAGCAGACAGCACGTCCCGCACGCGTTCGCGCACGCGTTCCGTCACACGCTGGATGCCCCACGCCAGCGCGAGCGCGCGCGCGAAGCGATCGAACGAGAGCGGTGACTCCGCGGTCAGCACGGCTTCGGCCTGCGCGCCCAACTTCACGAGCGCCTTCGCCTCGGCGAACTGCTCCGGCGTGCCGACGACCGGCAGTACGCTGCCCGCATAGGGTCGCGGACCGTCAGGGTCCGGCGGCGGCGCCTCCTGCCGCGACGGCGATGCCACTGCGTCGCGCGGCGGCTGAGCCGGCTCGGCCGGCACGGCGGAAACCGGAGGGCACGGCTCGACCGGCGCCGGGGCCGCCTTCGCCGCGGCGATCGCGGCTTCGACTCGTTCGAGCTCCCCGGCCGGATCCTGCCAGAAGTCCGTCGACCAGATGCGATGCAACCGCCAGCCGAGGCCGGTCAGCACCGACGCGCGCAGGCGATCGCGGTCGCGCGCCGTGGCGGCCGCATGGTAGAAAGCACCGTCGCATTCGATGCCGAGCAGGTAATGACCCGCCGCGCGCGGATCGACGATCGCGAGGTCGATGCGATAGCCCGAACAGCCGACCTGCGTGTGCACGACATACCCGCGCTGCGTCAGCGCCAGGCGCACCGCCGCTTCGAACGGAGAGTCGACGCCGCCCGAAGGGTCCTCGCTGACGGCGGCGGCGAGTGCCTGCTGGCCGCGCAGCGCGTAGTCGAGGAACACACGCAGATGCTGCGCGCCGAGCGCCTGCGTGCGCGTGGCCACCTGCTCGGGTCGCACCGACGTGAACACGACGAGCTCGCGTCGCGCGCGCGTGATCGCGACGTTGAGACGCCGTTCGCCACCCTGCTGGTTCAATGGCCCGTAGTTCTCGTAGATCCTTCCCGCCGCATCGGGCCCGTAGCAGATCGAGAACAGGATCACGTCGCGTTCGTCACCCTGCACGTTCTCGAGGTTCTTCACGAACACGGGTTCCTGGATCGCGCCGAACGCGGGCTCGATCTCCGCATGCGCCTTGCGCGCGGCATCGAGCAGGTCCTCGATCAGCACCTGCTGCGCCTGGCTGAACGTCACGATGCCGAGGCTCCGGCCCGCGCGCGTCGGATCGCGCAGGCGCTGCACGACTTCGGCGACGAGCGCTTCGGCCTCGACGCGATTCTGTTGCGAACCGGCGCGATCGTAGACACCGTCGACGAGCACGCAGCGCACGCCGAGGCCCGCGGCGGCGTGCTGCGGCCCCGGGAACGTCAGCAGCCGGTTCTGATAGTAGTGATGATTGCTGAACGCGATCAGCGACTCGTGCCGGCTGCGGTAATGCCAGTCGAGGTGCTGGCGCGGCAGACCCGCGGCACCGCACTCGTCGAGCACGCTCTCGAGATCCTCGGGGATGTCCTCGGGCGCTGGTTCGTCGCCCTGCGCGAGCCGCTGGAAGAACGTCGTGGGCGGCAACTGCCGGCTGTCGCCGACGACGACGACGGACCGGCCGCGCCCGATCGCGCCGACGGCATCCCACATGGGAATCTGCGAGGCCTCGTCGAAGACGATCAGGTCGAACCGCGTGCCCGCGCGGCCGAGGAACTGCGCGACCGAGAGCGGGCTCATCAGCACACACGGCGCGAGCCGCGTCAGCAGCCCCGGGATCTCGGCCAGCAGCCGCCGCACCGGTTTGTGACGGCGCTGCTTCTTGAGCTCCCGTTCGAGCACGCCGAGCTCGCTACTCGCAACCTGCGTATCGCGCACCTGCGGCAGCTGCGCGCACAGGCGCGCCACGACGACCTCGGCTGCGAGCTGGATCCACTGCCGATCGAGCTCGGCGAACCGCGCGATCGCGCGTTCGTGGTCGAGACCGCGAAAGCGCGAGAGCAGCGGCTCGGCGTCGTGCACGGTGTCGAGCCAGTCCTCGAGGAACGTGCGGCGGAACGCCGACTGCAGTTCCGCGGTGCGCAGGTTGCCGTTGCCATGCTCGCGCACGAGCGGGTCGAGGCCGCACGACGTCGCCGCAGCCGCCGCGCGCCGATACGCGCAATGGTCGCGCAAGCGCGGCACGGCCTCGAGCCAGCGCCCGATGCGCGCCGCGACAGCGGGCAGGAACCCGGGAACCGACGCGTCGCCGAACGCGAGGTCGGCGTCGAGGTCGAGCAGCGAGGACACGGACCCCCTCGCAGCCGTGAACACGTCGTTGGCGAGCTGCAGCGCGCCGAGCTGCTTGCTGAGCGCATCGGCGCCGTTCGCGCGTTCGTCGAGTCGCGCGGCAACGGCGTGCAGCAGCCGCGGGTCCGGCGCCTCTGCACCTGGAACGATCTGCACGAGCAACCGCCGCACGTCGCGCACCCAGACGAGCCACGCCTCGACCTGCGCCCAGTCGGGAAAGCCCGCGCGCCAGGCGGCCCCGAGCAGCTCGGCTACGGCCTTGTGGGTCGCGAGCGTGCGTTCCTCCGCGCGCACCGCCAGCGCCTGCTCGAGATCGTGCAACACGGACAGGACCGATCCCGGTTTGGCACCTGCAGTCACGGTCGCGAGCTCGCGGCGCGGTTCCCGCAGATGCCACCAGCGCAGCACGAAGAACGAGTCGACGGCACCGCGGTAGGTCGACGCGAGGCGATCGAGATCGAGACCGAGCAGCTCGCGCCGCCAACGCGGCGCGAGCAGCGCCCACAGCTCATCGCGCTTCTTGCCGGCCGCCAGGACCTGCGAGAGGGCCGAGTCTACCTGGCTCCACTCCGCGACGCGCAGCAGCGCCGACGGCGGCAACGACGGAGCACGCATGAGCCGCGCGAGCTCGAGCAACAGCTCGAATTGCGCGCGGCTCGGACCCGCTTCGCCGAACACGGCTCGCAGGTCGAACGTCTCGGCCACCGACGCCACGGCCGCAGCCGCGGCGGTCACGGCACTGCGCAGGCGCTCTGCCGCCCGCACGACTTCGCGCGCGAGCGCCGGCGTCCAGTTGCCCGCTCGCACGCCCCACCACGGTTCGTTCGCGGGCACCGAGAGCGCGCTGGCCGCGGCAGCCAGCTCCGCCACGGCTGCACGGGCCGTTTCCACGCTGGCCGGCGTGCCGCGCAGCAGGTCGGGCAACTGCACGCGCTTCTTGCCTGCCAGCTGCACGAGCTCCGCCATCGCCGCGAACACCGAACCGCCGTGCTCACGACGCCGATGCAAGGCGCGCACGAACTGGTTCAGCGCGTCTCGCTGCTGTTGCAGTTCCATGGCCAGCTGCTGCCACGCCGCGGGCTCGCGGCGCTGGCCCAGTTCGAGCGGCCGCCGCAGCTGCTCGAGCACGGCCTTGGAACCGCTCTTGCTCGAATGCAGCTCGAGGCAGAAGGCACCGAGCCCGACCTCGGCGAGGCGGCGTTGCACGACCTCGAGCGCGGCCCGCTTCTCGGCGACGAACAGCACGCGCTTGCCGTTCGCCAGCGATTGCGCGACGAGATTCGTGATGGTCTGCGACTTGCCCGTGCCCGGTGGTCCTTCGAGCACGAACGAGCGGCCGCCGGCCCCGGACAACACGGCCGCGAGCTGCGAGCTGTCGGCGTCCTTCGGACAGAAGACCGTGCTCGGGTCGAGGTCGTCGAAGTCGTCTCGCGCGAGCTCGGGCGCCTCCTGCGCGAAGGCGGCGCCGGGCCGCTCGATCAGGTGCCGTAGCACGGGGCTCTGCAGCAGCGCTTCGCGTGAAGCGAGGTCGAGCCACATCAGATACTTCGTGAACGAGAAGAAGCCGATGCAGGCCGCCGTCTCGACTTCCCAGCGCGGCATCGCGACGGCCGCGCGCCGGAACGCGTCGAGCACCGCGCGCACGTCGACGCCGTTGTCGTCCTCGGGTGGCGTCTCGCCGATCTCCACGCGCAGATCGTGGTCGCGCTGCAGCATCTGCAGCAGGGTCTGGTTGAGACGCGGCTCGGCGTCGTCCAGCACGAAACGGATGCCGTCCTGCACGGACAGCCGTTCGACGACGAGCGGCAGCAAGAGCAGCGGCGCGTAACGCGGCTTCTGCGTCTGCGGCGTCTCGTACCACTTCAGGAAACCGACCGCGAGATAGAGCGTGTTCGCGCCGCTCTCTTCGAGCGAAGTGCGCGCATGGCGGAAGATCTCGACGAGCCGTGGATCGAGCTCGGCCGCATCGAGGTCGGCGCGCAGACGACCCGCGCGCAGCTCTTCGGCGAGATACTCGCGCATCACGTCGACGCCACTGCGCTGCTCGGCGAGCTCGAGGTCGCGTGGATCCTGGCCGGGCTGACCGACCGACGGCCGCGGGTGCACGCGGACGCGGCCCTGCTGCAGGCGGTCCTCGAGGGCCTCGAGGTCGTGCGCACAGAGACGGATCGTCTTCTTCGTCTCGGCGAAGTTGAGCAGGCGGTTCCACAGCGACAGGTCGAGCAGCTTGCTCTTCCAGTGTTCGAGCCGGTCCTTCGGTGGCGCCGGCGCCACCGGCGCCGCTCGCGGCGCCGGTGTTTGCTCCGCAGGCGCTTTCCCGCTCGGCGTCGCGGGCGTGCCGGCTGCTGGCGTTTCCCTGCACCCACCCTCCGGAACGGCGACGAAGGCGAGCGTGCGCGGCGGCAGCGGCTGGATGCCGGCGCGTCGCGCGGCAGCGATGTCGATGGCGCCGACGAACGCTGCGTCGTCAGCGAGCTTCTTGCGTGCGGCAGCCTGGGCCGCGGCGAACGGAGCGGGGACGCCGCACGCGAGCGTGCACTCGACGACCGCGATCGCGTTCAGGTCGCACCGCTTGCGCAGCTCGACCGCGAGATCGAGCCACGGTTCAGGCGTCGATCCTTCGTGCAACCAGACGCCGACGAGCGCGTGGGCCTGCTGCAGCACGACGAGCGGATGCAGGCCCGCGTGCTCGAGGATGGCGGCACCGAGCAGCGCGAGGTCGAGGCAGGTAGCGAGACGGTCGCCGAGCACCTGTTCGGGCGTACGCACCTTCTGGCCCGAGCGCTCGAAGCTCGGCGGCGGGTTCACGTAGGTGATGCCGTGTGCACCGACCGCGTCGTGCACGGCCTCGACGATCGCGAGCACGCGCGCCGGATCTCGTCGTTGATAGCCGTCGAGCGCGCTGCTGCCGGTCTGTCGCTGCAACCGCGCG
Source organism: Planctomycetota bacterium (assembly GCA_035649575.1). Classification (GTDB taxonomy): domain Bacteria; phylum Planctomycetota; class UBA1135; order UBA1135; family UBA2386; genus DASVAL01. Next base: position 25,206 of record DASRJH010000051.1, read on the forward strand.
CCCACGTCGCGCAGCACGGCCGCGAGCGAGGGGTGGTTCGGCGACACGAACGCGGCGAGCAGGGCCGGCAGCACCCCGAGGCCGGGCCATTCGTTGTAGGCCAGCACTTCGACCTCCGCGGTCGCCGACGCGAGCGTCTCGGCACCGCGCGTCACGGTGATCCGGAGCTCGGCGCGCTGACGTTCGAGCAGGTTCGCGAGCGCCTGGACGTCGAGCCGCGGATCGAGCTTCGTCAAGGCGAACGTGCCACCCGCGGGCACCGCAGCGACGAGCTCGACGTGCGGCTGCATGAGCCCGGGCGCGAGCCCGATCGTGACCTGGAGGTCGGCCAGTGTCTCGTTACCGCGGTTCTGCAGCGTTATCGCATGTAGCCACGGAACCGCGCTCTGCTGCATCGCGAAGCAGAGGCGTGCTTCGTGGCGGAGTTCGATCGAGAGCCCGGAGATCACTCATGGTGAAGCTAGGGAACGGAACTGTGTGGCTCTACTGCGAAGTGGCGGACTGACCGCGAGGACCACGCCTGCCAGGAACGTGCCGCAGCGGCGTGCGAGACGTTCCGAGACGTGGTGCCCTACGGCACGCACCTGAGCGATTCGCACGGCGGGGATGGTCCCTCGCGTCACTGTCGGCTGCCAACCGGCGAACCCCTGCTCGAACCGCCCCCACTTCCACCTGACACGGATTCACCATGGCACCGAGGCTCCTCGTCACCAACCACATTGTGAGCGATCCGCGCCCTGCTGCGTCGGGCAGAAGAGGCGCGTTTCGTAGCGGAGCTATATCGAGAGCGCACGGGTTACTGCGCAGCAGCCAAGGAACGTGACAGTCTTGCTACTGTAAGACCTGACGAACGCCCAGCTCTATCGAGACGCCAATGCCATCAAGTGTTTGCTCTGGATCGCGTGCATCCGCGCGTCTGTAGTGCAGCGACTATGTATCCAGAACCAGCTTGTCTCATTGCAGGTGATATCGTGCTTCCGCCTCGAGAATGAGGCCCGATCTGCAACCTTCGACTCGCCCCCGCTATGCGCATCCTCCTTGCCGTATTCCTCGCCGCAACTGCTCTCATTGCACAATCAAATCCTGGAATTGATCAGCCCGTGCTCGTGGGAGTCCTCGACTCCTTCGCCGCCGCGCAGTTCTTGCTGCCGGTCCGCGGATTCTCTGCGACGCAACTCGCCTTCTCGCCGGTGCCTCATCCGGCGCTGCGTGTCGGCGAAGCGACCCTCCCGGCGCCAGACCCCCTGTTGTGTTCTGCGAGCTACGTCGGTGCCGATGTCGAGCAGCTCGTGTTCGCGGTGCAACAGGGTGGCATCGTGCTGCTCGACGCCTCGTCGTCCCTCGCGTTGTATCCGCTCACCGTTCCGGCCGGAACGTGGTCCACGCTGACGGGAGTCTGCATCGACCGCGAGAAAGAGCAGATCGTGCTGCTCGACGCCGCTCAGCCGAGCTTCCTGCGCATCGATTGCGCGGATCTGCGCGCGGGAAAAGTGCAGTTCAGCTCGGTATCGCTGCCGCCCGAGTGGAGCGCCGTCAGGGGAATCGCCTTCGACGTCGCACGTGATCGCATCGTCGGTCTCGACCCGGCCACGGGCAATCTTCTGCAGTATTCTGCGACCTCTCCGAGCACGAACGCCGGGGAGCTGCGGCGCTTGCCTGCGGTGGGCGCGTTCGGCTTCGCCCCGACTCTGAACCTCTCGCAGTCGAGCGGCGACCTCGACCTGTTCGTCACGTGGGGCGACCAGCGCATGCTGACCGACCAGTGGACTTGGAATGCCGTGTCGAACGATGACGAGACGGGGACGCTGATCGCGAGCGTCAACACCAGCCTGTGGGTCCCACCGAGTCCGGATCCGTCGGGGGTCGCCTACGATGCGCCCCGCAATCGGCTCGTGATCACCGACAGCGAGGTCGACGAAATGTCGATCTACGCGGGCGTCAACGTGTACGAAACCAGCCGCACAGGTGTCCTGGCGCGCACGACCACGACGGTGGGCTTTACGATCGAACCGGCGGGACTGACATTCGACGCCGTCACGAAGACGTACTACCTGTCTGACGATGACGCGGATCAGATCTGGGTCATTGGCGCGGGACCAGACACGCTGATCAACACACTGGACGATACGCGTCGCTTCTTCAAGGTAGACAACTTCTGCCCCGACGCGGAGGGCCTCGCCTGGGACAATGGTACTCTGTGGATCGCCGGGGGCATCTCCCATCTCGTGCACCGACTGCGACCGGGCCCCAACGGGATCTTCGACGGCACCTCACCAAACGGTGACGATGTCCTCGCCAGTTTCGACATCGCACCATACGGAGTGACAGAGCCAAGCGGTGTTGCACTCCGTTCCGGCGATGGCGGAATCCACGTGCTCGGCATACCGAAGACCAGGCTCTTGCACCTGAACAAGGTGGGGCAGCTCGTGCGGGTGATCAACCTGCCGAACACCTCGATGATCAGGCCCCAGGGCATCGTGTTCGCGCCGAGCACGGTCAGCACGGAGGACAGCCTGTTCCTCGTCGACCGCGGCCACGACAACGACCTCGAGCCGCTCGAGAACGACGGCGAGTTCCGCGAATACGGGATGCCCGCGCCGGTGCAGATCAACATGGGGCCCGTCGTGAATGCCGGGCCCGACGTCACCATGGCGGTCGGCGCGTCGGCGCAGCTCGCGGGCATCGTCGAGGACGACGGCCTGCCCAGCGGTACCCTGACGAGGCAATGGAGCAAGCTCTCGGGCCCGGGCACTGCGTCCTTCACTGCGCCAACGCAAGCCGTGACCAACGTCTCGTTCTCGGCCGCGGGCACCTACACTCTCCGACTCAGCGCCTCCGACAGCGTGTTGACGAACACGGACACGGTCGTGGTCGATGTGGCGCCGGGCGCACTCCTGGAGCGAACCGTCGCGGCCAGCTGGGACGACGCCGAAGAACAACCGACCGCGGTGGTCCGTTCGAGCACCGATCTCGAGATGGTGGTCGACGGCACGATGAATCAGGTCGTCGGAATCCGGTTCCTGAACCTCACGGTCCCGCCTGGTGCCACGATCGCGTCCGCGTACGTGCAGTTCACGACCGACGAGGCCAAGTCGGTCGCGACCCAGCTCACGATCGCCGCGGAGGCCAGCGACAACGCCGCCACGTTCCAGACGACGGCCCTCAACATCTCCTCGCGACCCCGCACGACGGCCACGGTGCCCTGGGCTCCCCCGGCTTGGGCGGTCATGGGCGAAGCCGGCGTCAACCAGCGCACGCCCGAGCTCGCGACTCTCGTGCAGCAGGTCGTGAACCGCCCGACTTGGGTCGCGGGCAATGCACTTGTCCTGGTGATCACGGGCACTGGTTGCCGCAATGCGTCGTCCTTCGACCGCAACCCCACGCTCGCGCCAAAGCTCGTCCTCCGCTACGCGACTTCGGCAGTCAACCAGGCACCCATCGTCAACGCGGGGCCCGACGTCTCTACCTCGATCTCATCGCCCAAGCACCTTGCGGGCAGTGTCATCGACGACGGCCTGCCCGGCCCGCTGACGATCCAATGGACCAAGGTCACGGGCCCGGGCACGGCGACGTTCACGGCGGCAAATCAAGAAGAGACTGACGTCACGTTCTCGCTGATGGGCACCTACACCCTCCAGCTCAGCGCGTCCGATGGCGCGTTCACGCGCACGGATACTTGCGTGGTCACGGTGACGGCCCCCGTCAACCAGCCGCCCGTCGTCAATGCCGGGCCTGACGTCACCACCCAGATCTCGTCGCCAGCGCACCTTGTCGGCACCGTTGCCGACGACGGCCTGAACAGCCCGCTGACGATCCAATGGAGCAAGCTCACGGGCCCCGGCACGGCGACGTTCACGCCGGCAAATCAAGCAGCGACCGACGTCACGTTCTCGACGGCGGGCAGCTACACCCTCGAGCTCAGCGTCGCCGATGGCCAGTACACGGTCACCGACACGGTCGTGGTCACGGTACAACAGCCGGCACCGCCGAGCAGCGGCACCGTGGAACGGACCGTCGCCGCCAGTGACGACGACGCCGAAGAGTCTCCGACCGCGGTGGTCCGTAGCAGCACCGATCTCGAATTGGTGGTCGACGGCACGGTGAACCAGGTCGTCGGAATCCGGTTCCAGAACCTCACCATTCCGGCGGGTGCCACCATCTCGTCCGCGTTCGTGCAGTTCACTACCGACGAAGCCACGTCGGCTGCGACACAGCTCACGATTGCGGGCCAGGCCAGCGACAACCCGGGCCCGTTCCTGACGTCGGCGTTGAACATCTCGAGTCGACCACGCACCACAGCCACGGTCGCCTGGGCTCCCGCGCCTTGGACCATCGTCAATGAAGCCGGCCCCAACCAGCGCACACCCAACCTCGCGAGCATCGTGCAGCAGGTCGTGAACCGCCCGGGTTGGGTCGCGGGCAATGCGCTCGTCTTCGTGATCACCGGCACTGGCGTCCGGACTGCGTCCGCCTTCGATTTCGGCAACCCCGCACTAGCGGCAAAGCTGACCGTCAACTACGGGTCCACCGCGCCCGTCAACCAGCCGCCAGTCGTCAATGCCGGGCCCGATATCACCGCCCCGCTCTCGACGCCAGCGCACCTCGCGGGCGTCGTCACCGACGACGGCCTGCCTGGCCCGCTGACGATCCAATGGAGCAAGCTCACGGGCCCCGGCACGGCGACCTTCACGGCGCCGACCCAAGCCGTGACCAACGTCACGTTCTCGCTGGTGGGCAGCTACACGCTCCGGCTCAGCGCCTCCGATGGCCAGTACACGGTCACGGACACGGTCGCGGTCACGGTGCAGACGGCGCCCGTCAACCAGCCGCCCGTCGTCAATGCCGGGCCCGACGTCACCGCCCAGCTCTCGTCGCCAGCGCACCTCACAGGCAGCGTCACCGACGACGGCCTGAACAGCCCGCTGACGATCCAATGGAGCAAGCTCACGGGCCCCGGCACGGCGACGTTCACGCCGGCCAATCAAGCAGTGACCGACGTCGCGTTCTCGCTGGCGGGCAGCTACACCCTCCAGCTCAGCGCCTTCGATGGCCAGTTCACGGTCACGGACTCGGTCGCGGTCACGGTGCAGTCGACACCTCCGGGCAGCGGCACCGTGGAGCGGACCATCGCGATCAGCGACGACGACGCCGAAGAGTCTGCGACCGGCGTGAGCCGTACCAGCAGCGATCTCGAGCTGGTGGTCGACGGCACGGTGAGCCAGGTCGTCGGACTCCGGTTCCAGAACCTCACCGTTCCGGCGGGTGCCACCATCTCGTCCGCGTTCGTGCAGTTCTCCACGGACGAAGTCAAGTCGGACCCGACCCAGCTCACGATCGCGGGCGAGGCCAGCGACAACCCGGCCACGTTCACGGGAACTGCCTTGAACATCTCGAGTCGCCCGCGCACAACGGCCACGGTCGCCTGGGCTCCCGCAGCTTGGACCGTCGTCAATGAAGCCGGCCCCAACCAGCGCACACCCAACCTCGCGAGCATCGTGCAGCAGGTCGTGAGCCGCCCGGGTTGGGCCTCGGGCAATGCGCTCGTCTTCGTGATCACGGGCACTGGCGTCCGCACTGCAGCCGCCTTCGACGTCGGCCCCACACTCGCGGCAAGGCTGACCGTCAACTATCAGTCCGGGGCCACCAACCAACCGCCAGTCGTCAATGCCGGGCCCGATGTCACCACGCCGCTCGCGTCGCCAGCGCACCTTGTGGGCAGCGTCACCGACGACGGCCTGCCTGGCCCGCTGACGATCCAATGGAGCAAGCTCACGGGCCCCGGCACGGCGACCTTCACGGCGCCGACCCAAGCCGTGACCAACGTCACGTTCTCGCTGGCGGGCAGCTACACGCTCCAGCTCAGCGCGTCCGATGGCCAGTTCACGGTCACGGACACGGTCGCGGTCACGGTGCAGGCAGCGCCCGTCAACCAGCCGCCCGTCGTCAACGCCGGGCCCGACGTCACCGCCGCGCTCTCATCGCCAGCGCACCTCGTGGGCACCGTCACCGACGACGGCCTGAACAACCCGCTGACGATCCAATGGAGCAAGCTCACGGGCCCCGGCACGGCGACGTTCGCGCCGGCAAATCAAGCAGTGACTGACGTCACGTTCTCGCTGGCGGGCAACTACACCCTCCAGCTCAGCGCCTTCGATGGCCAGTTCACGGTCACGGACACGGTCGCAGTCACGGTGACGTCGACGCCCGTAAACCAGCCGCCGGTCGTCAATGCCGGACCAGATGTCACCGGCCCGATCAATTCGCCAGCGCACCTTGTGGGCAGCGTCACCGACGACGGCCTGAACAACCCGCTGACGATCCAATGGAGCAAGCTCACGGGCCCCGGCACGGCGACGTTCGCGCCGGCAAACCAAGCAGTGACTGACGTCACGTTCTCGCTGGCGGGCAGCTACACCCTCCAGCTCAGCGCCTTCGATGGCCAGTTCACGGTCAACGACACGGTGGCGGTCACGGTGCAGTCCGGAGGGCCGGTCACCCTGAACCTGGCTGTCCTCGCCGGCAACGACGACGCGGAGCAGCGCGGTTCCTCGATGGACCGCAGCAGCCAAAGTCTCGACATGGTGATGGACGGCACGGTGAACCAGTTCGTCGGACTCCGGTTCGGCGGCGTCACGATCCCGGCTGGCGCAACCGTCACGTCGGCATACCTGCAGTTCAGGAATCAAGCGAACAACTCGTCCGTGGCCAACCTCGTGATCACCGGCGAGGCCAGCGACAACGCGGCGGCGTTCTCGAACAACACCAACAACATCTCGATCCGGCCTCGCACGGCAGCCTCGGTCTCGTGGGCACCCGTGCCTTGGACCACCGTCGGTCAGGCCGGCGTCGACCAGCGTTCTCCCGACCTCACGAGCGTCGTGCAGCAGGTCGTGAGCCGGCCGGGTTGGGTCTCGGGCAATGCGCTCGTCTTCATCATCACGGGATCGGCTGGCACGCGCTCCGCGACGTCCTTCAACTCGAGCAGCACCAACCAACCGAAGCTCGTCATCACCTACCAGCAGTGAGACGAGAGAACTGATGGCGTGGAGCAGGAAGAGCCCCTGCAACCGCTGACGAGATCGAGGCACTCCTGCCGCCGGCCCTCACGCCGCTGCAGGAGTGCCTCGATGTTCATTCCGCCTCGGTGTCCGAACCTCGAGCCCCGTGAGACAAACCCAGGGCGGACCCTGCGGGAAATGTTGAACAGCAGCAGGTGGTCCTGTCGCTGTTCGCACGTCGCAACGTAACGAATATGCGGACACCTGCCGCCGCCGATGTGCCGCGGCAGGGCATGTGACATGGACTCGCCGTCGGTTGCGGCAATTCGCGCAAGACACAATCGCGCCATCAGCCATCGAAGCGCACCGCGTCTCACTATGGGAGGCATCGCCGACCGCTGGGCAGCAGCGACATGGGCAGGTGGTAGCGTTGCTCACCCTCGGGAGACGGAGACCTCGGGGACATTTTTCTCGCCCCCTCCTGCCCGCCCACCGGCCTGTTCCTTTCCGATGCGCATTCTCTTCACCACATGTCTAGCTGCAACGGCCCTCGTTGCACAGTCAAGTCCAGTCATCGACCAGCCTCATCTGGCTGGCGTTCTCGAACCCCTCGCCGCTTCGCAGTTCCTGCTGCCGCTTCATGGGTTCTCTTCGGCGCAGCTCGCCTATTCTCCTGTGCCTTATCCTGCGCTGCGAGCCGGCGATTCTGCGCTCTACGTGCCAGACCCCTTGTTGTGTTCGGCGAATCATGCCGGTGGAGACGTGGCGCAGCTCGTGTGCGCGCTGCCGCAGGGTGTCATCGTGCTGCTCGATGCCTCGTCGTCGCTGGCGCTTCATGCGCTGACCGTTCCTGCGGGGACGTGGTCTCATCCGACGGGAATCTGCATCGACGACGCGAGGGAGCAGGTCGTGCTGCTCGATGCCGCGCAGCCGAGCTTGCTGCACATCGCACTCGCGGACCTGCGCGCGGGAAACGCGCAGTTCACTTGGACAGCGCTGCCGGCGGCATGGAGCGCCGCCAGGGGAATCGCCTTCGACGTCGAACGCGATCGCATCTTGGGCCTCGACCCGGCCACGGGCGACCTGCTGCAACACTCTGCCACCGAGCCAAGCCTCGAGGCCGGGTCGCTGCGACCGCTGCCTGCGGTGTTCTCGTTCGGCTTCG
>DASRJH010000052.1:0-13342 GCA_035649575.1 Planctomycetota bacterium
GGTGGACTGGTCGATGTGCGACGGGCTGATGCGTCAACACGGGCTCACATTGCCAACTGAGGCACAGTGGGAGTACGGATGCCGCGCGGGTTCGACGACGCCATGGCTGTGCGCACGCGACGAACTGCAGGTCTACGCGAACCTTGCCGACGAGTCGGCGAAGCGAGCACGGGCGCCATATACCTGCGAGGCGTGGACGGACGGGCATACAGTGCACGCGCCGGTCGGCTCCTTCCTGCCGAGTGCGTTCGGGCTGCACGACGTGCAAGGCAACGTGTGTGAGTGGTGCCTCGATGAGCAAGGCAGCTACTCCCTCGGCGTGCGGGAGGGCGATGGGCTGCGTCTCAAGAATGAGGGCTCCTCGATACGCATCGCCCGCGGCGGCTTCTTCAGCCAGCCAGCTATTTCGGCGCGGTCCGCCCATCGAACTTACGATGCCCAGGCGCTTCGCAGCGAAGCCCAGGGCTTGCGCCCTGCCAGGACATTGCGGCTTCCCGACTGATTACTCGCGAGATCGACGGTGTCTCGACAAGGAGATCGCACGCGACGGTGCCGAGATCCTCGCGGTCCCCTGGCCCAACACCTCACCGATCCAGGTCCCGCAACGCCTGGGCCACCGCCGCATCGCCGGGCCGCAGCGTTTCCGCGCGCTGCAGCGCCGCACGCGCTTCGTCTCTCTTGCCCGCTTTCGCGAGCACGCGGCCGAGGCCGAACTGCGCAGAGAAATAACGCGGCTCGAGTTCGAGCGCGCGACGGAAGTGCTTCTCGGCCACATCGAGGCGGTCCAAGGCCAGACACGCGGCCGCGAGGTTGTGGTGCAGCACCGGCATGTTCGGGTGGGTCGCGAGCGCCCGTTCGAAGTGCGCGATCGCGGCCTCCGTGCGCCCGGCCCGCGCCTCGATCCCGCCGAGTTGCACGTGGGCCAGACCGAGCGCCGGATCGCGGACCAGCGCCTGTTCGTAGTCGCGCACGGCTTCGTCGAGCTGCGCCGAGAGCTCGTGGCACATGCCGAGCTCGAGCCAGGGTGTCCCGAGGCCGGGCTCGAGGTCGTGCGCGCGGCGCGCCGCGGCCAGCGCCGCCTGGAGATCGGCCCGCTCGCGCTCGACGCGAGCGAGCCGCAGCCAGACGTTGCAGGCGCCCCCTACCTTCTCGAGATCCCGCAGCGTCGCGGCCCGTTCGAGTGCGAGCCGATCATCGCGGTTGCCGGTCGTCACGGTCAGCGTCAGCGTGCCCATCTCGTCCGTCGACTGTTGTCCGAACCTCACGTGGCGCGGAGGCCCCGGCCGGTTCGGGTTCGCTTCGCTGTTGTCGTAGACGTACTCGATGCCGATGCGCGTTCCGGCGGGCAACACGATCGGTTCGCGGAAGCGATAGTCGTCCTGCCAGTCGAAGTCCCACGCGTCGATCGCGAACAGCACGCGCTCCGTCCGGTCCGGCAGCGTCGCGAACCCGCGCATGCGCCGGCACGTGTAGTGCGCGTGCGGGTAGATCGCGTGCACGCTGACCGGCACCGGCACGTCGACGTGATCGCGCAGCACGAAGTCCGCGACACCGGGCGCGATGTCGATCTGTTCGGAGAACAGCGCGAGCATCACGGGCTCGATCGCCGTCGGCGCATCGGTGAAGTAGAGCCCGATCTCACAGCACACGGTCTCCGGCTTGCCGGTCGGCACCAGATGCAGCTGCAGCACGAGGTCGTGCCCGGGCCACAGGCGCCACGCCATGCCGGGCGCGCTGCGCCGCACGCGTTTGCCGGGCGTCCAACCGAGGAAGTGGCCATCGGGCGGGCCGCCCCCACCGAGCGACATGCCCGGGAAACCCGGCTCGGCGTCGAGCGCATCGAGCCGCCGCGACTCGCGCGTCGGGTCGGTGCCGAGGATCGCGTGGTGCACGGTGCCATTGCCGGGCCGGATCTCGACCGCCTCGACGAAGCGCAGGCGCCCAGCGTCGATGGGGATCACGAGGTTGCGGAACCGATCGGGTCCGTCAGCCGGCACGACGAGCTGCTCGGCGCGCACGACGAGATCCGGCTCACGCAGCTGCCAGCCGGCCGGGAACTGCGGCAGCGGAGGCTCGTCCGCGGGCTCGCCGCGCGGAGCACCGGCCTCGTCCCAGAGCCGCAGCAGCTCGATCTGTTCGGGCGCGAGCCGGCGATCGTCCTCGAAGTCACCCTGCACGGGCAGCCACGGCGGCATCCGCTTCTGCTGCGTGACCTCGACGATCTGCTTGCGCTTCTTCCAGACGTCGTCGTAGCCGAGCAGCACGAACGGCGCGGACGTGCCGGGTCGATGACACGGCGTGCACGAACCGTAGACGATCGGCGCGATGTCGCGCGCAAACGTCGGCGCCGCGGCCGCTGTCTGCGCGGGCACCATTGCCGGAAGCCACAGCAGCAGCGCGCAGGATCGCAGCAGTCCGGTCATCACGGCCAGCATGTTACGCGACCGCTGCGCCAACGCGTGCGAAGCCTTGCCCCCGACGCGGGCAGCGGCGAGCATCGCGGCGATGAGAGAGTTCCTCGTCCTCGCGGTGCCGTATCTGCCGGTCACGCTGCTCGCGCTGACCTTCATGCTGCTCGCTCCGCACGTCGGCGAAGTCGGACGGCGCCGCATCGTGCTGTTCTTCGCCTTGTCCGCGATCGGCCTGATCGTGCTGGCCGTGCGCAGCGCCGGCTCCGAGGTCAAGCTCGACGTCGTCAACCCGTTCCCGGTCGGCTCGGACATGAAGTCGCAGGCGTTGCACATCGAAACGGTGACCGCCTCGGGCTGGCAATGGCCGCTCGCCGCAGCCGTCTTCTGCGCGCTGGTCGCCCTGCTCGTGTTCGGCAGCACGCGGGTCGCCTACGGGGCGCCCAAGCCCGCCTCCTACTGCGCGCTCGTGGCGACGGCCTTCGCGGGGCTGCGTCTCGTGCTCGAGAAGAACGGCGCGCCGCAGGGCGTGGTCTGGGCGACCGGCGGCTCGATCGGACTGCCGATCCTGGTGGCCTTCGTCGGGTTCTATTCCGCAGGCCGCAAGCAGGGGTTCGGCCGCTTCCTGATCTCGTTGTTGGTGTTCGCGTTGGCGCAGCGCGCGATCCTGACCACGTTCGCCTGGTTCGCGACGATGCGACACTGGGGCACGCACCTCGACGTCAACGTCATCACGCAGCTCGCCACGCCGCTCGGTGGCGAGCGCCACTTCGCCGCCAACGACGCGGTCGGCAAGTGGGTCTGGGGCATCCTGATTCCGCAGATGGTGCTGTGGGTCGCGGTCACCTTCGTGCTCGGGCTCGTGGTCGGCACGGCCGGCTGGTTCGTCGGGCGGCGGCGCTGAGCCACGCCGGCGCGCCTGTTCGTGTCGCAGGACGCCGCGGTGCCAACGGGCGCACGAACCCCCCTCATGCCCGCCTTTGCCGGGGTCCGAAACAGCCTGCTGACCCGTCACAACGAGGCCAGTGAGCGACCAAGACTTGCAGACGAGCGCAGGGAGGCAGGACGTCCCCGGCGACGTCACCGACCACAGCGCAACGGCGTCATTTGGCATCGGTCGATTGCTCGCGCTCGCGGCGATCTACCCGGCGGGACACCCGCGCTGCGTCGAGATCGAGGACCAGGTGCTCGCCGGCTGCCAGCAATGCGGTCCGCTCGGCCTCGTGCTGAAGGTCTCGCCGCAAGGGCTCTTCACGCCCGAGGGCGAGTTGTCGCTCGGCGACGCGAACTTCGAACGGCTGCACGGCACGCTGCACGTGCTCGCGATCGTGTCGCTGCGCATCGATGCCACCGTCTCGGCCGAGGACCTGCGGCAGTTCGTGAGCACGCTGCGACGCGTGAGGGCGAGCACGCAGCGGTCGACGGGTTTCTCGCGCCCCGACCTCAGCGGCCACCTGCCGGACACGATCCAGGTCGCACACCGCGAGTTCGGCGCGCGGCTCGTCAGCGAATCCGTGGCGGCAACGATCCACGGCGCGCGCGCGGCCCTGCTGCACCACCTGCGCGGCATCGCGCCGCAGGACGAGCTCGCCACTGCGACCGAGCTTATGGGCACCATCGTCGCGCGCATCGTCGAACGAGTCGAGCACGGCCCGCTCGTGCCCGCGGACCGGTCGACCCGCGGACGCGCTCTGGACGCGGTGCTCGATCTCTGTGCCCATGCGATGAAGCATGCGATCGAGCAGATGCTGAAAGCCGGCGAACCGCTCGACGAGCTCGGCACGCTCGTCCAGAACGTCGAGAAGGCGGTCGCGCTCGGGCAGGACAAGCAGAGCGTCGAAGCGCTGCTCGACGTGCTGCGGCTGGCCTCGGACGAGGTGCAGACGCCGCCGGACCCGGGACCGGAGGGCAGCGACGGGCAACATGTCGAGTGCGAGCAACACACGCTCACGTTCGAGCAGCTCGAGTCGCAGCTCGAAGCGCTTGCTGCGGATCCGCGACCGTTCGTCTCGCCAGCCATCGAACAGCAGGAAGAGTTGACGATCCTGCTGCAGCTCGCGCTGCATGCGACTGCAGAACAACTGCTGCGCGTCGCGACCGCTCTGCGCTCCTGTCGCACCGCCGATTGGGGCCCGGCCGAATTCCGCATCCTCGTGCACGGCTGCGTCGACTTCGCGGCCAAGCGCGACGTGAGCCTCGTCGATCTGTTCCTGCCGACGCTGTGCGAGCTCGCGCGCGGCGTTCCAGGTCAGCATCTGCACGATTTCCTGCTGCCGCTGTCCTCCTCGATCGCTGCACCCGCGACCCGGGTCCGCCTCTGGCCCCACGTCGTCAACGAGCTGCTGCACCGGGCGACAAGCGCGCCCGATGGCGCTGGCGACGACGCTGCGGACGCGGACAAGCTGTGGGCCCGGCTCCTGACCATCGCCGGGGCGGACCAGGCCCCGTATGTCAAGCGGCTGCTGCGCCTCGATTTCGTCCTGCGCGGACGCCTGCCGGCCGCGGTCCTCGACGCGGCACCGCCGCTGCGCAGCGTGCTGGTCGCGCTGCTCGGCTCGCCCGAAGGCGAAGCGCTCGGCCGACACCTGTTCCAGGAGCTGCGCCAGGGTGCAGCACACTGGCCCGGTTGGCAGGCCCTGCTCGCGCTGCCGCGCTACGACAGCAACGCGCGCCTCCTGGTCCAGGAAGCGCTGCGCGCCGGCAACGAGGCCGCGGAGTCGCACTGGCTGCAGCACCAATCGGCGCAGATCCTCGCGACAACGCTCGTGTATCTGCCGAAGGAACGCCGCAGCGAGCCCTGGATCCCGGAGGCCTTGACCGCGCTCGGAGAACAACCCGACGCGAACTGCGCGAGCGCGTTGTCAGCCGTCCTGCGGCGGCGGCTGTTCTGGCCGCAGTGGCCCGCTACCTGCCGCCGCGCGGCCCGGGCCGCCCTGCGGCAGCACCGCGCGACCAGCCACGGAGAACCGTAGCGCCATGGACCAACCACAGAGTCTCGACGACCTGGTGTCGCTGCTGAGCCAGGGCCTGACGCAACGGACGATGTACTTCGAGTCGCATCCGCGCGTGCAGCAGCACGCGCGCGACTTCGCCGCGCGGTTCCAAACGCTGCTGCAGGCCGATCGCCGCGAGTACTTCTTCCTGGGCTTCGTCGAGGGCAACCTCGTGCACGAGGGTCGCTTCCTGATCGGGCCGACGATCCTCGGCCGCCGCGTCGTCGACCTGATGACCGCGCTCGACTCCGGCGGCATCCTGTTCAAGGCCGGCCTGACGGCCGAAGAGGTGCTCGTCCTGTTCGAGATCGCCGCCGACCTGCGCGGCAGGGCGCTCGATCTGGCCGGCGCGCGCTCGGTGCTGCAGCAGCGCCAGGCCGTGCACCTGCAGCTCTCGCCGCCATACAGCGATCCCGGCTGGTTCGGTCAGTTCCTCTTCGAGGGCTCGGAGATGATCGCCTCGGGCGGACTCGACGAGAGCGTGAGCCAGATGCTGCCGGTCTACCAGCGCATGTTCGATTCGGTCGAGCAGGCGCATGCGCTGGCGAGCCGCGACGCCGCTCTCGACATCAACGCCGTGCGCGGCGTCGGCGAGAAACTGCTCGAGGCCGCGGACGGCAACTTCACCGACGTCATGCAGCTGGTCCGCTATCCGGACTACGACACGTTCACGGTCGGGCACTCGGTCCGCGTCGCTTCGATCGCAGTGCTCGTCGGCCACGGCGCCGGAATGTCGCGCGAGCTGCAGATCGAACTGGCCGCCGCCGGCATGTTGCACGACGTCGGCAAGAGCAAGATCCCGGACGAGATCCTCTACAAGGCCGACGGTCTCGAAGACGACGAACGGCGCCTCGTCGAGCGCCACCCACTGCTCGGCGCGCAGATCCTGCTCGAGAATCGCGAAGCGACGCGCATGCAGATCGCCGCCGCGTTCGGTCACCACCTGCGCTACGCTGGCGGCGGCTATCCGGCGCTGCCCAACTGCGGTGTCTCGAGCCGCATGACCGCGCTGCTCAAGGTCTGCGACGTGTTCGAGGCACTGACCGCCGTGCGCCCCTACAAGTCGGCCATGAGCGCACGAGCCGCCTACGAGATCATGCTGCAGGACCGCGGCAGCTTCGAACCGGGCGCCTTCCACGCGCTCGTGCGCGCGATGGGACTCTATCCGCCGGGCTCGCGCGTGCTGCTGTCGACCGGCGAGCAGGGCGTGGTCGTGAAGGCCGGCGTCAAGATCGATCGGCCGCTCGTGCGCATCTCGCACGACCCGAGCGGCAAAGCCGTCGAAGAAGGCCGGACGTGCGAGCTGGCCGAGCTCGACGACTTGCGTGTCGTGCGCAGCCTGCCAGACCAGCCCGTCAGGCCACGCGAACACGCCGCGCCAGGCGCTGCGGCCCTCTGCGCGCACACGCAGCACGATCCGGCGACCGAAGCGGTCCGCCGGCAGATCGACAAGAGGCGCTAGGAACGTCTTTGCCGCGCGAGCGACATCTCAATCAGGGATGCTGATCTCGTGCCAACGACGCAGGGTCTCCACGACCGACGATCCGCAGCGTGCACAGGCAGGAGATGGCTCCTGAGGCAAGCGCTACAACAACCGCGAGACCCCACGAGAGCGAACGGGAGAGCCTCATGGGCGCGCACTATGGCACTCACGCCGTGGCGCAGAAAGGATGCGATGCGGCGAGCGACGCGCCGTGCCGGTATCCTCCTCGCCCCTTCCCGGATTCGAGCCCCCAGTGACCGAACTGCACGACCACCTCCAGAACCGCCTGCTCACCGCCCTGACCGAGCTGGGTTTTCCGCGCGACGCAGTCGGACCGCTGGTCCGCCTCGATCCGCCCAAGAACCGCGAGCACGGCGACGTCGCGCTCGGCGCGTTCCAGCTCGCGAAGCTCGCGGGCAAGGCGCCGCCGGCGCTGGCCAGCGCGCTCGCGGCGAAGATCACGGCCGATGCGATCGTCGAGAGCGCGACCGCGGCCGGGCCGTTCGTGAACTTCCGCTTCCGCCGCGCTGCGCTCTCGCGCGCGGTCCTGACCGCGATCCAGGACGGCGCAGAGCCCTATGGCAAGGCGCGCAGCAACGGCCAGGTCGTCTGCATCGACTTCAGCTCGCCGAACATCGCGAAGCCGTTCCACATCGGCCACATGCGCAGCACGGTGCTCGGCAACGCGCTGTGCCGCATCCACCGCCACCTCGGTGCTCAGGTGCACGGCATCAACCATCTCGGCGACTGGGGCATGCCGTTCGCGAAGATGATGACGGCCTACATGCGCTGGGGGAACGAAGCGGAGCTGCACCGGTCGCCGATGCGCTACATGTTCGACCTCTACAAACGCTACGGCGTCGAGGTCAAGCAGACGCCGGCACTCGACGACGAGGCCGCCGCGCATTTCCGCGCGCTCGAGAGCGGCGCTGCGAACCAGGAGCGGCGCATGTGGCAGCTGCTGCGCGACGAGTCGCTGAAGGCGTTCCAGGGTCCTTACAGCCGGCTCGGCGTCGCGTTCGATCACGTCACGGGCGAGTCGTTCTTCGAGGACAAGATGGCCGCCGCGATGGCGCGCGTGCAAGCGTCGGGCGTGCTCGAGAAGAGCGAAGGCGCTTCTGTCGTGTGGCTCAAGGAGCTCGGCATCAAGGAACCGTGCATCCTGCAGAAGAGCGACGGCACGACGCTCTACCACACGCGCGACCTCGCGGCGGCGTTCTACCGCGAGGCTACGTTCCACCCGACGCGCATCCTCTACGTCGTCGGCGCCGAGCAGAAGCTCCACTTCGACCAGCTCAAGGGTGTCCTGACGAAGATGAAGGAGCCGATCGCGCAGGCGATCGAGCACGTGCCGTTCGGGCTGGTGCTCAGCAAGGGCGAAGACGGCAAGTGGGAGAAGTTTGCGTCGCGCTCGGGCAATGCGGTCTTCCTCGACGAGATCCTCGACGAGTCGGTCGCGAAGGTGCGGTCGATCATCCGCGAGAAGAATCCGGACCTGCCCGACGCCGACAAGGTCGCCGAGCAGGTCGGCGTGTCCGCGATCGTCTTCAACGACCTCAAGAACTCGCGCATCAAGGACGTCAAGTTCGACTGGGAGTCGATGCTGACGTTCGACGGCGAGACGGGTCCGTATGTGCAATACGCGTGTGCGCGGCTCGCCTCGATCCTGCGCAAGGTCGAGGTCCCCGTGCCGGCAACCGACAAGGTGGACATGGCGCTGCTCGCCGACGCCGAACGCGTGCTGCTCACGATGATGGATTTCGGACCGGCCGTGCAGCGCGCCGCCGAGCAGAGCGAACCGAGCCTCGTGACGGCGCACACGATCGCGCTCGCCGGCGAGATCCACAGCTACTTGCGCGATCACTACGTGGTCGGGGCCGAGCCAGCCGTGCGCGATGCGCGGCTCGTGCTCGTCGACGCGGCGAGACGGCTGTTGACGACGGGGCTCGGGCTGCTCGGCATCGTGGCACCGGAGCGCATGTAACGGGCGTCACTTCGGCGCGAGCGCCTCGTCGAGCAGCTTGATCAGCGCTTCGCGGTCGTAGGCATACGTCTGCCCCTCGTTGAGCTGCACCACGCGCGCGATGGCCGCCTTGATCGTCATCTCGGCTTCGCGCCGGTTCGGCACGACCATGTAGCGGAGCCTCGGCTTCTCGTCGGTCAGCGCGCGCAGGAAGGCCGCGGCGACGTCATCGGGCTCTTTGAACTCGGAGCGATCCGTGGGCTGCTCGAGCAGCCGTTCGATCTGCTTCCGGTAGAGCGAGCCCTCGGTTGCGTAGCCGCCGTCGATCAGGCGCTGCCGCATGCCCGCCATGATCTCGGAACGGTAGTTACCCGGCTCGATCGTGCTGACGTGCACGCCGAACTGCCTCAGCTCCTGCGCGAGCGTGTCGGTGTAGGCATCGAGCGCGTGTTTGCTCATCGTGTAGGCGCCGCCCATGCTCCAGGTCACGGTGCCCGAGATCGATCCCGTCGCGGCGATGCGGCCCTTGCTCTCGATCAGGAGCGGCGCAAACGCCTTGGTCACGCGGAACGGGCCGAACACGTTCACGTCGAGCTGATAAGCGAGATCCTGCTCGCGCATCTCGATCAGCGGTGCGAGCACCGCGACGCCCGCGTTGTTCACGAGGCCGTAGAGGCCGCGCCCGGCCTCGCGCACGGTCTTCACGGCCGCCTCGATCTGCCCGGGCTTGGTCACGTCGAGCCGGATCGCCTGCACGTTCGCGATCGCCGCGAGTGCTTCCAGGTCCGCGTCCTTGCGCGCGCAGGCGTAGACGAAGAAGCCGCTCTTCGCGAGCAGCTCGGTCGTCTTGCGTCCGATGCCGGAACTGGCGCCCGTGACGAGCACGGCGCGTGGCGCGTCGCCTCGAGGCGGCGGTTCCTGCGCGGTCGCGGGCCAACAAAGAGCAGCGAGGACGAGAATGCACGAGGAGTGGCGCAGCATGGCAGTGATCCACGAGCAGTTTGACGCTACGCGTCGTCGCGGAACAGCGCCTGCTGCTGGAACGGCCGCCGGAAACTCGTCGGCCCCGGGTGCGGCGGCGGCAGAAGGCCGAGGCGCTTGGCGACCGTCGAGAACAGCTGCGCGATCAACTCGTAGCGTGGTCCTCTTCCGCGCATGCGTTCGTGGAAACGCGGGTCTTTGAGCCGGCCGCCGTGCATGCTGCGCAGCAGCGACAACACCTTCTCGGCGCGCAGCGGGAACGCCGCACGCAGGCGGCTCGCGAACACGTCCTCGACCTCGGCCGGCAGGCGCAGCAGCACGTGGAACGCGTGCTTGGCACCCGCGGCGCGCGCGCGTTCGAGGATCTCGGGCACCTCGTGGTCATTGAGGCCCGGGATCAGCGGCGACACGGACACGCCGGTCGGCACGCCGGCGTCGCTCAACGTGCGCAGCGCCTGGAAGCGGCGTTCGGGCAATGCGACGAACGGTTCGATCGCGCGCGACTCCGCAGCGTCGGCGAACGGCACGCTGACGAACACCGTCGCGGCGCCGATCCGCGCGAGGTCGGCCAGAACGTCGACGTCGCGTTCGACGAGCGCACCCTTCGTGATGATGCCGACTGGTTGGCGGAACTCGCGGCAGACCTCGAGGCAGCGCCTCGTCAGCCGGTAGCTCGCTTCGAGCGGCTGGTAGCAGTCGGTGACGCCCGAGAACGCAACCAGCTCGCCGCGCCACGACGGCTTGCCGAGGTGCTGGCGCAGCAGCTCGGGCGCGTTGCGCTTGACGACGATGCGCCGTTCCCAATCGGTACCGGCGCCGAAGCCGAGGTATTGGTGCGTCGGCCGCGCATAGCAGTAGGCGCAGCCGTGGAAGCAGCCGCGGTAGGGATTGAGCGACCAGCGGAAAGGCAGGTCGGGGCTGTCGTTCTCGGACACGATCGACCCCGCGTCCTCCTCGTAGACCTCGAGCGGCTGCTCGGGTGGCTCGCCGAGCCACTCGACGTGGCTCGACAGCCAGGGGTTCGGCGGGTTGTCGACCGGGCGCACAGCCCCATCTTACGCGAAGGCGCGGCTACGAGATGGCTTGCGCGACGTGGCTCGTGGTTGGCTCAGGGCTGCGGTAGCGCGAAGCGATCGCAATCGCGAGCAGGGCGAGCACGAGCATCGGCCAGTCGCCGAAGCGTGCGTATGGCGTCACGCTGCCGTATCCGAGCGGCACGTCATCGACGATCAGTTTCCGGCCGATCTCATGGTGGTCCTCCGACACGAGCACCTCACCGCGCGGCGACACGATGGCCGAGATGCCGTTCGACGCGGCGCGCACGATCGCATAACCGTTCTCGATCGCGCGCAGGCGCGCGTTGTCGAAGTGCGCGAAGCGGATCGACGGCCAGTCGTTGGTCGGCACCGCGAGCAGCGGCATCGCATCGCGGCCGTAGCCGCGCGCGATGTCGGTGAAGTTGTCGTCCTGACAGATCATGCCTCCGAACGGCACCCCGCCGATCGCCGCGCGGGCGAGCGTGCCGTCGCCAGCCGTGTAGAGCTCGATCCACGGCACGAGGTGCGTCTTGCGATACTCAGCCTCGTGCACGCCGTCGTCGCCGAAGAACCAGATGCGGTTGTCACGCGTCGGCGTGTGCCACACGCCGAGCGCCAGCGTCATGAGGTGCTTCCTCGCGAGGTCGCCGAACGCCGCGGCGGCCTTCGCGACGTCCGCGCCGGTGCCGAATCCCGTCTCCGGGGTCACGACGAGGCGCGCGCCGACGACCTTCGCTGCGCCGATCACTTTGTCGAGCCACGCGACGGTGCCCTGTTCGTCGGACGGACCATCCGCGCCCCAGCCATACGCGGCGACACGCAGCGACTCCCCGAGCGGCCGGTTCCACCGCACGACGTCGACTGCTGCCGCGGCGATCACGAGGCCTGCCGCGACGAGCAGTGGCGGCGCGCGGCGTTGCGCGAGCAGCGCGTTCGCGAGCAATGCCTGCACCGCGGTCGACACGAACACGAGGCCGGCGACTCCGGTCCACGCGATGAATCCGATCACAGCGGGCGCGTAGCCGAGCGGTCGTGCGAAGCACTGCGCGGTGCCGAACAGCGGCACGGCGTGCCACGTGATGATCTCCAACACCGTCACGGCGCCGGCTGCCCCGAGCGCACCGAGGACCGGACTGCGCACGAACAGTCGCCCCGCCACCATCGCGATCAGCATCCACTGCAGCACGGCCGCCGCGACCGCGACGACGATCGGCGGCGCCGTGCCGAGGACGAACAGGAGCGGCAGCGCGTTGCCGCATGCGAGCAACGCACCGAGCGGCCACAGGTGGCGTCCCGCGCGATGGTGCGCAGCCAGCGCCAGCCACCACGGCACGAACGCGACGAACTGTAGCCACCACGCGCGCAGCGGGTGGTCGGACACAAACAGCAAGAGCCCCGTGGCGAGCGCGGCGAGGGATGGCACGAGGACCCGAACGTAGCGCACCGCGGCCGCCGCGTCAGCATCTCATGTCATCGAGCGCGGGCTCAGCGCGCCATCTCTTCGAGCTGCTTGCGCAGTCGTTCCACGTTCTCGGCTTGCTGCGGCTTGTTGGGCAGGACCATGTTCGCACATCCGGCGCACGACGACCATCTGCACTGGGCCTGCATTCCTGGTCACGCGTCGTCGTACGCGAGGGAGGCGGACAACGCGCGATGGGCTTGGGCATGGGCGAGCAGTGTGCTGGCCTTGGATTCGAATGTCTGCACGGCGTCGGCGCCGGCAGCGAAACGAGTGGGCGGCTCCTTGAGCGCGACGAGCTTCACGAGGGCGGCCGCGAGCTTGGCGGGGTCCCCACCTTGCTTCCCGTCCATGCTCCGCCAGGCCGCGACGATCTCTTTGGTCTTCTCGGCATAGTCGTCGATGGAGGGCTCGGCGAAGGTTGTCGAGTCCGTGGTGAGCAGTTCGGTGCGGAAGAAACCGGGCTCGACCAGCATCGTGCGGATTCCGAAGGGCGCGACCTCTGGTGTGAGCGACTCCATCCACCCCTCGATGCCGAACTTCGCGGCGGCATAGGCAGTGCAGAACATCTGGCCGACGATCCCCGCGGTCGAGGAGATGGTGACCACCAAGCCGGACTGCTGCCTCCGCATCGCCGGCAAGACGGCGCGAGTGACATTCATCGGGCCGAACAGCAGCGTCTCGATCTGATCGCGGACCTGTTGGGGGCTTAGCTCCTCGAAGAAGCCGGCGAAGAAGTTGCCCGCGTTGTTGACCAAAACGTCGACTCGCCCGAACTTCGAGACGGCGGCCCCGACTGCCGCCTGCGAATCCTGTGGGTGAGTGACGTCGAGCTTTAGAGCCAGCAGATTGCTGCGGTTGCCGACCGCAGCCGTGACCTTTGCAGCATCACGGCCGGTGGCAACGACTGCGTGACCGGCGGCCAGGGCGGCTTTGGCGATGTCGACCCCCAGACCACGGCCAGCGCCGGTGATGAACCACACCTTTCGTTCAGTCATGCCATGCTCCATTCGGGTTC
>DASRJH010000053.1:0-35575 GCA_035649575.1 Planctomycetota bacterium
CGACGCGGTGAACTTCACGCTGTCGACCACGGCGACGCAGCTCAGCGGCGTCGCGGGCAGCCCATACGCGATCGCGGTCAGCCTCGGCGCGAACCCGAACTACAACGTCACGCCGATCGACGGCACGCTGACGGTCGACCCGGTTGTGGTCACAGTGACGGCGCATAGCAAGGTCAAGACCTACGGTGACCCCAACCCGGCATTGGACGCGACGAGTGTCGGCGACGTGGCCGGCGGCGACGCGGTGAACTTCACGCTGTCGACCACGGCGACGCCATTCAGCAGCGTCGCGGGCAGCCCATACGCGATCGTGGTCAACCTCGGCGCGAACCCGAACTACACCGTCACGCCGGTCAGCGGCGCGCTGACGATCGATCCGAAGGTCGCGACGGTGACCGCGAACAACAAGGTCAGGACCTACGGTGACGGCAACCAGGCCTTGGACGCGACCGTCGTCGGCGAGGTGTCCGGCGGCGATGCCGTGAACTTCACGCTATCGACCACGGCGACGCCATTCAGCAGCGTCGCGGGCAGCCCATACGCGATCGTGGTCAACCTCGGCGCGAACCCGAACTACACCGTCACGTCGAGCGGCGGCACACTGACGATCGACCCGAGGGCCGCGACGGTGACCGCGAACAACAAAGTCAGGGCCTACGGTGACGGCAACCAGGCTTTGGACGCGACGGTCGTCGGCGAGGTGATCGGCGGCGACGCGGTGAACTACACGCTCTCGACCACGGCGACCCAGTTCAGCAGCGTCGCGGGCAGCCCATACGCAATCGCGGTCAACCTCGGCTCGAACCCGAACTACACCGTCACGCCGGTCGGCGGCACGCTGACGATCGACCCGGCACTGGTCACGGTCACCGCGAACAACAAGGTCAAGACCTACGGTGACGGCAACCCGGCCTTCGACGCCACGGTCGTCGGCGAAGTGGCCGGCGGCGATGCAGTGAACTTCACGCTGTCGACCCCGGCGACGCAGCTCAGTGGCGTCGCGGGTAGCCCATACGCGATCGCGGTCAGCCTCGGCGCGAACCCGAACTACAGCATCACGCCGATCAACGGCGCGCTCACGATCCACCCGAAGGCCGCGACGGTGACCGCGAACAACGAGGTCAAGACCTACGGTGACCTCAACCCTGCCTTCGACGCCACGGTCGTCGGTGAGGTCGCCGGTGGCGACGCGGTGAACTTCACGCTGTCGACCACGGCGACGCAGCTCAGCGGCGTCGCGGGCAGCCCATACGCGATCGCGGTCAACCTCGGCTCCAACCCGAACTACAACGTCACGCCGATCAGCGGCGCGCTGACGATCGGCCCGAAGGCCGCGACGGTGACCGCGAACCACAAGGTCAAGACCTACGGTGACCTCAACCCGGCCTTCGACGCCACGGTCGTCGGCCAGGTAGCCGGCGGCGACGCGGTGAGCTTCACGCTGTCGACGACAGCGACGCAGTTCAGCGGCGTGGCGGGAAGCCCATACACGATCGCGGTCAGCCTCGGCTCCAACCCGAACTACAACGTCACGCCGACCTACGGCACGCTGACGATCGACCCGAAGGCCGCGACGGTGACCGCGAACAACAAGTCCAAGATCTACGGTGCCCTCAACCCGGCCCTGGACGCGACCGTCGCCGGCGAAGTCGCCGGCGGTGCCGCGGTGAGCTTCACGCTGTCGACGACCGCGACGCAGTTCAGCGGCGTGGCGGGAAGCCCGTATGCGATCGCAGTCAGCCTCGGCGCGAACCCGAACTACAGCGTCACGCCCATCGCCGGCGCGCTGGCGATCGGCCCGAAGGCCGCGACGGTGACCGCAAACAACAAGTCCAAGACCTACGGTGCCCTCAACCCGGCCCTGGACGCGACCGTCGGCGGCCAAGTGGCCGGTGGTGACGCCGTGAACTACACGCTCTCGACGTCAGCAACGCAGTTCAGCAGCGTGGCGAGCAGCCCGTTCGCAATCGCGGTCAGCCTCGGTTCCAACCCGAACTACAGCGTCACGCCCATCGGCGGCACGCTGACGATCGACCCGAAGGCCGCGACGGTGACCGCGAACAACAAGTCCAAGATCTACGGTGCCCTCAACCCGGCCCTGGACGCGACCGTCGTCGGCGAAGTCGCCGGCGGCGATGCGGTGAACTACACGCTGTCGACCACAGCAACGCAGTTCAGCGGCGTAGCGGGCAGCCCATACGCGATCGCGGTCAACCTCGGCTCGAACCCGAACTACGCCGTCACACCGGTCGACGGCGCGCTGACGATCGCTCCGGCACTGGCCACGGTGACCGCGAACAACAAGGTCAAGACCTACGGTGACCTCAACCCAAACTTCGACGCGACCGTCGCCGGCGCAGTCGCCGGGGGCGACGCCGTGAACTACTCGCTGTCGACCACGGCCACGCAGTTCAGCGGCGTAGCGGGCAGCCCATACGCGATCACGGTCAACCTCGGCTCGAACCCGAACTACAGCGTCACGCAGGTCAATGGCGCGCTGGCGATCGACCCGAAGGCCGCGACGGTGACCGCAAACAACAAGGTCAAGACCTACGGTGACCTCAATCCGGCGCTGGACGCGATCGTCGTCGGCGAGGTCGCTGGTGGCGACTCGGTGAACTTCACGCTGTCGACCACGGCAACGCAGTTCAGTAGCGTCGCGGGCAGCCCATACGCGATCGCGGTGAACCTCGGCTCGAACCCGAACTACATCGTCACGCCGACCGACGGCGCACTGACGATCGACCCGAAGGTCGCGATGGTGATCGCGAACAACAAGGTCAAGTTCTACGGTGACCTCAACCCGGCCTTCGACGCCACGGTCGCCGGTGAGGTGGCAGGCGGGGACGCACTGAACTACACGCTGTCGACGACGGCATGGCGGCTCAGCACCGTCGCAGGCAGCCCGTACCAGATCGCGGTCAGCCTCGGCTCGAACCCGAACTACACCGTCACGGCATTCGACGGCGCGCTGACGATCGACCCGAGGGATGCGACGGTGACCGCGAACAACAAGGTCAAGACCTACGGTGACCTCAACCCGGCCCTGGACGCGACCGTCGTCGGGACAGTTGTCGGCGGTAGCCCGGTGAACTTCGCGCTGTCGACGACGGCAACCCAGTTCAGCAGCGTCGCGGGCAGCCCATACGCGATCGCGGTCAGCCTCGGCTCGAACCCGAACTACAACATCACGCCGATCGACGGCGCGCTGACGATCGACCCGGCGCTGGCCACCGTGACCGCGAACAACAAGGTCAAGACCTACGGTGCCCTCAACCCGACCCTGGACGCGACCGTCGTCGGCGCAGTTGTCGGCGGTAGCCCAGTGAATTTCGCGCTGTCGACGACGGCGACCCAGTTCAGCGGCGTCGCGGGCAGCCCCTACGCGATCGCCGTCAACCTCGGCTCGAACCCGAACTACAGCGTCACCCCGAACGACGGCGCGCTCGCGGTGAATCCGGCGTCGACCTCGTCGGCGCTGGCCGTCGCGCCGACGTCGGTGCAATACAGCGACCTCACGACCTTCACTGCCACGCTGTCGCCCGGTCAGATCGGCGGCAACGCGCCAGCAACAGGCGTGCAGTTCCTGCTCGATGGCAACGCCATCGGCGGTGTCCGGACTCTCGCGATCAGTGGCGGCGGTCTCACCGCAAGCCTCGTCGTGGGCGCCTGGGACGTCCTGCCCGTGGCGCCAGGCAGCTACAGTGTCACGGCCGTGTTCACCGGGGCGAGTCCCAACTTCGCCGTGAGCACGCCGGCCGCTGCGGCACTCACGGTTGCCCGCGAAAGCGCACGCGCCGCCTACACCGGCGCGACCTACGTGTCGACGGCTTCGGCGACCAGCTCGACGGCAACCGTGCTGCTGTCCGCGACGATCCAGGACATAACGGCCGTCCTGCCAGGCTCGGACCCGGACCAGGGCGACATCCGCAACGCCACGGTCACGTTCATCGACCGCGATGCGAACCTGCCGATCGCCACGGTTCCCGTCAGTCTCGTCAGCCCGCTCGACGTCAAGACGGGAACGGCGACTTACTCCTGGAACGTCGACCTCGGCACGAGCGATGGACGAACGTTCATGCTCGGGATCGTCGTCGGCAACCACTACACGCGCAATGCAGGCGACGACAACACCATCGTGACCGTCAAGAAGGCCACGCCGGAGTCGATTGGTGGCGCCGGCTATCTCGTCAACACCGCCTCGGCAGGGCCAATCACGGCAACCCCGGGCCTCATGACGAACTTCGGAATGAACGTCAAGTTCAACAAGACCCTGACGAGCCTGCAGGGCAACGTCAACGTGATCGTGCGTTCCAACGGCCTCGTCTATCAGATCAAGGGCCCCGCGCTCGGATTGCTCAGCGTCGTGCCGAACGCAGGCGGCAAGACCTTCAAGTTCACGAGTGGTGCGATCCTGAGGGACATCACCGACCCGCTGAACCCCGTGCCGCTCGGCAGCAACCTGTTGATGCAGGTCAAGGCGACGGATCTCGGCAGTCCGGGCAACGCGGACACGGTCGGCTTCGCCTTGACGAACCCCCAGGGAACGATCCTGTTCGCGAGCAACTGGAACGGCACGGCGGTCGCCGAACAGGTCCTCGGCGGGGGCAACATCGAGGTCAGGTAGCAGCGATTCGACTGCTCCGGCCGATCCTGCGAAGGGCGGCCACGCGGGCGGGCTGGCTCACAGCACGCCGATCAGCACGATGGCCCCCACGACCACGACCGCGAGCCGCACCAGTTCTGCGGGCTGGCTGACTTCCGCGAGCGACAGCTCCTTCTGCAGCAGGCGTTCGGGACCGGCGCGGTCGACGACGTCGAGACGGTAGCAACACGTCAGCAACCTGGTCTTGTCGAAGTTCATCGGCGCTTCGACCCGGAACAGCACGTCGAACCGGTTGTGGCTGCGCGGCGGCAACACCGCGATGGCGAAGTCCGATCCTTCGCGCACGAACTTCTCGTGGTCCGAAGTGCGCGCGAACTCGAACATGCTCGAGTCCACGACCCATGGCGCATCGGTGTCGTTGACCGCGGTGAACGGCAGCTTCACGCTGACGACCTGGCGTTCGCCCTGGATGCTGCGTTCGCCGATCCGGTAGGTCACCGAGTGAGCCGCCGTCGAGGCGCCTGTCTCGTAGTCCGGCACGAGCCGGCCGAACCGCATGCGCATGCAGTGGGCTCCCGAACCCTCGATACCGGCATGCGGGTTGATGATGAGCACGGGATTCGTCTGGCAACCGAGCAACAAGAGCAACATGGCCGCGCCGCCAGCCCCGCGCAGGGTGCGAAGCGAGAACATCAGAACCACCTCTGCTCGATCATGGAGTACAGATCGACGCTGAATGTCATTCCCATCGTGGGCCCGAAGTCCGAGCCGTTCAGGATGTCGTTCCACAGCTCGAACATGAGCCCGTCCGGCCACTTCACGCGCAGGCTGATGAACCACGTGTCGATGGCCTCGATGCCGCCGGTCTCGAGGAACAGCCCCGTGTCGTAGGTGAACGTGAGGCCGAACTCCGGGTTGCCGAGCCAGTCGGCGAACCAGTTCCTCGTGTCGAGCCGCGACGGCACGTAGCCGACATAGAGCTGCACGATGTTGGCGGCGTCCGCGACGGCCGGCAGCGTCTTGCCGTTCTGCAACCAACCGTAGCGGTCGAGCAGCCCGACCTTGGCGTTCAGCGACGGCAGCATCAGCTCGGCACCGGCGTGACCGTAGAGTTCGTTGTAGAGAGAGCCGAGCGAGGTTCCCCCACCGGCGAACAGACGCAGCCGCTGGCTCGAGAACTCGCTCTCCTGCGACCACGTGAGACTGCCGCCGCACGCGTAGTCCCAACCAGATGCCGTGTCGTCGAACGGGACCTTGTCCAGGTCCCACAGATTGTGCAAGAAGTCGTTCTGCAGGAACGACGTCGGCTGGTTCGCCGTCGGGCCCCCGCCCGCGAACAGCGTGAACGTGAAATCGGGATAGGCCGGCACCTGATCCGCCATCGAGAGGTGCAGCATGTTGAAGCCGAAGGTCTCGTCGATGTCGTTGTAGCGCTGCCCCGACTTGCTGAACTCGGTGAAGCGATTCAGCGACAGGCTGAGCCGGACTTCGGGATCGATGGGCGGGAACGTGTTCGCGCCCCAGTGCACGTCGGGCGCCAGCGCCTGGGCCGGGAGGGTCAGCGCGAACAGGATCGGGGTCGTCGAGCGACCGAGCGAGGTCCACGTTCTCGGGCCAGCGATGCCGATGTGCATGGGAGGCAGGTCCGTGACAGCTGCACGGTAGTCACGCCGGCGTCGACGGGCAATCGTTGCTCCTCGCGCGCGCGAAACCACCCGCCTCAGGAGCGAGGCGGGGCTCGGTGCACCCCGTCGGGAGACCGCACCCCCCGGCCAGGGACCGTGAAGCGGAACGTGCTGCCCGCGCCGACCGTCGACTCGACGGCAACCGCGCCGCCGTGCATCTCGACGATCTTCTTGACGATCGCGAGCCCGACGCCCGTATCTTGCGACTCGGTGTCCGCGGTCTGGAAGATCTTGAAGATGCGATCGAAGTATCGCGCGTCGATGCCGACGCCGTTGTCGCGCACGAGGAACTCGATGTCGCCGTCGCGCTTTCGGGCCGACACGGCGACCTCGCCGGTCGGCTTGCCGAGGTGCTTGATCGCATTGCCGATCAGGTTCTGGAACACCTGCAGCAGCTGCGTGCGGTCGTAGAGGATCAGCGGCAGCGCGCCATCGATGCGAACCCTCACACCCGCGGGAGGCCCGAGCAGATCGATGACTTCGTCGAGCACGGTTCCCGGATCGACGATGGCCAGCGCGGCGGGCTTCACTCCGGCACGCGAGTAGGCGAGCACGTCGGAGATCAGCCGTTCCATGCGCTCCACGCGCAACACGATCAGTCGCAGCTGCTCCCTGGCCCGCTCCGGCAGCCTCTCGCCGAGGTCCTCGCCGAGCCAGGAGGCCAGCGCGGCGATGCCGCGCAACGGCGCCTTGAGGTCGTGCGACACGATGTGCGCGAAGTCGCGCACATCCTCGTTGGAACGCGCCAACGCGACCGCGTGCTGCTGCAGTTCCTGCTGGGCGCGGCGCCATTCGGCAACCACCGCGGCGAGCGACAGCGAGGTGACCACGACCACGCCCAGGAACGCCTGGAGCACGAGCAGCGCCTCGTGCGCGCTGGCGTCTGGCAAGGAACCGGTCTCGCGCACCGTGCCGAGGATCGCAAACACCGACAGCACGAGCACGGCCGTCGCCGCTTCGCGCGAGCCGAAGCGGAATCCCGCCCAGACGACGACCGGCAGGCAGAGGAAGGCCAGCGGCAGCGGGCTGCTGTACACGAGCATGCCGACGAGCAACGCAACGGCGAGCAGCGCGGCCGCTTCGCGCGGAGGCGCTGTGAACGGTCGCGAGGACCACAGCACCAGAGGAGGCGCGAGTACGAGGGCGCCGCAAGCGTCGCCGAGCCACCAGGTCAGCCAGATGCTGCCGTACTCCGGCCACTTCTCGAGCTTGGCCAACTCGAGGCTCGTGACGCCGATCGTCGGACTGAACAACGTGGCCACGAGTCCGGCGAGCACCACATACTTGAAGACGTCCTGCGGTCGTTCGAAGGCGCGGCGCCCGCGTGCGTACCTCTGCACCAACAAGGCTCCGAACACGCCTTCGAGCGTGTTGCCGACGGCGATCGCGAACGAAGATGTCGGGTGTTCGGTCGTGGTGAAGTTCACGAGGAACGCGCCGACGAAGATGGCCGGCCAGACGCGCACGCCCAGCACCAGCATCGCCGCGAGCGCGATCCCGGTCGGCGGCCAGACCGGAGACACGCTGACGTTCCTCAGCGCAAAAAGCGGCGAGAGGCCGAGCTTGCCACCGGCGGAGTAGGCGGCCGCGAGCCCGACGAGTACCGCCGCGTGGACGATCGCTGGCGTGTTTCGCATCGCCAATCCGAGGGAACGATGCCCTTTTCGCGGCGGTCGCACCGCAAGTCAACGTTCTGTCCCGCTATCCCGAGTCCCGAGTTTGCGATTGCGGTTACGCTCGCAACGTCTCGGATCCGAGCGGAGACACTGCGCCAATGGCCTCGACCGGTACGCGTCTCGTCCTCGTGCTGTGCTTGATCGCAGTACTGCTGTTCGCGTGCTGGCCTTGGTTGTTCGCCCCGGATGCGAGCCCCGACGCATCGCCGGCTCCAGTCAAGAACGCCTCTACCGCAACCTCGCCGATCGAGCGCGCGGCGAACCCGGCCGCGACCGCCGACGCCGCGGCGGAGACGGTCGAACGCGAAGTGGCGCCTGCAACACGAACGGCTGAGACCGGCTCACTGCTCGTGAAGGTCGTGTGGGGCGACGACAAGAAGCCGGCCGATAGCATCGAGGTCAAGGTCTACCGCAGCGGCGCCGACTCCTTGTTCGACGAACCGCGCGGACGCAGCGATGCGACGGGCAGCGTGCTGTTCGCGGAACTCGCGCCGGGCAACGTCTACCCGAGTGTCGATCGCGCCGGCCATGGCGACCACGTAAAGGTGACGATCGTCGCCGGACAGCGCAGCGAGGTGACGCTCGAGGTGAAGATGGGCATGAACGCGAAGGGCCGCGTTGTCGACGGCAGCGGCGTTGCCGTCGCGGGTGCCGACATCGTGGTGTCGGGTTGGGCCGGCGGGAACACGCTGACGCTCGGTCAGAGCGGTGCCGACGGCACGTTCGAGCTGCGCGCGGTGGGGACGCACTGTCACATCGGCGCGCGCAAGGAGGGCTTCGTGCCGTCGTCGATGCGCCAGTTCACGGCAGCCGATGGCGCCACGGTCGACTTCACGATCGTGCTGACCGGCACTGGCGCTGCGCTCGAAGGCGTCGTGCTCGATCCGCAAGATCGGCCGATCGCAGGCGCCGTCGTGCGGGCCGGCGAACGCGAACAGAAGAACCACAAGCTGCCCGACGGCGCCAACGCGATGGCCCCGCAGTCCGAGCAATTGCGCACCGACGAGGCGGGGCGATTCCGCTTCACGAGCGTCGTGCCAGGCCTGGTGCCCGTCTCCGCGTGCGCGCGCGGCCTCGCACCGTGGCATCAGGACGTCGAAGTGCGCGCCGGAAGCCGCGAGTCCCTGACGATCCGCCTGCAGCCGGGCGTCACGCTGTTCGGCAAGGTCAGCGACGGCGCCGGGAATGCGCTCGCCAAGGTCGAGATCCAGGGCGGCGACTGGGACAAACTCGGTCGCCGCAGCGTCAGCAGCACCGAGGACGGCACGTATCGCCTCGAGGGGCTCGCCGTGGGCACTTTGAAGATGCAGGCCTCGGATGACAAGCACGGCTCCACCACCGAGTCGTTCGTCTTCGTCGCCGGCGAGAAGCGACGTTGGGATCCGGTCCTGTCGGCAGGGCTGCAGATCTGCGGCAAGGTCGTCGACGTCGACGACAAGCCCGTCAAGGGCGTGATGGTCGAAGCGATGCTCGAACGCGGTACGCGCGACGAGCACTGGTCGGCCTTCGAGAACACCGATGCCCAGGGTCGGTTCGCGCTGAACAACTGCAAGGAAGGGGAGACGATCCGCGTCTCGTTCCGCCGCAAGAGCATGTTCCCGGAGCTGGTCATGACGGGCGTGCGGCCGAGCGCCGAGGAACTCGTCGTGCGGCTGCCGAAGGAGGCGTGGGTCTACATCAGGGGCACCGTGCTCGGGCCCGAGGGCGAAGCGCTGCCGAACGTACACGCCTCGCCTTTCATGAAAGTCGGCCACAGTGGCTCGCCGGCCGAGACCGTCGACGCCAAGACCGGAGCGTTCAACTACGGCCCGTATCCACCCGGCACCTATTCGATCCGCTTCGCTGCGGACGGCTACCCGTCGATCCGCCTCGAGGACCGCACGCTCGGCCCCGACGAGGTGTGGGATGTCGGCACCGTGAAGTTCGAACGCGGCGGCACGCTCGCGGTCCAACTCGTGGCCGCAACGGAACTGCCGGCGAAATGGACACTGACGATCTACGACGAGACGGGCGCGCGCACCGATCAGCTCGACACGAGCAACGGCGCCGGCCGTTCGGGCCCGCTCGTGCCGGGCAACTACGTGCTGCAGGTCGGCGGCGAGAAGTTGGCTTGTAGTTCGCACCCTTTCGAGATCCGCGCCGGCCACGAAACGAAACTCGACATTCCGCTCCGGACCGGGATCGCGACGACGATCGACTTCTCGTTCCCACAGGGTGCCGAGCCCCTGCGCAGCGTGACGCTCGTGCTGCGCGATCCGCAGAATGACGTTGTCTGGCGCGGTCGGGCATGGGGGCGAGATGACAAGGTCGGCGTCTCGCTCGCGCTGCTGCCGGGCGACTACACGATCGAGGCGACGTGCGAGGACCTGCGCGCGAGCGGCACGATCGCTGTCGCGCCGGGACGCGCAGCGATGACGCTCGAGCTGCGCAAGCCCTGACCCGGCGAGATCGCGGATTTGTCGTCGCGGCACGAGACACTCCCGCTGTCTCGAATCGCGTCGCACGGACCTGACGCCAAGTTGTCACCTTGGCGCCAACTCGACATGCGCGGGCACAGGAAGATGCGGCGTCGCACCCTCGCAAACAGCCCGCGCCACGGGAGGGCTTCGCTTCCTACACGCGTCGCTGGAACCGGCACGGCTGTTGCTTTCGCGGTCGACCCAAACCAACGGACCCCGTACCAACGAGGAACAACCATGCAGAAGACAAACCAAACGACTCTGCCCCAAACACGCGATCCCTTCCAGAACCTGTTCCAGCGCCTGTTCGGCGACACTCTGCCGGAGCTCTACGGCCTGGCCGAGACCAACGGTCTGCCGCGCGCCAACATCAGCGAGACCGAGACTTCGTACGAGCTGTCGTTCGAGCTGCCTGGCGTCGAAGAGAAGGACATCCAGGTGCACATGCAGGACCAGACCCTGACGGTCACCGCAGAGCGCAAGGACCACCGGGAGACAGAAGGCAAGCGCTGGCATCGCGTCGAACAGCGCTACGGCCAGTTCTCGCGCACGATCTCGCTGCCGCACGATGCATCCAACAAGGGCATCGAGGCCGTGTATCGCAAGGGCGTGCTGAACGTCACGGTGCCGAAGGCGCCCGAATCGCGGCCCGCCAAGATCGAGGTTCGCAGCGCCTGATCGCGAACGCGGCGGTGACGCTGGCTTGAGCCACGTCACCGCCGTCGCACTCTACGGTTTCTGCCGCAGCCGCGCGGCGAACGCCGCTTCGACGTGACGCTTGACGGTGCGGCGGTCGAGGTCGAGCCGGCGCGCGGTGGCCTCGAGGTTCTGGTCTTCGTCGAGATAGACGAGCGTCGTGTACCGGCGCAGCAACTCCCCGGCGTCGAGCGAACACGACCGCACGGCCTGCGCGAGCTCGGCCCTCGGATCTTCGCCCGTGATCGTCGCGCTGCGGCGCGGGTGATAGGCATGCCGCAACAGCACGTTGCGCAGGCACTGTTCGAGCTCTCGCACGTTGCCGGGCCACGCGTAGTCGGCGCCGAGCTGCTGCAGCACGAACTGCTCGACCTCGGCGGCCAGCGCCTCGGCGCCCTGGCCGAGCTCGCGGCGCGCCAGGAACAGCAGCAGGTGGCGCAGTTCGGCCGGGTCGTCGGAAAGGCGCTCGCGCAGCGACGGCATCTCGACCACGTCGCCGCACAGGCGGTAGTAGAGGTCGGCGCGAAACTCGCGACTCTCGATCGCGGCGCCGAGGTCGCGGTTCGTGGCGGCGATGATCTTGCCCTGGAACTTCCTGGCCTTGGTGTCGCCGGCGCGTTGGAAGGTGCGGTTCTGCAGCACGTGCAGCAGCTTCACCTGGATCGCGGGATCGAGGTCGCCGATCTCATCGAGGAACACCGTGCCGAGCGGCGGACATGTCTCGAAGTAGCCCGGTCGATCGGCGATCGCACCCGTGAAGGCCCCGCGCTTGTGGCCGAACAGCTCCGACTCGATCAGCGTCGGCGCGAGCGCGGTCAGGTTCAGACCCTGGAACGAGCCGTAGAAGTCCTCGGCGAACTCGAGGGCCTGGGCGCGGAACGGGATGTAGCGCGCAAAGCCGATCGCGCGCGCGACGAGCTCCTTGCCGGTGCCAGACGGTCCGACGATCAGCGTCGCGAAGTCCGCCATGCGGGCGTGCAGCGTCCTCCGGTAGCGACGCAGGTCGTGGCTGAAGATCGACTGCCAGACGGCAGCACGCAGCCGCGCTGTCGGTCCCGAGGTACCTACCAGGTTGTAGAAGATGTGGTGGAAGGCGCGGCGGATCTGGTAGTAGCACGCGAACACGTGCGGGAGCTCGTGCAGCGCCGGCAGGTCGCGGCCCGGAAGGTCGAGCAAGTGCTGCGCGTCGCGGCGGAAGCCCTCGTAGAAGGCTGCTCGCGTCGAGCGCGCGCCCGTCGCGGCGAGGGCCTTGCCGATCAGCTCGGCGAACGCCGCGCTGTTGCGGTAGTAGAGCACGAACAGCACGAGCTCTTCGTAGAGCTGCAGCTCGTCGGCGTCGGCCGGCACGTCGCCGTCGAGCAGGCGTTCGCGCAGCCCCGCCGCCAGTGTTTCGGCCCGCGCACAGATCGCGGCGACGTTGGGATCGTCCTGCTCGAGCCCCGGCGAGAGGTTCCACGCCAGCGCGGTCTTCGTGTAGTCCTCGCCGAGCAGAAGGCGCTCGCAGTCGATGCGTTCGGGCAGGAACGGGTTGCAGTAGGAGAGCTTCGCCACGGCCTGCAGCGTGCGTCGCTCGCCCGGCCTCAGGAGTCTGTTCGTACCTGTCATGAAGTGTCAGGCACCATACAGAGGATGTATGGCTTCGTCCTTGGTTCCCCGTCCCGCCCTCCGCGGACGATCTGGCCTAAGTGCCAACAGAGAAACAGGTAGAGCCATACGCAATCGGATCCTGCGCGACGGCACGAGCTTCGCCTAGCCGCGACAACGCGCGCGGACACCTCGTCTGCGGCGTTGCCACACGAAAACCGGAGCCACTCATGTCATTGCCTTCCCACTTCCTCGCCCTCGGTTTCACCGCCGCCTTGTCGGCGTTTGCCGCAATCCCCGCCGAACCAAAGCACGCGCCCGATCCCGGTGGTGTGCTGGTTGCGCAAGGCCCACTCGGCGGTCTGCTCGACATCGTCGAGCACAGCGTGCGCGTGACCGTGCACGACGGCGTCGCGGTCACGCACGTCGATCAGGTCTTCCTGAACACCGAGGATCGCGTCGTCGAGGCGCTCTACCTGTTCCCGGTGCCGCGCGGCGCCTCGGTCGCCAACTTCAGCATGTGGATCAACGGCAAGGAGATGGTCGGCGAGGTCGTCGAGAAGCAGCGCGCGCGGCAGATCTACGACAGCTACAAGCGGCAGCAGCGCGACCCGGGACTGCTCGAGCAGACCGACTTCAAGACGTTCGAGATGCGCATCTTCCCGATCCCAGCGCGAGCACAGCAGCGGGTGTCGCTGACCTACTACCAGGAACTCGACTTCGACAACGACCAGGCGACCTACGTCTACCCACTGGCGACCAGCCCGCGGCCCGGTCTCGTCGAGCGCGTCAAGGGCAAGTTCGCGATCACTTTCGAGGTGCTGTCCGACGCGCCGATCGCCGCGTTCGAGAGCCCGAGCCACCGCGACGCGTTCGTGGTCGCCAAGCACTCGCCCAAGTACTTCGAAGCCGCGCTCGAGGCGACCGGCGGCGACCTCGGCCGCGACGTCGTGCTGACCTACCGCGTCGAGCAGCCGAGCACCGACATCGGCATCCTCGCCTCGCAGCCAGGCGGAGAAGACGGCTACTTCGCGCTGACGCTGACCGCCGGCGACGAGCTCGCGCAGCCCGAGCAGGGCACCGACTACGTGTTCCTGCTCGACATCTCGGGCTCGATGGCCGACGACGGCAAGCTGTCGCTGTCCAAGCACTCGATCGACGCGTTCGTCGAGGCGCTCGAACCCGCCGACCGCTTCGAGGTCATGACCTTCAACGTCAAGCCATCGAAGCTCTTTGCCGAGCTCGCAGCGGCGACCCCCGAAACGCGGCAGCGGGCATCGCGCTTCCTGGCCTCGCAGGAGGCGCGCGGCGGCACGCGGTTGCGACCCGCGATGGCAGAGGCGTATCGCTATGGCGACCCCGACCGCGTGCTGAACGTCGTCGTGTTGTCGGATGGCATGACCGAGCAGGGCGAACGGCAGGAGCTCATGGAGTTGATCCGCGCGCGGCCCGGACACGCCCGCGTGTTCTGCATCGGCGTCGGCAACGACGTCGAGCGGCCGCTGCTGCAACGCGTCGCGGACTCGGCCGGCGGCTTCGCGGCCTTCGTGTCGCAGCAGGACGACTTCGCGCGCCAGGCCGCGGCGTTCCGGCGCAAGGTGGCGCGCCCGGCAGCCAGCAACGTGAAGCTGCTGTTCGCGGGCGCCGACGTCTACGACCTCGAGCCGCAGCAGCTGCCGGACCTGTTCCACGGCATGCCGCTGCGCGTCTACGGCCGTTTCAAGCACGGCGGCCCGGGCAAGGTGACGCTCGCGGCGACCGTCAACGGCCGCGACTTCCAGCGCGACTTCGACCTCGATCTGCCGAAGAGCGAGGGCGGCGATCCGCGCGTCGAGCGAATGTGGGCCTGGCACCGCATCGAGCGCCTGCGGCACCTCGAACCGGCGCCCACGGACGAGATCGTGAGGCTCGGCGAGGGCTACTCGATCGCGACCGAGTGGACGTCGTTCCTCGTGCTCGAGAACGACGCCGAGTACAAGCGCTGGCAGATCCAGCGGCGCAACCAGCTGCGCTTCGAACGCGACCAACGCGTCGACGCGGCGCTGAGCCAGCAGCTCGCGTCGCTGCGCGACAAGGTGATCCCTGGGCTCGGGCCCGAGGGCGCTGCCGCAGAACCCGCCCAGCAGCCGGCGGCGCCCGCGGGCTGGCAACCACAGACACAACCTGCCGGGCAGCCGGCCAACCCGCGGGCCGACCCGCGGGCCGACCAGCCGCGGCGCGCGCGGCCTGCCCCAGGCGGGGGCGGGGGCATCGGCGCGTTCGATCCACTGACGGCGGTCCTCGCGGCAGCCCTGGCCTTGCTGGCCCTGGTCTCGTTGCGACGCCGGTCATGATGACCTTGCCGGGAATCGCGATGCGGAGCGGGCGGTGGCCGCTGGTCACGTTTGCGCTCGCAGCGATCGCCGGCCTCGTTGCCGTGGCGCCCGAGCTGCAACCGCACCTCGTCGGTGCGCGCGCAGCGGTCGCCGCCGGTGAAGCCTGGCGGCTCGTCACCGCGCACTTCGTCCACGCCTCCTCGAGCCACTTCGCCTGGGACCTCGCTGCCTTCGCCGTACTCGGCGTCCTGTGTGAACGCGCTGGCCGCACGCGGTTCGTCGCGTGCCTCTGCACGAGTGCTCTGCTGATCCCGGCCGGGCTGTGGCTCTGGCAACCGTCGCTGTCGAGCTATTGCGGTCTGTCCGGCATGGACTCGGCGCTGTTCGCGCTGCTCGTCGCCGACGTGCTGCGGCGCGCGGCCGCAGCACGGCAGCCCGGCCTGGTCGTCGCGGCGAGCCTCGTCGCGGCGGGCTTCGTCGCCAAGATCGGCTATGAGTTCACGACCGCGAGCACGGTGTTCGTCGAGGCCGCGGGCGTGCCAGTGCCGCTCGCGCACGTGATCGGCGCCGTCGTAGGGCTCCTGTGCGGACGCGCCGCATCGGCCCCTGGCCAACGTCAGCGTGCGGGACAGTGACGCACCGCGACAAAGGACGCCGCCGCACGACCGATCGCCACATTCTGCGGAAATCCGCCGATCCACTGTCACGGTCGCCGCCATTTGGCCCTTGTTCCTGTGTCGCTGCCGTGGCGCGAAGCCACGGACGAAGCCTACGCAACCGGAGGCCATGTGCCGGCCGGTCGACTTCGGGAACCTGCGGGAGCCGGGCCGTCCGGCTGCATGCCGGACGGCCCGTTTTTCATCGCCTCCAACTGACGAGGTCGTCGCCAACGAATGAGACAGCTTCCGGCGCCGCAGGCGGCCACGGGGAAACGGAGGAATCGGATGTGGGCCGGACAGCGATGACGCCGACCTGCAGGCCGGCCCGGGGCGTCCGTTCCGTTGCGAACTTGTTGTGGCATTCGCGGCTGGACGCTCACTACCGTTGGCCGCGTTCCGTCCTCCCTCGTCGAGTCCCACCTCCCTCTTCCAGGAGTCTGTTCGTGAACCGCCTCGTCAGCAGCTCTGCGTTCGGGTTGGTCACTTCATTGTCGTCATTGCTGGCACAGGAACCGGCGCCCATGCCTGCGCCGCCGGTCACCCAGTCGCCGCCAGCGAAGGGCCTGCAATGGAAGGTCGGCGAGTTCGATGTGAAGCTCGGCGGCTACGTGAAGGTCGACCTGATCCACGACTTCGACGAGATCGGCTCGACGGACTCCTTCGACCCTCGCACGATCCCGACCAACGACGAGGACGATCCCGGCATGAACACGCGGCTGCATGCCCGATCGACGCGTCTGAACCTCGACGTACGCGGGCCGACCTCGGAGGGCGACCTCCGCATCTTCGTGGAGGGCGACTTCTTCGGCGATGGCAACGCGTTCCGGCTCCGCCATGCCTTCGGCACGCTCGGGGGCGTGCTCGGTGGCCAGACCTGGAGCACGTTCATGGACGAGGATTGCATGCCCGAGACGCTCGACTTCGAGTCGCCGATCGCCTTCCCGCTGATCCGGCAGGCGCAGATCCGCTATCGCGGCGAAATCACCAAGGCCGGCAGCTACTGGGCGGTTGCGGTCGAGGACCCGGCCTCGCGACAGCTCGCGACAGCCACCCCGGGTGAGGTCGAGGAAGCCACTCCCGACTTCTGCGGCCGCGTGCGCTGGGCGCACGGCATGGGACACTGCCAGCTCGGCGTCTTCGGTGGCACAGCACGCTTCGACCCCGACGCGGCACCGGCCGAGACGGTGGTGCTCTACGGAATGAACTTCTCGACGCGCCTGGACGTCTGTGAGCGCGACCACTTCTTCTTCCAGGGCACCTACGGTCCCGGCGTCGGTCGCTACCGCGGCGGTTTCACGGCGGCCCTCGACTCGTCGGGCAACCTCGAACCCATCGACGTGCTCGGCTTCATGGTTGCCTACGAACACCACTGGTCGGCCAAGTGGCGCAGCACCGCCTCCTACAGCTGGGGCGAAGGTGAGTTGCCGACCGGCGTGCCGGTCACGGGCGTCGTCGAGAACCTCGAGTACGCCGCGGCCAACCTGATCTACCAGTTCTCCAACCGTTCATGGGCTGGCGTCGAGTATCTGTACGGCTCGCGCGAGGACCAAGACGGCTCCTTCGGCAGGGCCAACCGCCTGCAGTTCGCCGTTCGCTTCGACATCTGACGGTCGATCCGAGCAGTCGTCACGCTGCTCCCGCATCGAGCGACGATCCATTGCGCACCGCCTTCGCGCATCAGCACGTCGGGGAGGGAGACGCCTGCGGCCAGCACTCGCACCCTCACTTCGCCGTCCTTCGGCTCGGGACACTCCTCCTCGACCACCTGAAGGGCGTCAGGCCCGCCGTAGTGAGTGACGATGACGCGCGTGTGTCTCATCGCCACAGCTTCGCGCGCCACGACCCGGACCGCGCCTGGGCCGATGTGCGCACTGGCAGACCGCCGTAGCCTCAGTGCCAGATGGCAAGGAGCTGGCGGCGATGGAGGACGACCAGCCTCTCGCGGGCAGTTCCCCCTCGCGTCTTGTCACGGGACGTTCGCGTCCCGGTTCATGTTGATCCGGCGCGGAGCAACCGATGAGTCCGGACAGGTTCTTCACTAAAATGCCGTCCCTGTCATGACCAAGACCAAGACAAAGGAGCAGGACAAGAACACCAGCCGCGGAAGCAGCTCCAAGGCCGCCCCGAAGGAGCCGATCGAGAGCCCGCGCCTGCTGTTGCGCCGGCCACGCGTCGATGACGCCGACGCGATCTTCCGCCGCTACGCCGCCGACGCCGAAGTGACGCGTTACCTCGGCTGGCCCAAGCACGGCTCGGTCGAGGACGCGCGCGCGTTCCTCGCCAGCAGCGACGCCGAATGGCAGAAGTCGCCAGCAGGGCCGCTGCTCGTGTTTGCGCGCGAGGGAGGCCAGCTGCTCGGCAGTACGGGGCTCGCGTTCGAGACCCCGCAGCGCGCCAGCACGGGCTTCGTCTTCGCGAAGGACAGCTGGGGCAAGGGCTACGCGACCGAAGCGTTGTCGACGATGATCACGCTCGCGCGATCCCTCGGCGTGCGCCGTCTGTATGCGTTGTGCCACCCGGAGCACAAAGCGTCGGTGAAGGTGCTCGAGCGCTGCGCCTTCGAGCGCGAAGGACTGTTGCGCCGGCACATGCTGTTCCCGAACCTCGACGGGAGCCCGTTGGGCGACGTGTTCTGCTACGCCACGCTGTTGTAGGGCAATGACTGTAGGGTGATAGCCCGATGCCGGCGACAGCGGTCAGCCGCGGCGACAGTGTTTCCTCCGTCGTCCTGTTCAGTCTAGGGTTGAGTCTGTAGGGCGATAGCCCGAGGCCGTCGACAACAGTCAACCCCTGCGAACTCGACCTCGAGCCAAGGCGGTGCGAATCTCAGAATGCGATTCGGTAACAACGCCCGAATGGGTCGCAGTTGCTGCGCGGAACTTGCCCGTTGCGGAAAAGCCGAACTCGACGCTCGAGACCGACGCGTAGTGGAGCCGCGGTTCCAGACCGCGCTCACCTCTCAGACCCGTCTCCCGGGTGGTCCGGGCGATGTCTCAGTTCGTGAGTCTCCATCTATTGAGAAAGACAATGAAGACTTTAGCACGACTCCTCGCCTCGTCGCTGTTCGTGTGCACCGTCGGATCGGGCCTTGCCGTTGCCCAGCACGTCGACAAGGTCACCGCGGGAGGCTTCATCACGGGCACGCCAACCGCCGCCAGGGGCAACTTCGGCTTGAACGTGCGCAACCCCGCCGCCCCGTCGGGCCATCTGAACTACCTCGACCACGGCACCACGCCGATCCACGTCAGCTCCACCTCGATCACGAGCTACACGATCGTCAACGCCACCACGCGCACGTTCACGGGCACGTGCACGATCAATGGAGTGGGTGGCTTCACCTTCACCTGCACCGTCGTCGACAACGGCGAGCCCGGGACCGCGGACACGTTCTCGCTCTCGCTCTCGAGCGGCTACAACGCGAGCGGGACGCTGGTCGGCGGCAACGTTCAGGTCCACCCCGTCCCGTAGACAGCGTAGCTGCGCCGCTTCGCGGTGCCTCGCCACCGCGAGGATGGAGCGCGAGGGGTGGACGGCTCGCCGGGCTGCTCACTTCTCCTTCAATTCACCGCAGTCGGCGATCGTCACGTCGGCCGACGTCGAGCCCGAGCCGGAACCCACGGCTTCCATGGCGCTCACGACCTTCATGCCGTCCGTGACCTTGCCGAAGACGACGTGCTT
The DNA here is from genome assembly GCA_035649575.1 of Planctomycetota bacterium. Classification (GTDB taxonomy): domain Bacteria; phylum Planctomycetota; class UBA1135; order UBA1135; family UBA2386; genus DASVAL01. The sequence continues at coordinate 19,359 of DASRJH010000053.1, forward strand.
GCCGTCGAGCCACGAGGTCACGGCCGTCGTGATGAAGAACTGCGAACCGTTGGTGCCAGGGCCGGCATTGGCCATCGACAACAAGCCCGGCGTCGTGTGCTTGTGCTTGAAGTTCTCGTCCGCGAACTTCTCACCGTAGATCGACTCGCCACCCGTACCGTTGCCGCGCGTGAAGTCCCCGCCCTGGCACATGAACTGCTTGATGATGCGGTGGAAGCGCGAGCCCTTGTAGTGCAGCGGCTTGCCGGACTTGCCCATGCCCTTTTCGCCCGTGCACAGCGCGCGAAAGTTCTCGGCCGTCTTCGGGACGACGTCGGCGAACAGTTCGAAGGTGATGCGACCGGCGGGTTTTCCGCCGATGTTGATGTCGAAGAAGACGCGAGGGTTGGCCATGCCGCAACTAGTTACCCGATGGGAGTCACCAAGGGAACGTTGGCGCGGCACGATGGCATCGCCGTTGCCATCCGCGCGCCGGTTTCGGGAAACGCTGTGCGCAACCGGCTATCATTGGGCCCCCACTTTCCGCCTCAGGAGGAACAATGAAACTCGTCGCGATCGGAAGTCTGTTCTTGCTCACCCCATTCGTCCGGGCCCAGTCCCCCGAGATGCCGGGACCGGCCCCCGAGCTCAAGCGCTTCGAACGCTTGATCGGCAGCTACACCGGCAAAGGCACGGCCACGATGGAGCCCGGCAAGGCGCCGGTCGATTGGACCTGCCAGTCCACCTATGCGTGGACGCTCGGCAACCACTTCGTGAGCGTGAACTCGCTCGTCGACTTCGGCAGCGCGATGCCGCCGCTGGCATTCCGCGAGCTGCTCGGCTGGGACCGCGAGAACGACCGCTACGTCAGCATCGGCGTGAGCAACGAGGGTGAGGGCTCGCTCAACGAGATCGTGTTCCCGAGCGACGACACGATGGTGCAGATCGTCGCGAAGAAGCACGGCGGCGAGCTGTTCGCCGAACGACACGAGACGAAGATCGGCAAGGATGGCATGCAGTTCCGCATGACGATGCTCGGGGCCACAGGGCCGACGTTCGAGTGCGTGACCGGGTCTTTCACGCGCGCGAGCAACCTGAAGCCGGTCGCGATCGAGGCGTCGGCGGCCATGGCGCCGGCGGCGGAACCCTTGGTGAAGATGACCAAGGCCGCGGGCACCTACGAGTTCAAGGGCGAGATGATCATGATGCCCGGCACGCCCGTGATGAAGCTCACGGGCACCGACTTCTGCCGGCCGATCTTCGGCGGCGCCGTGCTGCAGACCACGACGACGGGCAAGAGCGAGGGTTCACCTTTCACCTACCAGGCCGAGTACTTCCTCGTCTGGAACAAGGAGAAGAAGTGCTTCGATTCGTTCGGCGCCGACAACATGGGTGTGGTGGGCAGCATGGAGCAACGGATCGTCGACGACAGCAAGATCCTCGCGACGTCATTGGCTTCCTACATGGGGCAGATGACAGCGCAGCGGATGGTGGTCGAGCTCGACGGCGCCGGCAGGTTCAAGAAGGTGATGGGCATGGCGATGACCGGTACGAGTGAGCCCTACTGCTCGTTCAAGGGCGACTACAACTTCGTGAAGTAGGGCGCAGCCCGGCCGCGCGCTTGCATCCCCGGCTACATCACGGCCGCGGCAGCGAGTGCCACCAGTAGGAACAGATGACGGCCATGAGTCGCGAGAGGTCGGCCCCGGCCAGAGGCTTCACGAAGTAGCCGACGACACCGCGTGCCCAGCAACCCCGCCGGTCGGTGTCACTGTCGGACGACGTGAGCACGACGATCGGCGGGAGGTGGCGCGGCGGCGTCACCTGCAGATCCGCCAGCACTTCGATCCCTCCGCGCACCGGCAGTTTGAGGTCCAACAGCACCACGTCGAAGCTGGCGCCGTTGCGCAGACAGGCCAGCCCGGCAGCTCCATCCCCGGCGATCTGCAGCACGAACGGGATCTTGTTGTGCACCAACGCCCGGCGCGTCGCTTCCTGATCGATGGGATCGTCCTCGATCAGCAGGATGTTCAGAGGATGCCGGCTCGTACACGAGCCGCCGACGGTGCTCGCTGCCATCACGGACTCCCGTTCGGGTTGACGAGCTCCTCCCAGTCGCCGAGCACGGGACCCTGGCCCGCGAAGAACCCGAGTTCCTGCAAGGTCGCGAACTCCTGTTCGGTCCGGATGTCGGTGCACACGACCATGGCCTCGAGACTCACAGCCAGTGCGGCGATGCGAACGAGGCCGCGGAACCGCAGCGGATCCTCGCTGACTCCGACGACGAGTCCTTCACTGAGCTTGATCATCGCTGGCTCGAGCAGGATCAGCGAGTCGAGCGAGCTGCGGCCGAACCCGACGTCGTCGAGCGCGATCTGCACGCCGAGTTCGCGAAGCTCGCGCAGGCGCGGCTGCATGGCGACCGGCAATCCGATCAGCTGCGGCTCCGGCAGCTCGAAGCAGACGCGCGTCGGATCGATGTCCTCCAGCATCCGCTTCCAGACGTCGAGGCGGCAGTGCATCACCGTCGCTGGCTGCACGTCGACGTGCACGAGCACGTGGTCGCGCGGGGCTGTTGCGAGCGCTCTGGCGATCCGTTTGAGGTCGACCTCGACGATCTGGTCGTGCAGCTTGGCGACGGCGGTGACGATCGCAGCATCCTCACCGCCTGGTCCCCGACACACGACCTCCTGGCCGACCACCTGTCGATCGGACAATCGCCGGATCGGTTGCGCGAAGACCGGCTGGCGTTGCGGCCGAAGCAGGTCGCCGACCGACAGCGTCTCCGTCCCTGCCGAGCCCGTGACCCTGTTGCGCCCCCTGGCCTTGCTGAGCAGCAGCGACAGGTCGGCGCCATGGATGACTTCGCCGAGGTCCTTCGCCAGCATCGGCGCGGGCCCGACACCGATGCTGAGCGACGCCCGCAGCTGATGGTTGCGCCACGCATACGGCGAATCGGCGACGATCGTCCGGATGCGTTCGCACGCCGCGATGGCTTCTGCGACGCGCGTATCGGGCATCAACAGCACGAACTCGTCGCCGCCCATGCGGCCGATCACGTCGGTGGGCCGCAGGTGCTGCTGGATGACCGCCGCCACGTGTTGCAACAACGCGTCGCCGGCATCGTGTCCGTGCAGGTCGTTGATCTTCTTGAAGCCATCGCAGTCGATGACCGCCACGGCGAGCGGTCCGCCGGTGCGCTGGCAGCGGTCGCGCTCGCGCACGAACTGCTGCCACAGGCCGACGCGATTCCGCACGCTCGTGAGCGGGTCGTGATTCGCGATGCCCTCGAGCTGGGCGACCTCCCCACGCAGCACGGCTTCGCGCCGGTGGAGATCGGTCACGTCCCGCGTCGCGCCCACCGTGCGGACGAGACGACCCTGGTCGTCGAGCACCGGCATGCGCGTTTCCTGCAGCCAGCGCTTGCCCAGTTCGGGGTGGTCGACCTGGTAGTCGATCGTGCGCTCCATTTCGTCCTGGCGGACCAGGCGCGTGTGCCACTGGGTCGGCACGTATCGCAGCCACGCCGCGCCGTCGCGTTCGATTTCTTCGGCCGGGACGCCGAGCAGATCCTGAGCCATCGCGCTCACGAACGTGTAGCGACCATCCGCTTCGCGAATCCACAGCAGTTCGTCGACGCGCGCCGCGAGTTCGCGCAGGTGCTCGGCAGCGCGGTGTGACGAGGCGATCAACTCGCGCTCGGCCCGCCGTTGTTCCCAGGCGAGCAGAGCCTGTTGCATCGTCGTGAGCAGCGTCGACAGGTAGGTGAGATCGACATCCTTGACCAGGTAGTCGACGACGCCGAGCTTCATCGCCTTGACGGCCACGTTCTCGTCGCCCGTACCGGTCAGTACGACCATCGGCAGATCGCCGATGTCCGGCAGCAGGTCGAACCCGACGCCATCGGGCAGATTGAGGTCGGCGATCACGATGTCGACGCCGCACCCCTCGAGTACTTCTCGCGCGCTGGCCAGGTCAGCTACCGGGAACACCTGCCATTGCGGAACCGTGCGCAACACGCGTTCGACCGCGGTGCGATCCACCGGATCGTCCTCGACCAGCAACACACCGACGGTCTGGTGCCAGGTTCGACGCAGCGTCGACAAGCCTTGCAGCTGGGGACGCGGCGGCCGACCCTTGCTGCAATCGACTGTTTGTGCCTCGCCTTCGGCTGATCGCGGAGAGTCGTGCTCGCCGCTCTGCGGTGGAACCGCCACAGCTCTCACCTCGAGGTTCGATGTGCTGCGCGTGGGATCGACCGGACGAGATCCATCGAATCGGCCCATAGCGATGACTCCTGCGTGCGGGGGAGCATACGCCTCGGTCTGCGTTTGCCACGCTCGGATTCACCCTTCACGACAACCGCCAGGACAAGCTCTTGCTCGGAGCTTGCGGACTTTTGATTCGACCGGGCCAGAGGCGCGCGACGGTTCACTTGCCGCCGAAGAAAAGCGTCGAGGTGCTGCTGTCGGGGTCGGCCGAGACCAGGTCCACGTCGCCATCGCCGTCGAGATCCGCGGCCGCGACGCACGGCGGGTTGGGTCCGGTGGCATGGCGCTTGCGGCGCCAAGGCCGCCATCCCTCCCCCTACTTCTTGCGACCCGCCTTGCGACGCGCCTTCGACGCCTTCGCCGCGCCGTTCCCGCCGCCATTCGCTGCATCGCGCAGCAGATGCTCCTCCAACACCAGGGCGACGCTGGCCGTGAGCTTCTTGCCCATCGGGATGTGCAAGAACTCGTTCGGCCCGTGGGCATTGCTGTGCGGCCCCAACACCCCGGTGATCATGAACTGAGCCTTCGGGAACTTCTCGCCGAGCATGCCCATGAACGGGATCGTGCCGCCCTCCCCCATGTAGACGCAGTCCTTCTTGAAGAACGTCTGCGATGCCTTCGTGCACGACTTCCCGAGCCACTCCGCGAGCGGTGGCGCGTCCCAGCCCGCACTCGCCTTGTCGCTCGAGAACGTGATCGAAGCACCGTGCGGCGGGTCCTTCGTCATGAGCTTCTTCAACCGATCGAGACACTCCTGCGCGTCGGCGCGCGGTGGAATGCGCAGCGACAGCTTGCCGGTCGTGTAGGGCCGCAGCACATTGCCGGCCTTGTCGATGCCGGGCACGCCGTCGATCCCGATCAATTCGACGAAGGGACGCCAGGTGCGATTCAACACGACCTCGGTCAGGTCCTTCGCCATCGGCTTCGTGCCCTTCACCCACGGGAACTTCTGCCACAAGCGATCGCCCAACACCTTGCCGACGACCTTGGCCTGCTTCTTCCTCTGCTTCGGGATCTCGACGTAGAAGTGCTTGCTCAAGATGCAGCCCGTCTCGCTGTCTTCGAGGCGCTCCATGAGCTCGCGGAAGACCCGGAAGCTGCTCGGGACGATGCCGCTCGCGTCGCCGCTGTGCACACCTTCGGTCAGCACTTCGACGCGGACATCGCCACCGACGAGACCACGCAGGGATGTCGTGCACCAGAGCTGGTCGTAGTTGCCACAGCCCGAGTCCAGACACACGACGAGGCTCGGCGTGCCGATGCGCGTCTTCAGCGCATCGATGTAGAACGGCAGGTCGTAGCTGCCGCTCTCTTCGCAGGCTTCGATCACGACGACGCAGCGCGCGTGTTTTCCGCCGGCCTCGCGCAGCGCGCGGATCGCCGTCAGCGAAGCGAACGCGGCATACCCGTCGTCGGCGCCACCGCGGCCGTAGAGCTTGTCGCCCTTGCGCACGGGCTGCCACGGACCGAGGTCCTCGAACCACCCGACCATCTCGGGCTGCTTGTCGAGGTGCCCGTAGAGCAGCACGCAGTCGTCGCCCTCGCCGGGGATCTCCATGTAGATGAGCGGCGTGCGGCCGTCGAGCTGCATGACTTCGACCGTGAGCCCTTCGATCGGCTGCGCCCTGCACCAGCCCGCGATCAGGTCGACGGCGCGCTGCATGTGTCCGGCCTGCTGCCAGTCCTTGTCGAAGGCGGGCGATTTGTTCGGGATGCGGATGTAGTCGACGAGCTGCGGCACGATGTCCTTCTCCCAGACGCCGTCGACGAACGAACTGATCTTGCGGGGGTCCGTGGCCATTGCCGCGATGCGAACCGACGCCAGCTTGCGGCTCAAGCCCGAGCCGTGCCTTCGTCGCACAATCCGTGCATCGCGCGCCGACACCCCCGCGACCCGGCCACGGTATCATTGACTTCTTCACGTCATGACATCACGAGTCCTCGTCGCCCTGGCCGTCCTGGCCCTGCCCGTTGCTCGCGCGCCATCCCAACGACGAAACATCATGCTCGGCCCCGAGGTGCTGGACAAGCTGCTGCAGCAGTACGACAAGAACAAGGACGGCAAGATCCAGAAGGACGAGTACCCGCGCACCGCCGAGGCGTTCGCCAACCTCGACCGTGATCGCAACGGCGTGCTCGAAGCCGCGGACTTCGAAGCGGGCCCCGCGCGCGGGCGCCGCGACCCGCGTGGCCCCGAGGACAAGGACAAGCGGCCCCAGGTCGGCAGCCTCGCCCCCGACTTCGAGCTGCCGCTGCTCGGCAGCGAGGGCAAGACGGTCAAGCTCTCGTCGCTGCGCGGCAAGCAGCCCGTCGCGTTGATCTTCGGCAGCTACACTTGACCCCCGTTCCGCAACGCGGCTGGTCGGCTGCGCGAGATCTACGAGAAGCACAACACCGACGTCGCGTTCTTCCTCGTCTACGTGCGCGAGGCGCACCCGATCGACGGCAAGATGCCGTCGGGCTTCGGCCTGATCGAGGATCCCATCGACGACAAGGAGCGCACGAAGGTGGCGGGGACCTGCGTGAAGGATCTCGAGCTGCCGATGCCGGCTCTCGTCGACCACGTCGACAACAAGGTCCAGGACGCGTATGGCGGCTGGCCCGATCGGCTGTATCTCGTCGGCAAGGACGGCATGATCGCCTACGTCGGGGCCAGGGGACCGCAAGGTTTCGATCCCGCAGCGTGGGCCGCGGCGATCGAAGCGGAAGTGTCGCGCATCGCCGCCGAGAAGCCGGGTTCCACGGGTGACAAGCCACCCGGGAAGAAGGGCGACAACAAGCAGTGAGCTAAGGCAACCGCAACACGAGGTCGAGAGTGGCGGGCGCACTCACGGCGACTTCGCCGGCCCGGTGCACAGCTCCACCTCGCCGGTTCAGCTCGACGCGGTAGCGACCGACGACTACGTCGTTCCACTCGAACCTCCCGTCGGCCGCCGTGAACCCGCTGCGTTCTTCGCCGCGGTCGAGCGGGACGAACCTGACCACGACCGCGGCGGCATCCCCCGCCTGCGTTCCCGGCTGGGTCGCTTCGACGCGGCCGGCGACCCGGGCGACAGGCTGCAGGATCACGGCGATCGGCCCCCTGGGGCAACCCTCGGCGACCAGCACGTCGCGCAACGTCGTGCGCCCCGTCCGTTCCTTCTCGGCGCGCAGTTCGTAGGTCCCCGTGGTAACGCCCTCGAAGCGGAACACGCCGCGCGCGTCCGAGCGCTGGACGCGCAGCGAGCTCGATCTTCCTTGCCCACCGCGGTCGAACAGCACGACGCGGCAATCGGCGACCACAGCCCCCGACGCATCCCGCACCTCGCCGAACGCGCCGCCGGTCGTGATGCGGATGTCGAGCTGCAACGGCTGCTCGACGAGGACGGCGAAGTTGCGCGCATAGTGGTGGCTGAACAGGTTGTCCTTGAGCCGGCTCGCGGCAACGTCCGCGGGCACGACGATGACCCGCAGCTCGCCGGGCGGACAGCGGCCGAGATCGAACTCCCCGCTCGCGACGACGCGGCTCGTGATGCGGCGTTCGGGTGACTTCGACTGCCCGACGACGATGGCCCCCACCGCGGGCGCGCCGTCGATCGTCACCGTGCCGCGCACGAGAGCCCCCGGACCATCGTAGGGCGTGGCATCGAGCAGCGCGTCGAAGCGGACCTTCGCGACGTCGCCGCCGCGCAACTCGACTTCAGCCTTGTTCCACGGCAGGACCTGCTTCTGCCGCGCCTGATACTGGATCACGCCGGCGACGGTGCCGATGTCGGGCATCGAGTCCTGCGCGGTCACGCGGTATTTGCCGGGCTGCAGCGCCGCGAACACGAACGATCCGTCGAGCCCCGGCATCGCGAGCTGCGGCAGGTCGGGCATCGACCCCTTCCGGCCGCCTTCCTGGCGCCGTTCGAGCACGATCACCCAGCGGCCCGGCGGCGGCGGCCGGCCGCCGTCGGTCAACACGCCCTCGATCGACGCCGCCGCCGCGAACTGCATGACGAGCTCCGCGGGATGACCTTCGACCAAAGCGTGCACCTGCCCGTGCAGGCTGTGCATCGCCGTGAGGCGCATCGAGTCGGTCGGCAGATCGCGCACGGTGCACCAGCCGTCGCTACCCGTGCGGCCGGCGCTCAGCGGCAGCTCGACGATGCGTTGCTGGCGCGTGCCGCCGCGTGGCTGCACGTAGAGCGTGGCCTCGGCCACGGGTTCGCCCGCGGCGTCGACGGTGCGGACCCGCAGCACGCGTGGTTGCCGCAGCGACACGAGACGTTCGGTGTCGGCGCGCAGGTCGAGATCGAACGACTCCGTCGCGCAACCCGACGCCGCGACCACGATGCACCAGGGCCCCGCCGGCAGGTCGCGCAGCACGAGCCGGCCGTCGTCGAGCCGTTCGATCTGCTGCGTGCGTTCGGCTGGCTCGCGCAGGCCGAACAGCGCGATCTCGACCGCGCCGTTCTTGCCGCTGCCGGCGACGGCGCGCACGCGGATGTCTGCCGGGATGCCCCCCGCCGCATCGCGTACGGTGAGCAGCAGCGAATGGCGTCCCGGCACGACGACGCGCAGCACGCCGTCGGCGTTGGCTGCTTCGCCGACGCTCCAAGCCGCGTCGCCGGGCCGCCGCGCCGCCGCGAGCGCGAGACCGCGCGGCAGCCCGAGCATGGTAGTCTTGCCATCTGCATCCGTGACGCCGCCGCGTTCGCCGATGTGCACCGGGAAACCGGCGCTCATCGGCGCGACGAGCACTTCGGCCCCGGCGATCGGAGCTCCCGCAGAGTCGACGACGTGCACTGTGGCGCTGCAGCCATCCCCGAGGAACAGTTCGCCGAGCAGCGTCGTTTGTCCCGCACGGGCTTCGACGCCCTGGCGCAGCAGACTCGCTCGTTCGCTCGCCGTCACCGCGACGACCACGGCGCCGGCGTCGACACCGTGGACCTCGAAACTGCCGTCGGCAGCCGTGAACGCCTCCGCGATCGGCAGCATCGCGATCGCGCGGCCCACCCATTCGGGCAGCAGCAGCACGCCGTTCTCGCCGCCCGCCGTGACGATCAGGGCCCCATCGGGTCGCAGGCGCTCGATCGGGATCGCCGCAAACGGCAGCGGCGGCAGCCGCGCAGCGCGCACGCGCGCGCCGGCGACCGGCCCGTCGCCGTCGACGACGGTGCCCGCGAGCGACGCACCGGTCTTGAGGCGCACGTCGCCGAGATCGACCACTTCGCCGGGCGCAGGCGTGCGTTGCACGGGCACGAACGTGCCCTGACCCGAGCGGAACCGCGGCGGTGCCGCGCGCACGTCGGCAAAGGCGAGTCGCAGGGCGCACATCCCGCGCGGCGCGATGCCCTTCAACACGAATCGACCCTCGGCATCGGTCAGCGCCGTGGCGACGACGAGCCGCGGTGCCGACGGCGTGTGCGCGAACACATCGAGATCGAACGGCAACGCGGCATCGGCCGCGACGCGCAGCAACTGCACTTCGATGGCCGCGACCGGCGTTCCATCGGGTGCGACGACGCGACCCGTGTAGCCGGTGTCCGTGCTGCTGCCGGCGCCGGCATCGACCTCGTTGCGCGCCTGCTGCGCCGCCACGGCCCGGGCCGATCCGGTGTCCGGAATGCGGGCCACGTCTGCCTCGACGACCTGTGCTTTTTCTGGTGATCCATCGGTCGGGAGCGGTGCGGCCACCGGCGGCGCGGTCTCGGCGCTCCACCACGACGTCGTTGCGATGACAACGACGCAAGCGACGAGCAGGAACACGACGATGCGGCGCACCTGATCATTGCACCACACCGCGGCCGCTCGCGTAGCGGTCGAACGGTCCTTCGGCCCAACCCTTCGCAGAGAAGCAAGCGGCCTTCTGCCGGCGCAGAGCCTTCCCAAGGGCCGCGACGACCGTATCCTTCCGGGCTCGCCAACCACTGCAGGTCTCGTTGAAGGTCTCCCACCGCAAAACCATGATGGCCAGCCTGGTGCTGGCGTTCGCCGGCCAGACCGCCCTGGTCTACAGCGATGGGACCGCGGACGCCCACGGGCGCCTCGAAGCGACGGCGCTGCGCGGCCGGCAGCTCTGGCTCGACAACAACTGTCAAGCCTGCCACCAGCTCTACGGCTTTGGCGGGTTCCTCGGCCCTGACCTGACCAACGCCGCGGCGCGCGTCGACCGCAAGCGGCTCGAGACGATGCTGACCGTCGGCAGCGGTCAGATGCCGGCCTGGAACTTCGACAAGGCTCAGATCGACGCGATCGAAGCGTTCCTGCGCGCGATCGACCGCACCGGCATCGGCCAGGCACGCAGCACCGTGCCGATCCCGCGCGAGCAGGTGCTGATGGCGATCGAGACCCAATCCGCGAAGGACCCGATGTCGCCCGCGGCGTCGCGCGGGCAGCAGTTCTTCCACGCGACGTGCGTCGCCTGCCACTGTCTATTCAGCGCCACGCCACTCGGCCCGTATCTGGCACCGGATCTGTCCGGCGCCCGAAACCGTCTCAGCGACGCCGATCTGCGCGAAGTCATCACGAACGGCCGGCCCGCGCGCGGCATGCCGGCGTGGCCGCTGCAGGAATCGCAGCGTGCCGAGCTGCTCGAGTATCTCGCGTGGCTCGCCAAACATCGCGACGCCGTGCTCGCGGTCTGGCGTGCGACGTCCACGAACGCCGGCGATGGCCTGCCATGGTGGGAATTCCGATGAGCGCTTCGCTCTCCGACCGCGGCGCCAACGTCGACCGCCTCGTGGCGATCCAGCTGCGCATGGCGATCGCCTGCGTGGTGCTCGGCCTCTTGAGCGGCATCCTGGCCGTACTGCACTACGTGCCGGGGCTCTCGCCGGGCTTGCACGAAGCCGGTCTCGGCCTCACGAGGACGCGGCCGATCCACACCACGCTGCTCGCGCTGTGGATCTACGGCGCCGCAGTCGCGGTGATCTACCACTACCTCGCCGGCCGCGGCGACGGCCTCGACCGCGGCGACATCCGCCGCTTCTGGTTCCACACCGGCTGCTGGCTCGCAGCCGGCGCCGGCATCCTCGTGACGCTCGCGATGGGCTTCAGCACCGGTCGCGAGTATGCGGAGTTCCCTCCCGTCTTCTCGGCGCTGCTGCTGGCCGGATGGCTCGCGTTCGCGTGGACGTTCCTGAAGCGGCTGCGGCTCGGCTTCTGGGACCAGCCGATCTACGTCTGGTTCTGGACCGTCGGCGTCATCTACTTCGTGTTCACGTTCGTCGAGTTCCACGCCTACCTGCTGCCGGCCGTGCACGAGCAACCGCTGCGCGACCTGCAGCTGCAGTGGAAATCGTGTGGCACGCTGGTCGGCTCGTTCAACTTCCTGGTCTACGGCTCGCTGTCTTACGTCGCCGAGAGGGTCAGCGGAGACAAGCGTTATGCGCAGTCTCCGATCGCGTTCGCGCTGTTCGGCGTGGGCTGCCTGAACTCGTTCACGAACTACGCGCATCACACCTATCACCTGCCTCAGGACCCGCTGGTCAAGTGGATCGCATTCGTCGTCAGCATGCTCGAGATCGTGATCCTGCTGAAGCTGATGCAGGACATCGGCAAGTCGCTGCGCAAGCAGTCGAGCACGGGACCTGCCCATCCGGCGGCGCCCTTCCTCGTGTCCGCGAAGTGGTGGACCACGGCGATGCTGCTGGTCTCGATCGTGATCTCGGTGCCGAACCTGAACAGCATCGTCCACGGCACGCACGTCGTCACGGGTCACGCGATGGGCACCGAGCTCGGCATCGACTCGATGGTGCTGTTCGCCGTGATCACGTATCTGCTGGCGCAGCGCTGGCGGGGTTCGAGCGCCGTCGTCGCCCGGCTCTACGACCGCACGACGCGCAGCCGGCTCGTCGCGTTGAACGTCACGGCCGCGGTGTTCATCGGCTGGCTGCTCGCGTCGGGCACCGCCCACGGCTGGTCGCGCTACCACGGTGCGCCGCCGCCGCTGTGGGTCGACCTGCGCTGGATCGTGTTCCCTGTCTTTGGCGGCGCCGTCGCAGGCGCCAGCCTGTCGCTGCTGCTGCGCTGGGTGCCGCTGCTGTTCGGCCGCACCGAGGCTCGCGCCGAGGTTGCCACGGCCGGCGGCTCTGCAGCACCGGTGACGATGGCCGGCAGCAGCCAGCACCGCGACCGCTGAGACGCTGCGCTGCTCGCGCGTTTGAGGAATGTCTGCCGGCCGCCGATGAAAGCGACGCATGCGAACGCTCTCGCTTGCCATGCTGGTCACGCTCTGCGCCTGCACGAGAAAGGTCGTCTCGGACCCCGGGCCATTGCCGCCCGCGGACCACCAGGAGCAGGTGCGCGCCGTGATGAACCGCATCTTGAAGGACGACGGCACGGCGCGCTACCGCTTCGCGGCTCCGGAGCGCTATCGCCTGCGGCGCTCTCTGTTCGACTCTGACGTTCCGGGACAACCGCCCAAGTTCGGCCATGTGCACGGCTGGCGCGTCGATGTGTTCGTGACGGCGAAGAACACCTACCAGCGCGGCGAGACACCCTACATGGCCTTCTTCAGCGAGGGGAAGTTCGCAGGGATCTTCGCCGAGAACCGCGTGCAGAACGCGCCGGCGGAGATCGACAAGTGGCGTGCCCTGTATCTGCCGCCCGCGGCGCCGAAGTAGATCGGCACGGGGCCACAGGTTGCGCACCGTCGCGCGCCGGGAATCGGGGTCCGGCGCCACGCGCGCCTGGTGGGCGATAAGGGACTCGAACCCCTGACATCCTCCTTGTAAGGGACTTCAGGGCTCAGCCAGCAGCGTCCACGCTCCAGCCCTGCAAACTGGCCAGAATCGCGAGAACGGCACTCTATCCGAGGTTTGGACGGAGTTCCACGGTGAACTGTTGGGAAGTGACACGAACTACTGTGTCGTGGTAGTTCGGCTCTAACTTGGTAGTCGTTGGTAGTCCTGGTAGTTCCGCCAAGACTGCCCGGTGCGTTGCGCCGACGCTTGTCGACTCGGGCGAGGGCGAGGAGTTCGAGAGCGAGACAGAAGACCGGTCGTGAGTGATCCACGAGCTCGATCGCCGACCATCGGCGGCTGCAAGCGCGTGCCCACAGTGGCCCGCGACTGGCGTGCAACCGCGGGCGCCCGGAGAAGTAGCCGGCCGGTTGCAGCCTAAAGGTTGCGTTTCCAGCTCGTAGCGGCCCCTCGGTCTGTGGTAGGCGGCTCGACGCCCCCAGGCTTGGCCACTAGTGCCGCGTACCGGAAGAGAGCTTGTACTTTCTCCGGTCGGGCCGTACGACCGTGCATGCGCCTGGGAGGGCGTCATGCATGTGCTCCTTCGTTCGAGATCTGACGCGAGTTGAAGGACTGCAGCTGTCGCGAATTCTCAAGTCCTCGACGAACGCGGTGATGTTGCGGCGCGCACAGGTGGTCGCGTTCTCAGGGCAGGGCATGCAGGCCAAGCACATTGCCAAGCAGCTCTGCCTTCACGAGGAGTATGTGCGCGAACTGATCCGGCGGTTCGATGCCGGCTCGTTCGAGGCGCTGAAGCCGAAGCCACGCACGGGCAGACCGCGAGAGTTGGAACCGGAGGAAGTGGCACAGGTCGTCGAGATCGCGACGATGCGGCCCAAGGACTTCGGGCTGCCGCTGACGACGTGGTCGCTTCGCAAGCTCGCCGACTTCCTCGTTGCTCGACGCATGGTCTCGAAGATCACGGCGAACATGATTGGTCGGATCCTTCGCGAGAACGGCGTCACGTTCCAACGCACCAAGACCTGGAAGGAGAGCAACGACCCGGAGTTCGTGCCGCAAAAAAGCGGATCACCAAGCTCTACGCGAAGGCGCCGACCAACTCGAAGGTGATCTGCGTCGACGAGTTCGGCCCGGTAGAGGTGCGGCCGACGCACGGTCACTCGTGGCAACAGGCCGGGCACCCGTCGCGGATCCGCGCCACCTACAACCGAAAGCACGGCGTCCGTCACTACATCTCTTCCTACGACCTCGCTGCCGACCGATTGGTGATGCGTTGCTACCGCCGCAAGCGCTGGCAGGAGTTTCTGAGCTTCCTCAAGACGATGCGTCGCCAATACCCGAAGCGAGTGCGGTTACAGATCGTGCTCGACAACTTCTCACCGCACCTGCGCGCCGAGGTCGTTCGCTGGGCCAAGCACAACAACGTCCGCTTGGTGTTCACGCCGACCTATGCCTCGTGGCTCAACCGCATCGAGCCGCTCTTCGCCGCCCTTCGCTACTTCGCGCTGAACAACTCGGACTACCGGGACCACGAGGAGATCCGACGCGCGATCAATGCCTACGTCGCTTGGCGCAACCGACGGCCGCCCAACGCCAAGCTGCGGCGGCTCGAGCATCACAAGCCGACTTCCGGTTCACGGCACTAGCATGCTCAGGTTTCGCAATCTGCAAGGAGACCTATGAAGAACCTCGTTCTCGCGTCTGCATTGGGGACCCTCGTCGGCACGTTCGCCGTTCCCGTGATCACCGGCCCGATCCACTTCCAGGTTACCAAGCCCTTCAGCATGTTCGGCTGGCTTCCTGCGGTGCCAACTATCGGCGGCACTGTCTCGGTCGCACTTGGGACCGTCCCGACTGATTTCGTGCTTACTGACGTCCTCAGGGAGGACTACTACAACTCAAGGCTTCTCGTGAAGGTCAACGGTAACCCCGTGTTCTGCGCGGGAACCTCGTCAGGAACCAGCTACACCCAGGGCAACATCCACATGACGACGGGCATACTGATTCCCAGTGGCTCGCAGGTGGTCGTCGAGGTCACTTCAAGTCTGCAGTCACCAACGCCCGTCACGCTCGCCGGCTACCTCCAGTGATCGCCGGCGAGTTGCCCATCAGCTTCGCATAGCCTGGCGCTCTGGACTTGTGTCATGACCGCGCTCCCACCCTGGAACTTCCTCTCGGCCCACCATCTCCTCTTTCAGGTCCTTTCGCTCGTCGAACGCGCGGAATCCTACGCGGTGATGGTGACCGCCTACGTTGACCCGTGGCCGAGCCTGGAATTGGTCCTGCGCGAGGCCGTCGCTCGCGGTGTCGACGTGCACCTCGTCACGCGATCGACCGATGACACGCACAACGACAAGACGAAGCGCGCCAAGTCGATCGATAGGATCGTCGCCCTCGGTGTGAAGCTCCACGAAGTCGACTGGCTGCACACCAAGCTCTACGTCAGCGAGAAGGAGGCCATCGTTACTTCCCTGAACCTCACCGCCACGGGGCGCGACGGGCCGAACCTCGGCGTGCATCTGCACGGTGCCGACGCAGCATCGCAGGCCCTGCAACAGATCGATCAGTGGATCGATGGCTTCTCTCTGAAAGTCACCGATCGCTCTCCCGCCCAGGCGGAGCCTAGCGCCCCCGCCTACTGCATCCGCTGCAAACACCCCTGATGTTGCCCCGAAAAAGTGGACACCCAACTCGGAGTCGCGAGGCTCCGGAAGGATGATGATCCGATGGGCAGTTCCCGCAGAAAGCACAGCCGCGAGTTCAAGATCGAGGCCGTGAAGCAGGTGGTCGTGCATGGGCGTTCGGTCAGCGACGTGGCAGAGGGTCTCGGCATCCAGCCGAACATGCTGTCGCGCTGGAAATCTGAGCTGGAGTCCGAGGGTGCGGTGGCGTTCCCCGGCAACGGGAAGGTGACTGGCCAGGACGAGGAGATCCGTCGTCTGCGTCGTGAGTTGTCGATCGCCCAGCAGGAGCGCGACATCTTAAAAAAAGCAGTGGGCTTCTTCGCGAAGCACAAGAACTGAGATTCGCGTTCATCCGCGACCACCGCTGGGAGTTCGAGGTCTGGCTGATGTGCAGAATCCTCGAGGTCTCCCGCAGCGGCTTCTACGCGTGGCTCGATCGACCTGAAAGCGATCGAGCCCGCGACAACCGCCGCCTGACGGCCCTGATCCAGGGCATCTTCACCGAGAGCCGCGGCATCTACGGCGTCCCGCGCGTGCACGAGACGCTGCGGCAGCGCGATCAGCAGTGCGGCTACAACCGGGTCGCGCGGCTGATGAAGAAGGCCGGGCTGCGG
>DASRJH010000054.1:0-5301 GCA_035649575.1 Planctomycetota bacterium
ACGTACCACGGGTTCACCAGCGCGCACCTGCGTCCGCCAACTCCAAGCCGTGGTTGGGCCGACCGGCCGGTCACGTCGGGTACATGTCTTCCCGTGCAGGTCAACATCGCGGTGGATGCGCCGCGCTGATCGGCCGGACAATCGCGCGCCGGCGTGCCAAGCCCGCGTGCGATCACTCCGCGAGGAAGGCGTGCACGAACTGCACTGCGATCGAGCCCTCGCCGACCGCGGAGGCGACCCGCTTGACGCTGCCGGAACGCACGTCGCCGACGGCGAACACGCCGGGGATGCTCGTCTCGAGCGGATACGGCGGCCGGCGCAGCGGCCACTGTCCCGTGGCGAGCTCCTCGGCGCTCAGGTCGCGGCCGGTCTTGACGAAGCCCTTCTCGTCGAGCTGCACGCACCGTTCGAGCCACGCTGTGTTCGGCACGGCACCGGTCATCAGGAAGAGATGGCGCACGTCCCGCGTCTCGGTCCTGCTCGTCCGCGCGTCGCGCCACGTGACGCGCTCGAGGTAATCGCCACCGTCGACTTCGATCACTTCGGTGCGCGAGCGCAGCGTGACGTTCGGCGCCGACTCGATGCGGGCGATCAGGTAGCGCGACATGTTGTCGGTGAGACCCTCGCCGCGCACCAGCACGTGGATCTGGCGCGCGTGCGCCGCCAAGAACACAGTTGCCTGCCCCGCCGAGTTCCCGGCGCCGACGATCGCGACCTCCTCACCGCCGCAGACCTGCGCCTCCACGTGGGTCGCGCCGTAGTAGACACCGCGCCCTTCGAAGCTCGCGAGCCGTCCGCACGCAGGCCGCCGGTAGGCGGCGCCGGTCGCGATCAGGAAGCTGCGCCCGTATGCGCGCGTGCCGTTCGCCAGCTCGACCGCGAACGGACGGCGTCCGCACGAGAGCCGCCGCACCTGGCGTGCAACTGCCACCTGCGCGCCGAACTTCTGCGCCTGCAGGAGTGCGCGCTGCGTGAGGTCCTGCCCGGAGATGCCGTCGGGAAAGCCGAGGTAGTTCTCGATGCGGGAGCTCGACCCGGCCTGGCCGCCCGGCGCGGAGCTGTCCACGACCAGCACGTCGAGGCCCTCGGACGCGCCGTAGACAGCGGCCGCGAGGCCGGCAGGGCCGGCGCCGACGACAACCAGGTCGTGCACGTCCTTCTCGGCGAGCACCGGGTTGAAGCCGAGGGCGTCGGCGACCTCGGCGTTGCTCGGGTTGCGCAGCGCCGGGTGTCTGCACTGCAGGAGCACGGGGATCTCGGCGGTGCCGACATGGAAGTGGTCGAGCAGTTCCTGCACGCCGCGGTCGCGGTCGACATCGAGGTAGGTGAAGGGATGCCCGGTGCGCGTGATGAACTCGCGCAGCCGCAGCGAGTCGGCCGAGTGCTTCGAGCCGATGAGGACGGCGTCACCGAGCCCCCGCGCGACGAGAGCTGCGCGGCGCTGTGCGAAGGCGCGCATGAACACCTCGCCGACCTCGGCGTCGGTGTCGAGGATGCGCCGCAGCTGGGCGTGGTCGAGCTCGATCACTTCGCAGTCGCTCGCCGCCCGGGCGCGGGCGAGCGCTGGCCGGCCGAGCAGCGTCGCAACCTCGCCGGTGAACTCGCCGGGCTCGAGGCTGCGGATGATCAGCTCGCCTTCCGGTCGCGGGCTCACGACTTCGATGCGCCCCTCGAGCAGCACGAACAGGCTGCGCGCCGGTTCGCCGACCTCGAACAGAATCTCGCCGGGCCGCGCGCTGCGCCGCCGGCCGAAGCGCAGCAACCGCTCGATCGCCGCCGCGCCGAGCCTCGGGAACATCGCCTCCGTCGTTGCTTCCAGATCCTGGGTCATCGCTGCTCCTGGGTTCGTGCGGGCGGTGCACGATAGCGCGGGCATGGCCGCGAGAGCCATCGTCAGGGTCGCCGCGACCGTTCCTTCGCGCGCGTCAACGCACCGAGCACTCCTTCCTCCGCAGGTGTCGGCGCCGGCTTTGGCGTACTCGCAACCTCGCGAGGTGCTTCCGCGACCCCGGGCTGCTTCACCGGCTGCTCCGCCGGCGCACTCTCTGCGACCTCGACCTTGCGCCGTCGCAGCGCCGGCCACGCGAACGCAGGCAACACGATCTGCAGCCGCCGCACGAGGATCTCCATGAGCAGCACGAACACCGCGATTGCTGCGCACCACGGTCCGAGGTCGATCCGGCCGAGGCTGCGGCGCGGCCCCGCGAGGATCGTATCGACGGTCGGCTGCACGCTGCCGCCCGTCGACAGCGCGAGGCGGCGCAGCACGCGTTCGCCCGCCCGCGGATCGGGCTGCACGGCCCACTCCGGTGAATACGGCAGACACAGCGGCGGCACGCGCAGCGTGTTGCCCGCGACCGAGATCGCCGAGCGGTAGACGCCGTCGGAGTCGAGCGGCACGCGCGCGACGAGGCGGCTCGGCGCGACCCGTTCGAGCAGCAGGTCGAGGCTGCGCCCGTCGGGTGTCGTCAGAACACCGCGCGCGGTGTCGAGCGAGGCCGCGAGCGGTGCTTCGACCTCGAGCGAGATCACGCCGATGCTGCCTTCGCGGCGCGCTTCGACGAACAGGCCCGGCGTCTGGCCGCCGCAGAGCCAGCGCACGAGCGTGCCGAAGAAGTCGCCGTAGCCGTCCCAGTCCGCGAGCCCGCCCGACACGGGACCGTCGGCCTCGCCGAGGAACGTCGCAGCGCGGCCGAGCCCGACTTGCCAGTGCGCGAGCAGCGCGGCCTTCTCGTCGTCGGCGGTCTGCAGCGCGAGCTCCGCGCGCGGCCGCCGCCAGGCCATCGAGTAGCCGCCGACCTGCGGGAACGTGTCGGGCATGTCGCCGAGAGTGCGTAGCGCCGGCAGTACGAGCACTGCGGTCGGTACCTCGACCATCGACGAACGCGCGACCTGGATCGTCTCCTGCGCGAACACGCGCGGCAGATCTGCCGCGTCAGCGACGAACTGGCAACGCCCGTTGCCGAGCCGCGCGATCTCCTCGAGCAGCTTGCTGTCGCTGTCGGTCGCGGTGCCGAGTCCGATCACCGAGACCGTCACTCCGGCCTTCACGAGGTTCGGCACGAACGTCTGGTAGTCGTCGGGTTCTTCTGAGTCGGCCGCGTCGGCGAACAGCAGGATGTGCCGGTTCTGCTGGTGGCTCTCCGCGAGCTGCCTCGCGGCCGCGTGCAGCGCCGCGCCGACGTAGATGCCACCCCCCATCGACTCGATCTTGCGGACCTGCTCGCTCAACGCGGTCTTGTCGGCCACGGGCTGCATCGGCACGACGATGTGCGCTGACGAGTCGACGGCGATGACGGCCACCGAGTCGATCGGCGACAGCAGCTCGATCGCGGT
Source organism: Planctomycetota bacterium (assembly GCA_035649575.1). Classification (GTDB taxonomy): domain Bacteria; phylum Planctomycetota; class UBA1135; order UBA1135; family UBA2386; genus DASVAL01. The sequence continues at coordinate 3,337 of DASRJH010000054.1, forward strand.
CGCCGCGCCGCGGTCGGCCAGCTGCATCTTCGTCTCGCCGCCGACAGGCATCTGCATCGAGCCCGAGCGGTCGAGCGCGATCGCCATCGCGAGACCGAAGCGCCGCTGCTGCTCGCGCATCTCCATCGTGACCGGCAGGACCTCCTCGACCGGCGAACGGTGGTAGCCGCCGACGCCGAAGCTCGCCTTGCCGCCGGTCATCAGCAGACCGCCGCCGAGATCGCGCACCCAGGTCGCGAGGTAACGCATGCCGCCCGGCGGCAGATCGCCGGCCGCTACGTCCTCGAGCACGACACAACGCACGGCGTCGAGCTCGGACAGCGAGAGCGGCGCCGTCTTTGGCGCGGTGACAACGACGTCGAGGCCGAGCGCGCGCAACGAACGCGTGAGCCGGTCGTCGCGGCCGTTCGGTGTCAGGCACAAGATGCGAGGGCTCGAGACGGCGCGCACGACGACGAGACCGCGGTCGTTCTGCGGCACGACGTCCTGGGGCCGGGTGACCTCGACCGCGAGCTCGTGCAGACCCGGCTCGAGCAGCGCGCGGCGGAACTGCAGCACGTTGCGGCCCGATTGCAGGTCGGCGTCGCCTTCGCGCAACACGCCGCCGTCGGCGAGCAGACGCCAGTGCGCGCTGCCCGCCGTGCCCGCGAACACGACCGCTGCGACGGCGAACGGTTCGCCGACCGCGCAGGCACTCGGCGCCTGCAGGTCGGCGACCGCGACATCGGCGCCGACCGCGCGCGGCACGAGCTGTGTGTCGATGCGGACGCCGGCGCGACGCGCCGCGCGTGCCGTGCCTTCGAGATCGCCGCCCGTGTGCTCGCCATCGCTCACGACGAGCAGCGAGCCATGCCGGCCCGGCGGCACGAGCGAGAGGCCTGCGTTCACCGCGGCCGCGAGGTCGCTGCCGTCCGCGTCGATCGTGCGGGTCGTGGCGGGCCACTGAAACGGAGCCTGCGGCACGAGCTCGATCGCGGGCTTGCGCCCGAATCCGACGACGCCGAGACGATCGCCCGCTTGCAGGTGGCCCGCAATCTGCGCCGCGAGCTCCTGCGCCTCCGCGACGCCCTGCGCCGGCATCGACCGCGAACGGTCGAGCACGAGCACGATGTCGCGTCCGTCGGCCTCGCCGGGCAGATACGGCTGCGCGAGCAGCGCGGTCAGGAGCAACAGCAGCAGCACGCGCAGGACACCGACGAACGGACGTGGCCAGAGCCGGCGTTTGCACACGAGTGCCATGAGCGGCACGAGCAGGAACGCCTCGGGCATCGCGAACGTGATCACGGCGACCTCCGGCCGAGCCACCACCAGTCCGCCAGCACGAGCACGAGCAGCAACATCGCGAGGATCTGCTGTTCCTTGCTCGTGTCGCGCGTCGTGCCCGCGGCCTCGGCCGGTCGGACCGTCGCGGGCCAGGTCCGCGTGACGAGGCCGCGCAGGTCCGATTCGCTCGGGTCGACGAAGCGCGCCGCGAGGCTGCCGATCACCGCGCCGTCGTTGCCGATGACCTCGTGCAGCCCCGGCTGCCTCGGCACGAACCCGACCGTGCGGCCCGAGGCCGCCGCGGTGCGTGTGCCGTCGGGCTCGCGCCACCAGAGCTGCGTGTCGGCGGCACCCGCGACCATCGAACGGCGAAAACGCGCCTCCTCGCCGATCTGCACGTTCGGCGTCTCGACGCCCGGCACCTCGGCGCGCGCGGTCTCGAGCAGGTTCGCGAACAGCACGGGCCAGTCCGGCGAGCGCATCAGGTTGCCGGCACTCGCGTCGAGCGTGAGCCACAGGCGGCGGCCCGCGTCGACGAACTCCTCGGTGGCGAGAGCCTGTGAGCCCGCCGCGACCAGCACGTGTCCCGGCAGCGCGCGGCGGCCCGCGAGCCACACGACGCCGTCGAGGCGCAGACCGGCCATCCATTCGTGCGCGCGATCGATCACGAACGGCCCGCGCCACGCGTCGCGTTCACCGTCG
>DASRJH010000055.1:0-20579 GCA_035649575.1 Planctomycetota bacterium
ATTCGCCATCATCGTGCCCTGCCACGTGCCGTAGGGCGAAATGTCGTCGCCGGTGCGATTGTGCATCGCGTTCGCGCCGGGAGCCGGGAAGTGGCAGACCGCGCACTGTTCGGACGTCGTGAAGAACTCCTCGCGCGAACCACGTCGCGGACGATCCGGGTCTTGGGGCTCCGGCTCTTGTTGCCAGGTGGCGGCGCCGATGGACAAAGCAAGGAGAACGGCAGCGAATCGGAGCACCATGCGGGCCGAAACTCTACCGCGGATCAGGCGCTGTGCCTCGGGCCCCGAGCTGATCACGGCAGAGCGCACCGATTATGCCCGGGGGCCGCGGCGCCCTCTTCCGCATCGTGGTTCCGGGGTTCGACGCCCGTAGGATCCGGCTCATGCCGCGCCTCCCGCCCTCTGCTCACCGCACCGACGAGACGCTGCACTGCCGTCACTTCGGCACCTGCGGCGGCTGTTCGTTGCTCGACCAGCCGATCCGGTGGCAGCTCCACGACAAGGTCGAAGCCGCGGCGCGTCTGCTCGCGCCGTTCCTGAACGGCATGCGCATCGAGTGCGCCGAAACGACGTGGACGCCGCGGCACTTCCGCACGCGCCTGCTCTATCCCGTTCGCGGCGATCGCGACGGCCTGTGCGTGCTCGGCATCTACGAGTTCCGCAGCCACGAGCTCGTGCGCATCGAAGAATGCCGCACCCAGGACACCTGGCTCACCGCGTTCGGGCGCGCCGCCGAACGCGTGCTGCGCGAGCAGCGCTTGCAGCCGTTCCATCCCGACAGCGGGCGCGGCGTCGTGAAGGCGCTGTGGGCTCGGCTCGCGAGCGGCACGGGCCAGGTGCTCGCGGGAGTCGTGACGAAGCCCGGCGTCTTCCCGCAGGGGCCGGCCCTCGCGGCTGCGCTCGTGGACGCGGCGAAGGCATTGCCGGCCCCGCGCAAGCCGCACAAGCTCGTCGGCGTCGTGCACAGCATCAGCGATCGCGACGACGAGTTCCTGCTCGGCGACCGCCACGTGCCGTTGCGCGGCACCGACCACATCGTCGACCGCAGAGACGACCTGACGTTCCGCATCAGCGCGGGCAGTTTCTACCAGGTGCACGCGGAGGCCGACGAACTGCTCTACCGGCCGGCCCTCGTGATGGCCGGCGACATGCGCGGCAAACACGTCGTCGACGGCTACGGCGGCGTCGGCGCGTTCGGCCTGCGCTTTTGCAAGCGCGGCGCGCGCGTGACGATCATCGAGGAGAACGCCATCGCGTGCCGCGATGCCGAACACAACGCGGCGATCAACGAGCTGCGCTCTGTGACGGTCGTGCGCTCGGCGTTCGCGGGCGCGGTGCTGCCGCCCAAGGCGGACCTGCTCGTCGTCGACCCGCCGCGCTCGGGGCTGCAGGCGAAGGCCGTGGCACGCGTGCTCAAAGGCCGGCCGCAGCGTGTGCTCTACGTTTCGTGTTCGCCGGAGTCGCTCGCGCGCGACCTGGCCCTGCTCGCGGCGGGCGGCTATCGGCTCGCGGCCATCCGGCTGTGCGATCTGTTCCCGCACACCGAGCACGTCGAGCTCGCGGCGATGCTCGAACGCAGCACGTGAGGCAGGGGGTAGCTTGGCCGCGTTCGCAGTTCCAATCTCAGGCAAGGTCCGCAGCCGAACGAACGCGTCGCAAGGGCCGCGGCAACACGGTGGACTGAAGTGCGTATTCGCCGTGGTATCGGTGCCAAAGGCCTGCGCCCTGCTCCGCCAGGACATCAGTCGAACAGGGGCTTATGCGTCGACCCCCCTCTTGGTAGTCTCCGCCGCCCGTAACCGCACCACCCTCGTTCCTCACTCGATGCGCATCGTTTCCCGTGCGACCCTTTGTGGCGCGGTGTCGTTGGTCCTGCTGCTGATCAGCAACACGCCCCCGTTCTTCGCCGTGGCGACCGACGTCCAGCTGCCCGGCACGCAACCGTTGCAGGGCACGCTGCTCGGCGCGGTGTCGACCTGCGATGGCTGCCACGGCTACTACGACCAGGCGGTCGAGCCCGCCGAGAACTGGATGGGCAGCATGATGTCCCAGTCCGGCCGCGATCCGGTGTTCTGGGCTGCCCTGGCCATCGCGGAAGGCAGCATCCCGGGCGGCGGCGACTTCTGCATTCGCTGTCACGCGCCGCGTGGTTGGCACCAGGGTCGCGCCACGCCGAGCGATGGCTCGGTGCTGAACCCGAACGGTGATCACGACGGCGTCGAGTGTGCGATCTGCCACAACCTCGTGAACCCGAACCAGCAGGAGCACCAGGGCGTGCAATACGCGCCATACGAAGCGCATGACTCCAGCACGCCCCCGGTCGGCTTCTACGGCAGCGGCATGATGGCGCTGGCGGGCAACTACACGCGCTACGGTCCCTACCTCAACACCACGGCAGGGCATCCGTTCGCGCAGTCGCTGTTCCACCGCAGCTCGGAGCTGTGCGGCACGTGCCACGACATCAGCAATCCACTCGTCGGCGACCTCGCGCCCGGCAACGGCGCGCAGCAGCCGCTCGCGCCCGGCACGTTTAGCGGCATTCCGAACACGCCGGTCGCCACCAAGGCCGCGTTCAACAACTTCCCGTTCCAATACGGAATCGTCGAGCGCACGTTCAGCGAGCACAAGGCGAGCGCGCTCTCGACGACGCCGGTCAGCAGCTACAACAGCCTGCCCGCCGACCTGAAACGCGGCGCGATCAAGCGCGCGCGCGACCAGGCGATGTTGGCCGGCACGAACGGCAACCACGAAGACAGCACCACGCGCTACTTCACCTGCCAGAGCTGCCACATGGAACCCGTGGTCGGAACCGGTGCCGCGTGGGGCATCGCGCCGCTGCGCTACGACCAGCCGCGGCACGACTTGACCGGTGGCAACACGTGGGTGCCCGACGCGATCAAGTGGCTCGACAGCCAGACTCCGAGCCGGTTGCGGCTCGGGGCCGGCATCAGTCCCACGATGTCCGCCGCGATGGACCGCGGCGTGCTGCGCGCGCGGGCCAATCTAGCCCGCGCGGGAGCGCTCGACGTCACGGGCAACACGCTGCGCATCACGAATCTCACCGGCCACAAGCTGATCACGGGGTTCCCCGAAGGTCGCCGCATGTGGCTGCGCACGCGGTGGCAGAACGAAGCCGGCACCGTGCTGCGCGAGGACGGCGCGTATGGCAGCTTCACGGCGAATGTCCGCGGCACGTCCTACACGGTGAGCTCGATCACGGATCCCAACGCGCGGATCTACGAGGCGAGGATGGGCATCTCGCAGGCCTGGGCCGTGCAGCTGCTCTCGCTCGGCGTTGCGGGGACGACGCCGCTGTCGTTCGACCGCGTGACCGGCAACGTGACCATGACGCTGGCCCAGCTGGCGTCGATGGCGCCGGGCACCACGCACGAGACGTTCCACTTCCTGCTCAACAACGAGCTCGTCGGCGACAATCGCATCCCGCCCTGGGGTTTCGACCGCAACGCAGCGCAGACCCGCAACGCGCTGCCGGTGCCCGCGACGCAGTTCGGCAACCCGGGCCCGGGCGGCACCTTCCTGCACTACGACGACGTCGTGTTGGCGCCGCCCGCCGGCGCCACGCGCGCCGAGATCGAACTGCTCTACCAGACCGCGAGCTTCGAGTACATCCAGTTCCTGCGCCTGGCAAATCCGGGCACGAGCCCGTTCCTCGCCACAGCCGGCGTCGACTTGTTCGACGCGTGGCGCAACACGGGCCAGTCGGCACCCGAGGTCATGGCGAGAGCGCGCTGGTGCAACTTGCCCGGCACCAACGAAGACCTCTTGTTGAAGACCGCGATCAATACGGCCCCGCTCGACGAGACCTGCGGCAAGGGCGTCGCGGAAGGCGACACGATGCACTTCGAGGTCACGAGCCCGGCCGGCACGCACGCGATGCACATCGGCGGGCTGGTCCTGCAAGTGCACGATGCGTCGGCGCCGCCGATCAGCGGGGTGATCCCGGGCCTGCATCTCGACCGCGCGGATGGCTTCGTGCTGATCCCCGGCGTGCCACAGGCGGGCTGGACGTGGAGCCTCGTGATGCCAACCAACGTGAGCCCCGCGCTGTTCCGGTGGCAGGCGCTCATGCTGACGCCGAACCCGCAGAACGGGTTGTTCGCGCTCAGCAACGCGCACGACTTCAACAAGCTGTAGTCGCGTCGTTCGCGAAGCCTGCAGAACGGGGCCGCGGTGCGTAGCATTGCTGACCCGCCCGGCTTCGCCACCATGATCAACCTCACGCCCCGTTCCTGCCTGCTGTCCCCCCTCCTGCTGCTCGCGTGGTCCGTGGAAGCACAGGAGCCACACGAGCCACGCAACGTGTCGGGGGGCGTGCTGATCCCCGAGGAAGCCTGCTACGACGTGAAGCACTACGACCTCGTGCTCGCGGTCGATCCGGCGGCGCAGGCGATCGAGGGCGCCCTGACGATGCGCGCGACGCTGACGGGGCCCGCCGCGAAACTGGCGCTCGACCTCGATCCGGCGCTGACGGTGCGCGGCGCGAAGCTCGGCGGCAACGCCGTGCCGTTCGCTCACGAGAACGGCCGCATCTGGATCACGCCGGCAAACGCGCTCGAGACCGGCGTCGAGATCTCCGTCGAGATCGCCTACGGCGGCCAACCGCGCGAGGCCAGGAATCCGCCGTGGGACGGCGGCTTCACGTGGAAGAAGACGAAGGCTGGCGAACCGTGGATCGCGACGAGCTGTCAGGGCGAGGGCGGCGACCTGTGGTGGCCGTGCAAGGACCACCCGTCCGACAAGCCCGACGGCGTCGATCTGCACATCACGGTGCCGAAGGGACTCGTCGTCGCGAGCAACGGCACGCTGCAAGGCAAACCGAAGGTCAAAGGCAAGCTCGCGACCTTCCACTGGCACGTGGCGTCGCCGATCAGCAACTACTGCATAGCATTGAACATCGCGCCCTACGTCGAGCTCGACAACACGTTCCTGTGCATCGACGGCACGAAGATGCCGATCCAGTTCTTCGTGCTGCCCGAAAGCGTCGAGAAGGCGAAGCGCTGCATGGGGCAGTTCCTCGACCACGTGAAGTGTTTCGAAGAGATCCTCGGCCCCTATCCGTTCCGCGCCGAGAAGTATGGCATCGCCGAGACGCCGCACCTCGGCATGGAGCACCAGACGATCATTGCCTACGGCAACGGCTGGAAGGACGAGAAGTACGACTGGCTGCACAACCACGAGCTCTCGCACGAGTGGTGGGGCAACCTCGTGACCTGCCGCGACTGGAAGGACATGTGGATCCACGAGGGGTTCGGCACCTACATGCAGCCGCTGTATCGCGAACGCCGCTTCGGCCGCGAGGCCTACCAGGAGGAGATGAAGAAGGCGCGCACGATGAACAGGTCGCCGGTCGCGCCGCGCGAGAGCAAGAACAGCCATGAGATCTACTTCGGCGGCGGCGGCAGCAACGACATCTACTACAAGGGCAGCTGGGTGCTGCACACGCTGCGCTGGCAGATGGGTGACGACAAGTTCTTCCAGGCGTTGCGCGAGTTCTGCTATCCGACCGAAGCCGCGAGAAAGGCCACCGACGGGTCGCAGGTGCGGCTCGTCGACACCGACGAGTTCGTCGCGTTGTGCAGCAAGATCGCGGGTGAAGACCTCGCCTGGTTCTTCGAGGTCTACGTGCGCCAGCCGCGGCTGCCGCGCCTGCAGAACGAGAAGCAGGATGGCGTGCTGAAGCTGCGTTGGGAGACGCCACAGGATCTGCCGTTCTCGCTGCCGGTGCCCGTGCTGCTGCGCGGCAAGGAGGTGCGCGTCGAGATGAAGGATGGACAGGGCGAGTTGAAGGTCGGCGATGCCGAGTACACGATCGATCCCGAAATGCGCATGCTGATCGAGCGGCCGAGGCAGGGACGCCGCTGAGCGGCTACAGGATGTCGAGCACGCCCGTCGCGCCGTTCGTCAGCGTGTCGACGGCTGCCGCGTAGTTGCAGTCCTCGCTCAACGGCACACTCCACGGCATCACGTCCTTGTCGCCGATGCCGCCGAGCGCAGCCGCCACGAACGCGCGCCCGAGCTTCGTGATCTCGGCATTACCGGCCAGCTCGACGAGCGGATCGATCGAGCGCCGATCGCCGATGTCGCCGATCGCGATGGCCAAAGCCGAGAGCACGGCGACGCTGTCGCTGCGCTGCAACATCTCGAGCAGCCGCAGCATCGCGTTCTTGTCGCCGAGCCTGCCGAGCGCAACGGCCGCCTGCTGCAACAGGAACGGACGGCGCAGCGAGCGTTCGAGGATCGCCGTCAGCGCCGGCGTCGTCGTGGGATCGCCGAGCAAGCCGAGCGATACACACAGGTAGCCTGCGAGCCGCTCCTGCCCTTCTTCGTCGTGCAACTGTTGCATCACGGTCGGCACCGCGGCCACGTGCCCGCAGAGACCGATGGCTACTGCGAGCGCGGCCCGCACGTCGTCGCTGCGGATCGACCGGAGGTCGCGCAGCAGCGTCTCCGCGACCTCGACGTCGACCTCACCCCGTCGCAGCGCCGCGTCGGCGATCAGCCCGAGTGCGAGCGCGACCCAGGGCCTCTCGACTCCCTTGGACGACTTCTCGTAGGCGCCGAGCAACCACGAGCGGTTGCTGGCCCCGCCGATGCGCCCCAACGCCATGAGGCTGAAGTAGCGGGCCTGCCGGTCGTGGCCGCGTTCGTAGTGCTGTTGCAGCGCGCGCGCGAACGCAGCGTCGTCGGCGTTCTGTTCGGCCGGCACGCCGAGCATGCCGAGCGCCAACGCCGCGGATTGCAGGATCGGGTTGCTGTGGCGCTGGCTCGCGTTGAGGACCAGTGCGAAGTGCTCCTTGCAGCGTTGGTGCAACGGACTCGAGCCGCGGCCCAGCAATCGTCCGATCGCGACCGGAGCGTGCGCTTGCACGATCTCGTCGCCGCGCCCGAGGTCCGTCTGATACCAGGACAGCAGTTCCTCGACGGTCTGCCAGCCGAGCCGCTTGTGCGCCGAACGCTCGGTCCGCAACAGTCCGAGCCCCGTGACGGCCGCCGTCAGCAGATCGCGGCTCTTGATCTCCTTGTCCTGCAGCAGCGCCCACAGCAGATCGTGCACCTTTTGCTTCAGCGCGCCGTCCTCGCTGCGCATCGCGAGCAGGCCGAGCCCGTAGGCCGCGAACGCACGCGTGCGGTCGTAGACCTCGGCCCGGTCCGAGAGTCGCTTGCCTTCGGCATCGCCGCGCACGAGTGCGGACAGGATCGGCAGCGCCTTGTCGCGGCCCGCGATGCCGAGCGACAGCACTGCAGTCTCGCGCACTTCCTGATCGTCGCGCGCGAGCAGCGGCACGATCGCGTTCTCGAGCTCGACTCCTTTCCCGTCGCGCCCGATCTTGCCCAACGCCACGAGGCACGCACTCTGGATGTCGCGGTTGTGTTCGGCCGCGAGCAGCCTCGCGAGCGCCGGCACGATCTTGTCCTGCAGGTCGCTCGGCGTCGGCGCCAGCGTGTCTGCGCGCGCCTCGGTCCGGCGTTGGCCGAGATAGAAGTCGTCGGACCCCGTCGTCGGCGTCTTGTCCTCTGCCTTGCGCAGCAGCAGGAAGGGTTCCTTGTTGAACTCCCACCAGGCCTGCCAGTTCGCGGTCTCGGGCGCGGCCGGCCGCCCACCCGACGTCGGACCCGGCGTGCCGGGCCCCCCGCTGCCGGGCATTGGCGCCATGGGCGTCCCCTGACCCCGGTACTGTCCGCCGTGGGCGGGCAAGGTTGCGACTACCGACAGGCAGACGAACAGCACGGGAGCGGCGCGGAACATGGCGACGGACAATGTAGTCGCTGACGGCGCCTGTGGTAACTGGAGTGTGGCGGGTCTCCCGGGCGAGCGCGGCTCCCCCGGTTCAAAAGGCCAGCGGTACGGCCGGCGTCGCTCCGACCACGGCCTCGCCGTCCGGTGACACGAGCAGCGCCCGCACGAGCACGACCTGCCCGAAGACCCTGAGCTCGGGCCAGTACAGCTCGCTCCCGATCACCCCCTCGCGCATCACCTGGCCGACGGTGCTCTGGCCGAGCGAGTTCCGCCAGTCCCCCAGCAGGACCTGCGGCGCCGCGGGCCGTTGCAGCAGCGCCAGTTCCTGGCCGTTCCTGGTGCGCGGCACGAGCGCGTGGGGCCGATCCAGGCAGAGCTCCAGCACGTGGAAGTGGCCGGGTGCCAGCTCGGTGGCGGCATGGTACGATGCCCGCGACTGGTCGCGCACGAGGGCGCTGCTGGCGCGTGGCGCCGCGGGCGGTTCGATGGCCAGGTCGTGCCAGGTCACGGCATCGCCGGCCGACCAGGTGCCGAAGGAGCCGCGCGGGAACGCGCCATCGAACGCCTGCAAGACCACCGCGTCGTCGAAGGTCGCCCGCAGTCGGAAGCCGTCGACCTGCAGCGCCAGCGTGTGCGGATCCAGGTCCGTGGCCGGGGCCGGTCCGCGCGCGAGTACGATCACGCCGGCGCCGAACTGGCGTTCGAGCCGCAACTCGCCAGCGCCGCGGTCCCAGACGAAGCGATAGTGCTGCTTGTCGTCGAGCCAGCGTGCGGCGACACCGCAGACACTGGAAGCACCGCCGCCGCTGCACGTCGCCACGACGCGATAGCTGCTCGCTTCCGCGGGGCCCGTGCAACGCGCAACCCAGCTCGGCTTCGATCCCCCACCACCGCGCGTCTCGGTCCAGCCGTCGCTGTCGAGCGGAATAGCGCGTGCGCCGACCGCGTTGGCCGCCGACACGGCCACGGCCACGGCCGCCTGTTCGGGCACGGCGAACGACAACGAGAGGGGCTTGCCCGCGGCGTCGGCGCCGAAGTGCACGTCGTAATGGCCAGCCGGCAGCGTCACGGGCGACGGGCGGGGCCCGCGCAGCCGCACGCGGACTTCACCGGCGATGCTGACCGCAGCGTCGCTGCCGCGCACGTGCCACGTCGATTGCGCCAACACGGCACTGCCGAGCAGGAGGCCACACGCGAGCGACGCGGCCCGTACGAGCGGTGCGAGCTCGACGTCCATCGACCTCATGCGCCGGCGACCCCGTGAACGCGCAACATGTTGCAGAACAGCGCCCCCTGCTCGCGCGCATCGTCGAGGGCTACGTGGTTGTGCGGCAGCGGGTCGCTCCACTCGGGTGGCAGCGAGCTTCTCGCGCAGTCGCTGTAGTCGCACTCGAGCATCGCCATCGCGTAAGTCTTCACGTCGAGCGCCGCGTGGCCGAACGGCGAACCGCCGTGGAAGCGCATCAGATACCAGTAGACCCACATGAAGTCGTAGCCGGCGGGCCAGGCGACGAAGACGACGCGGCCCGGCAGCGCGCGCAGCCACTTCGCATAACGCGGCATCGCCGTCTCGGGAGCCTCGGGGTTCTCGCGCGCCTTCGCGAGCGCCTCTGGAAACCCGGCCCACCACTTCGTCGTGGCCGGATGCGGAGCCGCGCCGGCCAGCGGCAACAGGTTCACGGTGAACTCGCCGACGACCGTCTTGTCGGCGCGGTAGGCAACCGACGCGAAGCTCAGCATCGAGTTCGGGCCGGGGATCGGCCCATCGGCCTCGACATCGGTGCTGACGTAGATCTCGTCTGCCATGTGGGCGCGTCCTCGCCACGCAACGCGGTGATGCCGCTGCCGACGCCATCTGGCGCGGCAGCGCCAGATGGCAAGGCAGCGGAGGAGTGTCGCGCTGCAGGGCCGGGGATCGTCGCGGCACGCGACGATTCCCGGCGCTGGCGGCGCAACGTGCATCTTGCCTCACGTTGCATCGGGCTGCACCCAACTCCCCGGCTTCTGGCGGCCGGGTCTCTGCCGGCGGTGCTTCAGCGCGCGGGGGCGGCCGGCTCCGACGAGTTCAGCTCCACGGGCAGACTGAACAGCCCGTGCGGCGTCTGGCACGACAGCAGGCCACCGACCGTGAACTCGGCGGAGTGATTCTTCGCCATGTTCACGATCATGCCGATGCTCTTGGCTCGGCCCTGCCGCATGGTCAGCGCGACCCGCCCCGTGCCACCGGCAGGCACGCTGCGGAACGATTCGGTCTTCAGCAGGTCGTACTTCTTGCCGTTGAGCCGCAGCCACGTCTCGACCGAACCGAAGCTCAGCGGGAAGCTGTTCGTGTTCTCGAGCTTCAGGAACACCGTGAACTCACCCTCGCCCGGGTTGCCGCGCACGCCGTCGAGCGAGATCCTCGGGATCTTCGGCATCGGGATCACCTTGGTCGCCGAGAACGCGATCGGACCGAAGCCGACCGGGTTGACCGTACCGCGAAGCGTGACGCGCACGCCTTCTTCGGCCAGCACGTCTTCGATCTGCTTGCCGACGTCCTTCATCTCGATCTGGAACGGCAGCGTCACGGTCTGCGTGCCGTGCGACTTCATCGGGCGCAACTCGGCGAAGGTCTCGGCGAACAGCGGGCTGTCGTGCAGGTCGACGCCGTAGTCGACCTGCTGGATCTCGAGCGGGCCGTTCATCTCGTTGTGGATCGCGACCTTGCCGACGAACTGGATCATGTCGGGCGTGATCACGGTCGCCCCGAACTGGCTCACTTCCACGGTCGGTGGCATCGGAACGACGGGGCCGGAAGCGCACGCAGCGAAGAACAAAGGCGACACGAGCGCCGCCGCCGAAATCCATGGATGCTTCATTGATGACCGCTCTGGAAAGGGTGCAAGGCGGGGTTGGTTCCTGGTCCCGCGACATCGAGAAAGTCGATCCGCAACGCCGTCCGACTTGAGACAGGATCGCGGGAGCGGGAGGACGCGACCGCGGATCCCGTGCCATGGGGTTCGCGGTTGCTGGCGCGGTTTCGTTTTCTCGCAACCTGCATGCGCGCTGCAGCTCGCGCCCGCTGTAGCGCCCGGGACGACGCCTGGGTACCTTGCGCCGCCCCATGAGCTTCACGCACGCAGATCGCACCATCCAGAAGGTCGCCGTCATCGGCTCGGGCCAGATCGGCCCGGACATCGCGCTCTACTTCGCGAAGGTATTGAGCCCGTTCGGCGTGCAGACCGTCGTCGTCGACGTCAGCGAAGACGCGCTCTACAAGGGCAGGCAGAAGCTCGAGAAGAAGGTCCAGAAGGGCGTCGAGTCGGGCGCGTTCATGCCCGATCAGCAGAAGCAGATGCTCGCATCGGTGATCTTCACGAGCGACTACGGCAAGATCGCGGGCGCCGACCTCGTGGTCGAAGCCGCGACGGAGAACAAGGAGCTCAAGGGCAAGATCTTCGCCCAGGTCGAGAGTCTCGTCGGCGATCATGCCGTGCTCGTCAGCAACAGCTCGCACCTCGAGCCCGAGGCGATCTTCGCGAACGCGAAGAAGAAGGACCGCACCGGGGTCGTGCACTACTTCTTCCCGGCCGAGCGCAACCTGCTCGTCGAAGTCGTGTCGGGCAAGGACACGTCGGCGGCCACGAGGACGTGGCTGATGTCCTTCTACGAGGCGATCGGCAAGGTGCCGATCCCGGTCAGGTCGCGTTACGGCTACGCGATCGACCCGATCTTCGAAGGTCTGTTCCAGGCGTGCGCGCTGCTCGCCGAGGCCGGCGTCGGCACGACGAAGCAGATCGACGTCGTGTGCAAGAAGACGTTCGCGATGGGCGTGGGGTCCTTCACCGCGATGAACCTCACGGGCGGCAATCCGATCACGGCGATCGGACTCGACAACTACACGAAGAAGATCCACTCGTGGTTCCGCACGCCCCAGTCGCTGAAGGACAAGGTCTGGGCGAAGGCCAATTGGGACACGCCGGCTCGCGGGGAAGTGGTCGACGTGCCCGAGCCCATCGCCGCGCAGATCCGCGACGGGCTGCTCGGTGCATACTTCGGCCTCTGTGGCGAGATCATCGACGCGGGCCTCTGCACGGTCGCCGACTTCAACATGGGCCTCGACGTCGCGCTCGACATGAAGCCCGCGTTCACGTTCATGAACGAGATCTCCACGAGGAAGGCGCTCGAGCTCGTGCGCGCCTACGCGAAGAACCACGCGGGCTTCCCGGTGCCGAAGTGCATCGAGGCGCACGGCGCCGAGAACAAGCCGTTCGAGGTGCCCGTCGTGCTGCGCGAAGACCGCGACGGCGTTGCGGTGTTGACGATCCGCCGGCCCAAGGTGCTCAACGCGCTCGACCAATCGGTGTTCGAGGAGCTGCGCACGCGCTTCCAGCAGTGCGACAAGGACCCGAAGGTCACGGGCATCGTGTTGACGGGGTTCGGCGTGAAGGCGTTCGTCAGCGGCGCCGACGTGAACTTCCTCGCCAAGATCACGGGGCCCGCGCATGGCGAACAGACGTCGCGCGCCTCGCAGGTGTGTGTCGACGCCGTGCAGGCCGTGCAGAAGCCCACCGTGGCCGCATTCAACGGTCTCGCGTTCGGCGGCGGCCTCGAGACGGCGATGGCGTGCGAAGCGCGCATCGCGCAGAAGGGCCTGCGCGTGCTCGCGGGCCAGCCCGAAGCCAACCTCGGCATCATCCCCGGTGCCGGCGGCACCGTGCGCCTGCCGCGCCTGATCGGCCTCGAACGGGCCGCAGAGATGATCCGCACCTGCAAGCCCATCAGCAGTGAGAAGGCGCTCGCGTTCGGCCTCATCCGCGAAGAGGTCGACGGCAACCTCGTGGCCCGCGCCGTGCAACTCTGCAAGGACATGGCGAGCGGCAAGGCGAAGCGTTCGCGCATGGACGAGGGACCGTTGCAGACCGTGCCGGCCAGCCTTCCTGCCGTCGAGATCGGCCACCTGAGCAAGAAGGTCGATCAGATCATCTGCAAGGCGATCCTCGGCGCGGCGAAGCTGCCGCTCGCGGACGCGGTGTCGTTCGAAGCGAAGTGCTTCGGCGAAGTCTGCGGCACCGAGGACATGCGCATCGGCGTCGACAACTTCATCAAGAACGGGCCGAAGGCGAAGGCCGCGTTCGTGCATCGCTGAGAACCCGATGGTCGATGGACGACCGCACCGGCGACTTCCTCGAGTCCTGCATCGATCGCCCCGGCCGCAACAGCCGGCCGCAACCAACGGGTGCTACGCCAGGATGTCCGTCACGACGTGCGCCGGCTCGACGCCCGTGAGTTTCGTGTCGAGCCCGCGGAAACGGTAGGTGAACCGCGCGTGGTCGATCCCGAGGCAGTGCAGGATCGTCGCGTGGAAGTCGCGCACGTGCACGGGCTGCGCAGCGACGTTGTAGCAGAAGTCGTCGGTCGCTCCGTACTCGGTCCCGCCGCGAACGCCGCCGCCGGCCAGCCAAACCGTGAAGCAGCGTCCGTGGTGATCGCGGCCAGCACTCGCGGAGCCGAACTCACCCTGGCTGAACACCGTGCGGCCGAACTCGGTCGCGAAGATCACGAGCGTGTCCTCGAGCATGCCGCGCTCGCGCAGGTCGCGGACCACCGCCGCGGTGGGCTGGTCGACGTCGCGGCACTGGTTCGGGAGCTGGCGCGCGAGCGCGATGTGCTGATCCCAACCGCGATGGAAGAGTTGCACGAAGCGCACGCCGCGCTCGAGCATGCGCCGCGCGAGCAGGCAGTTCGCGGCGTAGCTGCCGGGCTTGCGCACGTCGGGACCGTAGTTCGCGAGCGTTGCCTGCGTTTCGTCGCCGATGTCGAGCAACTGCGGCACCGACGCCTGCATGCGGAACGCCATCTCGTAGGCCTTGATGCGCGCCAGGATCTCGGGATCGCCGTACTCGCTCGCCGTGATCGCATCGAGCTCGGCGAGGTCGTCGAGCATGGCGCGGCGTTGCTCGCGATCGACGCCGTCGGGATTCGCGAGGTGCAGGACGGGATTGCTGCCGGGGCGCAGGGCCACGCCCTGGTGCGACGATGGCAGGAACCCGCTCCCCCACAACCGCGAGAAGATCGGCTGCCCAGGGTTCTTGCCCGATCCCTGCGACAGCATCGTCACGAACGCGGGCAGGTTCTCGTTCGCGTTGCCGAGGCCGTACGAGACCCACGAACCCATGCTCGCATAGCCGGGCAGCTGGTTGCCCGTGCTCATGAACGTGATCGCGGGGTCGTGGTTGATCGCTTCGGTGTTGAGCGACTTGATCAGACACAGTTCGTCCGCGACGGTCTGGAGGTGCGGCAGCAGGTCGCTGATCCAGAGACCGCTCGCGCCGCAGAGCTTGCCGTTGGCGATCGGCGGCACGACGAGGAACTTGCCCTGGCCCGAGGTCATGCCCGTGATGCGCTGCGTTCCCTTGATCGAAGGCGGCAGCTCCTGGCCCGCGAAGTCCCGCAGCGTCTGCTTCTGATCGAACAGGTCGATGTGGGAGAAACCCTCCGACTGGAACAGGCAGAGCACGCGCTTGCAGCGCGGTGCTATGTGCGGCAGCTCGGCGAGCCCTCCGTTCGCGGGCCGCGGCGCCGACGACGCGCACGACGAACCGAGTGTTGGCAGCAGCATCGAGCCGAGCGCGATGCGTCCGATGCCATGCGCACCGCTGCCGAGGAAGGCGCGGCGCGTGAGGTCCAGCTGCGAGCTGTGTGCGGGGTCCATGCGGGGTCCTAGTTGCGGGTGACGGTCTCGCCGAGGTTCAGCATGACCGCGGCGACCTGCGCCCACGCCGCCAGTTCGGCGGGCTGTAGCGACGGGTCGGGCGGCTTCTCGCCGTTGGCCAGCAGGCGCGCCGCGGCAGCGGGCGACGCGGCGAAGAAACTGCGCTCGCGCGACAACGCGCGCTGCAGCAGCGCGAGCTGTTCCTGGTCTGGCACGTGCGAGGTCACTTCCTCGAACGCCCATTCGAGCCGCTCGCGGTCGCGCGCATCGCGGCGCAGGATGCGCTCCGCGAGGCCCCGCGCCGCTTCGACGAACTGCGGGTCGTTGAGCAGGACGAGCGCCTGCAGCGGCGTGTTGGTGACGGGCCGCGAGACCGTGCACACCTCGCGGTTCGGGGCGTCGAACGCGACCATGCTCGGCGGCGGCAGCGTGCGCTTCCAGTAGGTGTAGAGACTGCGCCGGTAGAGCTTCTCGCCGTGATCCTGCACGAAGCTCTGCGCGGTGGCATGCGTCGACGCGTAGTGGCTGATCTCGCGCCACGGGTCGCCCGGCGTGTACGGGTTCACGCTGGGCCCGCCGAGTTGGGGCACGAGCAGACCCGAAACGCGCAGTGCTCCGTCGCGGATCAGCTCGGCGGGCAGGCGGAACCGCGGACCGCGCGCGAGCAGGCGGTTGTCGGGATCGCGCTCGAGTTGTGCTGGCGTGGTGACCGACGATTGCCGCCAGGTCGCCGACAGCATGATCGTCCGCAGCAACTGCTTCGTGTTCCAGCCGCTCTCGACGAACTCGACCGCGAGCCAGTCGAGCAGCTCGGGATGGGAAGGCCATTCGCCTTGCGTGCCGAAGTCGGCGGCGGTTCGCACGAGACCGGTGCCGAACAGCATCTGCCAGAAGCGGTTCACGGCCACGCGCGCGGTCAGGGGATGCCCCGGCATCACGACCCAATGCGCAAGCCCGAGGCGGTTGTGGGGTGCGCCGTCGGGAGGAGGCGGCAGGAACCGCGGGGTCGCCGCCGTGACCTTCTCGCGCGGGTCAGAGTAGAGCCCGCGATGCAGCACGAACGTCTCGCGAGGATTCGCCGCCGTGTCCATCACCATCGCGGGGAACGCCCCGGTGCGGCAGGCAAGGCGATCGCGCGCGTTGGCCAGGGCGGTGCGCGTGCGCGCCAGGCTCTCGCCGAACTCGGCGAAGTGTGCTTTGATGCGCAGTGCCTGCTCGTCGGTGCGCTGCGACGGTTCCGCGCCGAGGAGTGCTATGACGTCGGCCGGAAGATCCGTGCCGTCGTCGTTGCCCGTGATCGCGAAGAACTCCGTACGAGCCGCCATGAAATCGCCGCCGCGACCGAAGTTCAGCTGTACGGTGAAATGCCGAGCATCCTCGCCGCTGACCGGCTCGTCGAAGGTCACCGTGACGTGCACGGGCCCCTCTGCCGAGAGGTCGGGCATCCACCCATCGCTGTAGTCGGTCGAGAGCGCCCCGCGCGGATGGCCATCGCGGTCCCACGAACTCGCCGTGATCCTGCGGATCCGCAGGATGCGGTTCAGGTCCACCTGATCCGAGAACACCGGGCCGGAGCTGACGGAGATCGTCGTCAGCTGGAAGGTGCGCTTGCCGTCGCGACCGCCGTCGCTCCCGCCGCCGTGACCCCAGCCGGCCGCAGGTGCATCGGGCCGCACGTGCGCAACCACGCGCAACCCCGTGATCGGCCGATCGATCACCGGCAATTCCAGCGCGACATCGAAGGCCGCGAAGCCCGACGGCCGGTCGATGCGCGCAAACCGCCCGTCTTCGATCAGGAAGCCGTCTCCCGTGTTCGGCGTGCTGATCCTGGTCAAGGTCGCGCGGTGCAACTCGAGATCCACGCCGCGCGCGGCGAGTCCCGTTCGCTCGGCAGCTTCCCACGCCGCGAGCGCCTCGCGGGAAGGCGCTGCCAGCTCGGCTTCGAGTGCTTCGATGCGAACGCGCAGGTCGTCTTCCTCGCCGGTGGAAAGCACCGAGTGCGCCGCGACGAAGGGTTTCGGGTCGACGCCGCCGTCGCCGTCGAGCGCCGCCTCGCTCGACGTGTTGAAGTAGGCGAACAGCGAGTAGTAGTCCTGCTGCGTGATCGGATCGAACTTGTGATCGTGGCACTGCGCGCAGGCCATCGTGATCCCGAGCACCGCCTCGCCGAAGGTCTTGACGCGGTCCACACTGTAGGTGACGAGGTTCTCTTCGGGGATCGTGCCGCCCTCGTGCGTGACCATGTTGTTGCGCTGGAAGCCCGTCGCGACGAGCGTCTCTTCGGTCCGGTCGGGCAGCAGGTCGCCGGCGATCTGCTCCAGCAGGAATCGGTCGTAGGGCTTGTTCGCGTTGAAGGCAGCGATCACGTAGTCGCGCCAGATCCAGGCGTGGCGACCCCCGTCGATCGAGAAGCCGTTCGTGTCGGCGTAGCGCGCCGCGTCGAGCCATTCGAGTGCCAGGCGTTCCCCGAAGTGCGGGCTCGCGAGCAGCAGGTCGAGCGCATGCTCGAAGGCACGCGGATCCGGATCCGCGACGAACGCCCGCACTTGCTCGGCGGACGGCGGCAACCCCGTGAGATCGAGGAACGCGCGGCGCAGCAGCGTCGCGCGGTCGGCTTCGGGTGCCGGCGAAAGACCTTGCTCGGCGAGCCGCGCGCGAACGAACGCATCGATCGGCTGCGGTGCGGCGGCCGTCGGCAACGTTCGCTTCGGCGACACGAACGCCCAGTGCTCCGCGTACGGAGCGCCTTGTTCGATCCAGTCGCGGATCTGCGCCTTCTGCGCCTCGCTCAACGTGTGGTGTGACTCGGGTGGCGGCATCCTCTCGTCAGCATCCTCCGTCTGGATGCGTCGCCAGACTTCGCTGGCGGCGAGATCGCGGGGCACGATGGGCGTCGAGCCATCGCGCCTTGCATACGCACTCTCGGCCCGGTCGAGCCGCAGCTCGGCCTTGCGGGCGCGCTCGTCGAAGCCGTGGCACGGGAAGCACTTCTCAGCGAGCAGCGGCCGGATGTCGCGGTTGTAGTCGACGGCACGGCGGGCTCGAGGTCCGGACTGAGCCGGACCAGCTGTGGCAAGAGCAACGAACAGGGCGATGCACACGGATCGGCAGCACAATTCGTGTGTTTCGTTCGCTTGCACGGGGGGTCGGGGACGGCGCGGGCGCAGCCGTTCGCATACCTTAGAGGGGCAGCGAACGGGAACCCATCCCCGGCCGGCGCGCGCCGGCCCCAGCAAGCTCGCCGGCGCGGGCGCGCCCTGGTAAGACCAGGACGTCATGGACCGACGGTTCCAGTTCCGGCGCTCGACCACGTGCCGCATCGTGCTCGGCGACGGTGTCGAGGCGCAGCTGGCTTCGCTCATCGGCGAGCTAGAGGCTGACCACGTCATGCTCGTGCACGATGGCGTGCTGAAAGCACTCGCGGCCCGTCTCGCGAGGGCGATCGGCGCGCGTTCGACGCTGTCGGTTCCCGGCGGCGAAGCCTGCAAGCGACTCGACGTGATCGGCCGGCTCGCTGCCGACCTCAGCGCTGCCGGCGCCACGCGCGGCACCGCGCTCGTCGGTCTCGGCGGCGGCACGATCACCGATCTCGTCGGTTTCCTCGCGGCCACCTACATGCGCGGGGTGCCACTCGTGCTCTGCCCGACGACGACGCTCGCGATGTGCGATGCCGCGATCGGCGGCAAGAACGGCGTCGACGTCAGCGGTCTCAAGAACATGCTCGGCACGATCCGCCAGCCCGATCTCGTCGTCGCCGACATCGCCTGGCTGCAGAGCCTGCCCGACGAGCTGTTCCGCGAAGGCCTCGTCGAGGTAGTCAAGAAAGCCGCCGTGCTCGATGCGGCGAGTTTCCGGCGACTCGAGCAACTCGCGCCCGACCTCGCGGCGCGAAAGCCAGCGGCCGTCGCGGAGGTCGTCGAGATGGCGGTCATGATGAAGATGGACGTCGTGCGCGCCGACGAGACCGAGACGGGCCGCCGCCGCTGGCTCAACTTCGGCCACACGATCGGACACGCGATCGAGAGCCTCGGCGCCGGCACGATCCGCCACGGCAGCGCCGTGGCCATGGGTCTCGCGGCCGAGTGCCGCGCGGCCGGCGCGGCGGTGCCGGCCGCCGTGACCGCGCGCATCGAAGCGCTGTTGCACGCGCTCGGCGTGGCCACGGCGATGCCTCGCCCGGTCGCCGACGCGGTGCGGCTCTGGCAGTTCGCGCAGAAGGACAAGAAGGTGCGGTCCGGCAGCGTGCCGATGGTCGTTCCCGCGACGATCGGCAGGGGCAAGGTCGTCGAGCTGTCGGCGCAGAACCTCGCGCGATCGCTCGCATGAACCGCGCTGGACCACCGAGGGCCATCGCACCGCTGCGTTGGCCCTGTGACGCGGAGCTCTCGCTGCCGGGCAGCAAGAGCGAGGCGAGCCGCATGCTCGTCGCGGCGGCGACGAGTGGACGCGCCATCACGGTGATCGGCGCCACGCCTTGCGACGACGTGCGCCACCTCGTGGCGGGCCTCGCAGCGCTCGGCTTCGAAGCACGCTACACCGACGAAGCGCGTGGCAACGTGCGCGTCGGGCCGCGCGCCGCGAACCCGCCGGCCACCGCGGAGATCTTCTGTGGCAATGCCGGCGCGGCGCTGCGCTTCCTCGTCTCGGTCGCGGCGATCACGCAGGGGCACTGGACGATCACGGGTGACGCTGCGATGTTGCGGCGCCCGGTCCGCCCGCTCGTCCTGGCGTGGCGGCAGCTTGGCGTCGACATCAGCGACAGCGACGGCTGTCCGCCCGTGCGCGTGCGCGGCGGCGGCAGCGCCGGCGACCGCGTGTTGCTCGATGCGACCGCTTCGAGTCAGTTCGTCTCGTCGCTGCTGCTCGCCGGCTCGGGCCTGCCGGCCGGCCTCGACATCGAGTTCGTCGGGCGGCCAGCGTCGATCGAATACGCGCAGTTGACCTGCTCCGTGCTGCAACAGCTCGGCATCGAGGCCACGCTGCGCTCCGACGGCGCCTCGGTGAGGCGCGGCAAGGGCTCGAGCGTCGGCGAGCTCTGCGTCGGCAGCGACTGGAGTGCGATGGGTGTCTGGACGTGCCTTCACTTCCTGTCGGGCTCGCTCGTGCGCGCGACGAACCTGCGTCGCGGCTCGGGCCAGCCCGACGAACAGCTGGCCCGCGTGCTCGCGCCGCTGCGCGGCGATGGCGAACGCTCCGTCGACGTCTCGGCAATGCCCGACCAGTTCCTGAACCTGGCGATCGTCGCGGCGCTGCGCACCGGAACCACACGCCTCGCCGGTGCTTCGAACCTGCGCCACAAGGAATGCGACCGCATCGCCGTGATGGCGCGCGAGCTGACTCGCGCGAAGGTCGCCGTGCAGGAACTGCCCGATGGCCTCGTCGTGCACGGCCAAGGCCGCGTTTCGCCGGCCGCCGTCGATCCACAAGGGGACCACCGCGTCGCGATGGCGTGGGCACTGCTCGGGTTGCTCGTGCCCGGCATCACCGTGAGCGATCCGGACTGCGTGGCGAAGAGCTATCCGATGTTCTGGCAGCACCTCGACGCCGTACAGCGATCGCCGCGGTGCGTCGCAGTCGTCGGCATGCGCGGTTCGGGCAAGAGCACGTTCGCGAGCGCGCTCGCGAAACGCACGGGTCTTGACTGGATCGACACCGACAGCCTGTTCGAAGCAGGACATGGCCCGATCGCCGCATTCGTCGCGCGGCACGGCTGGCCCGCGTTCCGCGACCACGAAGCGCAGCTCGTCGCCGCATCGATCGCTCCGGGCCGCATCGTGAGCACGGGCGGTGGCGCCATCGAGCACGAACCGACGCGGGCCCTGCTGCGCGCGCGCGCACTGACGGTCTGGCTCGACGGCCCCGCGGACCTGCTGCGCGCGCGTCTGTTCGCCGACGGGAAGGTGCGACCCTCGGTGACCGGGGCGGCGCCAGCCGTCGAGGTCGACGAGTTGCTCACGCGCCGCCACCCGCTCTACGCCGAGGTCGCCGAAGTACGGCTCGACGCGGCCGCGACGACGCAGGTGCAGGTCGAACAGGCGTTGGCCCGGCTCGGTGCCCGCGCGCATGTTTTCGCGGCAGCTCAGTGAGCCGCCGCGAAGCTGCGCTCTAAGCTCGCACGGCCAATCC
>DASRJH010000056.1:0-6431 GCA_035649575.1 Planctomycetota bacterium
TTGAGTGTCGATCGACGGCAAGCCCAGGACGATCGCACTGCCCGTGAGCAACGCCGCTAGCCCTTTCACGGGCACGAGCAGCCACAGCAGCGCGCGCACGCGCGCCGAGCGCTTGCGCAGCAGCGCGCAGATGCAGAAGACCACGATCGCGACGACGGCCACGTCGAGCGCGGCGCAGGTGAGTCGGTTCGGCCAATCGACGTCGAGGATGCGCGGGAACGGGTTCATTTCTCTCTCCGGTTGCGGCGGGTCTCGATCAACCGCTCGAGCTCGTCGAGCTCGGCTTCACTGATGTCTTCCGACTTGAGCAGGTAGGCGATGGCCTGGCGCGGCGAGCCTCCGAACAGCACCTCGCGCAGCCGGTCGAGCGTGCGCCGCACCACCGAGTCGCGCGCCACGGCGGGCTTGAGGCGCATGCCGCGCTCGATCGTCGGGACCGGCTCGACGTAGCCCTTCGACCGCAGCTTGCCGAGCACGGTGCGTATCGTCGTCGGCGCGAGCGGACGGCGCTTGCTGAACGCCTCGATCACGTCGTTCGAGGAGCATTCGCCGAGCCGCCAGACCTCGTCCATCACTTCCATCTCGAGCCGCGAGAGCTCGCTCTTCGGGTCGGGCCCGGCGTTCGATCGGCGCTTCGGCATGCCGACTACGTCTATAGTCGGAGACGACGGATGTCAACTGGTCTTGCTCGTGCGACGCAAATCCGCGGCGCAGCCTCTGCTACACGAAGCCGGACACCGCGAGGTCCTCGCCGCACTGCTCGAACTTCACGTCGTGCAGGCGCCACGCCTCGGCCATGAA
This sequence comes from Planctomycetota bacterium, assembly GCA_035649575.1. GTDB lineage: Bacteria > Planctomycetota > UBA1135 > UBA1135 > UBA2386 > DASVAL01. The sequence continues at coordinate 802 of DASRJH010000056.1, forward strand.
CCCGCGCCCCTCGCCACCGACGGGCGTGGGCGCGAACCGGCCGCCGATGATCTTGGGTGCCACGAACGCGAGCACCTGGTCGACGCAGTTCCACGCGAACATCTGCGCAACCAAGCCCCCGCCGCCCTCGACGAGCACGCGGTGCAGCCCGCGCCGCCGCAGCTCGGCGAACGCGCGGCCCAGATGCAGCCGGCGCGGCCCTTCGGCCGTCGCGACGTGGATCACCGTGACGCCGAGGTCCTGCAGGTGCCCGCTCCTGCGCGGATCGACGTCTTCGCTCGCGAGCAACCACGTCGGCGCCTTCTGCGCCGTGCGCACGAGGTTGCTGTCGTCGTCGATCTCGCCGAGCGGATCGACCACGATGCGCACGGGCTGCTTGCCCTCGACGTGGCGCACCGTGAGCTCGGGATCGTCGATCTGCGCGGTGCGGAACCCCACCATCACGCCGCAACACCGCGACCGCAGCTCGTGCGTGCGCCGCCGCGCCTCCATGCCCGAGATCCAGCGCGCTTCGCCGGTCGGCGCGGCCGTCTTGCCGTCGAGGGTCATGGCCCACTTGCAGAGCAGCCACGGCCGGTCGAGCGCGAGCGACTTTCGGAACGGTTCGTTGATCGCGTCGCAGGCCGAAGCGAGCACGCCGTCGAGCACCTCGACGCCGGCGTTCTCGAGCAGCTGGATGCCATGCCGGCGGTGGCGCGGGTCGGGATCGACGTTGCCGATGATCACGCGCCGCACGCCCGCGGCGAGCAGACCCTGGGCGCACGGCTCGGTCTTCTTGCCGTCGACGCCCTTCCCGGTCGAGCACGGCTCGAGCGTCACGACCGCGGTGTCGGGCCGCCGGCCGGCCCGCGCGGCGTCCTGCAGCGCCATGGCCTCGGCATGCCGCCCGCCGAACCACTCGTGCCAGCCGCGGCCGACGATCTCGCCGTCCTGCAGCACGAGGCAGCCGACGCGTGGGTTCGGTTCGACTTCCCCGCGGCCGCGTTCGGCGAGCTGCAGGGCCTCCCGCATCCAGTCCTCGAGGCTCACGGGCGGTGGGCCTCGGCGCCAAACATCGAACCCTCCGGCATCGCACCTTCCTGCGCCTCGGTCAGAGGCAACAGCTCCCCGACGACGGAATGGGCGAGGGCCTGCGTGATGCGCACGGGAACGTACTGGCCCACGAGACCGCTGTCGTTGCAAGCGAAGTGCACGAGCCGATGGTGGGCCGTGCGGCCGCTCAGCCGCCCGTCCACCTTGCTCTCGCCCTCGACGAGCACCTCGACGGTGCGGCCGACGAGGGCCTGGTTCCGCGCGAGGGTCAGTGCTCCCTGGGCCTCGAGCAGCACCTGGTTGCGCCGCTCCTTCTCGGGCTCGGGCACGTCGTCGGGCCGCTCGGCGGCCACCGTGCCAGGCCGCGGCGAGTATTTGAACACGTAGCTCTGCGCGAACCCGATGCGCTGTACGAACGCGACCGTCGCGTCGAAGTCCGCGGCCGTCTCTCCGGGATAACCGACGATGAAGTCGCTGTGCAGCTCGATGTCGGGAGCGCGCGCCAGCAGCTGTTCCCAGCGCACGAGATACCGTTCTACGGTGTAGCCGCGGCGCATCGCCTTCAACACCGCGTTGCTGCCGGACTGCGCGGGCAGGTGCAGGTAACGCGCGACCTTCGGCAGCTCGGCCATCGCGTCGACGAGGTCCGGGCTCAGGAAGTTCGGATGCGACGTGATGAACGCGAGCCGCCGCAGCGACGGGATCTCGTGCAGCGCGCGCAGCAGGCGGGCCAGCGTCGCGTTCTGGCCGGTCAGATCGCGGCCGTAGGCGTTCACGGTCTGGCCCAGCAGCGTGACCTCGGTGACGCCGTCGTCGCAGAGGCGCTGGGTCTCCTCGACGAGGTCGGCGATCGGGCGCGAGACCTCGTCGCCGCGCGTCGTCGGCACGATGCAGTAGGTGCACGGCATGTTGCAGCCGCGCATCACCGAGACGAACGCCTGCGAACGGTGCGGCCGCACGCGCACGTCGCGGAAGATCGCATCGCCGCTCTTACCCTGGCCGACCGCGAGCACACCGGCGCCGGCCACCTCGCGCTTTCGGCGTGCAGGCTCGCGCTGCGCGGCGATCTGGTGGTTCTTCTCGAGTGCTTTCTCGACCGTCTCGTCAATGTCGCCGAATGCCGAAGGCCCGACGACGAGGTCGACGTGCGGCATGCGCGAGAGCAGATACCGCTTGTGCTCCTCGGCCATGCAGCCGAGCACGCCGACCACGAGCTGCGGTTCGTTGCGCTTGCGGACGCGCAACGTGCCGAGCTTCGACCAGACGCGGTCCTCGGCGTGTTGCCGCACCGAGCACGTATTCAGCAGCACGACCGACGCGTCGGCCTCGCTGCGCGCCGGTTCGTACCCGCGCTGGCGCAGCTTGCTCTCGACCAGCTCGCTGTCGAGCTTGTTCATCTGGCAGCCGTAGCTGGTCAGGTGGTACTTCGGGGCGGTCATCGGGGCGGGGATTCTACGGTCGGCGTGTCATCGACGCAGCCGTCATGTCACGGCACCGGGTGATCCAGGGGGCGGGGCTGGGTGATCGCGCGGGAAAGGGCTCGCCGTACTCTCGTGCGGTCCGAACGGTCCATTCAAGGGGCCCTCCCGCGTCAGCGGCTGGCGGCGCGCAACCGCTCGCGCGCATCGTGCTGCTGGGCCGCGAGCGACCCGAGGTCGCTCGGCACCAGCGACGCCAGCAGCAAGCCGAGGTCGGCCGCGGGCTCAGGGTCGGCGGGAGCTGCCTTCGCGTCGCGCATCAACGGTCAGGACCTTCATGCGCTCGTCCATGCGTGCTCGCAGCTCCTTGCCGCGTGCCAAGCATACCGCCAACAGACCACCACCATGCCCTACCAACGCCTGCAGTCACTTCGCCAGCTTCCGACGAGGCCGCTTCTTCGCACCAAACGTCCGGATGACGAGGCATCCACGGCCCTTGGATGGCAACGGAACACCAGCATGGTCAATCGCAGCGGCGATCAGCGCCTCAACATCCGGATGCGCCAACTGCCTGGCAGCCTCCAGCCGGATGAAGCGGGCTTGCTTGCCCGATCCCATCAGCAGCTTCTTTGGGTCGGGCAATTGAGGTCCCTGCATGAGGTACAAACGCACGCCGTCAGGACGCGCGGCGGTTGCGACGATCGCATCCGGAGGTCGCTCCGTCGACGAATACGCGATGACGAAGAAGGTGTTGTAGTCGTACACCAGCTCGTTGGCGCTCGGCAATCGCTTGCGCACAGCAGATCGGACCGAGCGGATGAGCTTCTGGTCCTTGGGATCGAACTTCTCGATGAGGGATCGAAGCTGGACCTCTGGTGTGCCCTTCGCGTCAACGGAGCTGACTGCCATCTCATTCTCCAGGGTCTTGTAAGGAGTGCTGCAAGGGATCCGCCCAACGTCTCTGCCGCTGCGGCGCGAACCGCGTTGCGACGGCTCTTGCCTCGCTTGTTGCGTTGATCGCGGCTCGCGGCCTCCTGCGGCTTGTTGGACGGTCTACCCACCGCCTCTGACGACGTCCAGTGCCGCCTGCACTCTCGCGATCAGCGACTGCCAGTGCTCTTGATGCTCTCGCATCGTGCTGATCGACAACCGAGACTCGCAGTAGGCAAGCGCCCAACGCAGTTCGCGATCGTCCTTCTGCTCGATGGCGCGCTCGATGCGGCGCAGCTCAGGAAACCGAGACATGATCCGTTCAACAAGTATCGGACGACCGGCCCATTTGCCGTCGGCACGCCTTCGCAGGGTATCCGCACCCCACATCCTCGCAAGCCTGCTCACAACCACGCCCGCGATGGCCGCTGCGCGGGAAAGAACCCGCCGTACTCGCCGCCGCCGGAGTCGCCGCGTAACAGGGTGCCATGCCACGCCACCTCTCGCGTCGTTCGTTCCTCGCCAGCTCCTCCGCGGCGGCTGCCGCGCTCGCCTACAGCAGCGAAGGGTTGCGCACGCGCACGCGGCTCGCGAAGAAGCGCATCCTCATGCTCGGCGGCACCGCGTTCCTCGGCCCGGCCGTCGTCACGGCGGCCCTCGCCGCGGGCCACGAAGTGACGCTGTGGAACCGCGGCAAGACGAATCCCGAGCTGTTCCCGGAGGTCGAGAAACTCAAGGGCCAGCGCCGCCGGCCGCGCGCCGACAAGCCGAACGACCCGCCGCAGGACCTGACGGCGCTCGCGGGTCGCAAGTGGGACGCCGTCGTCGACACGAGCGCCTACTTCACGGGCGAGGTCGAGGACGTCTGCAAGGTGCTCAGGGGCAACGTCGTCCAATACGTCTTCATCAGCTCGCTGTCCGTCTACAAGACGCTCGAGGTCGATGCGACGCCCGTCGACGAATGGAGCCCGCTCTGCGAGTGCGACGACAAGTACACGACCGAGCTCGGGGCCAACTTCGAGAACTACGGCGCGCTGAAGCGCTACTGCGAGGACGCCGCTGCGGCCGCGTTCCCGGGTGCCGCGACGCTGGTGCGACCGGGCTACATCGTCGGACCCGGCGACCGCAGCGATCGCTTCAGCTACTGGCCGGCGCGGTTCGTGCGCGGCGGCGAGTGCCTCGCGCCCGGCGATCCCGACAACGAACTGCAGTTCATCGACGTGCGCGACCTCGGCGAGTGGATCGTGCACCTGATCGAAGCGGGGATCATGGGGCCGTTCAACGCGGTCGGGTTCGACGGCCGCATCTCGGTCGAGGAGTTCCTGCACACGGGCAAGGGCACGTTGAACCACACCTGCACGTTCACGTGGGTCGACGACGCGTTCCTCGAGAAGAACGGCGTGACGTCGTGGATGGAGATGGGGTGCTGGACGCCGAAGGCGAAGAACGGCCGCGCGAACAACGCGAAGGCGATCGCGGCCGGCGCGCGGTTCCGCCCGATCGCGGAGACGATCCGCGACACCGCGGCGTGGATCAAGCAAGGCCGCGGGGCGGCACCGTGGCGCGCGGGCATGACGGCCGAGCGCGAACAGGAACTGCTCGCCAAGTGGAAGGCGCGGTAGCCACGGGCCGGTGGGAACGGGGGCTCGCAGGTCGGCCAGGCCCAAGTAGTTGTCCCTGACGGCGCACCGCGGGCGAACTCGCGGCCATGATCCCCGCTGGCAGCCGAGCGTTTCGTTCCTTCCCACCCTGCCTGATCGCGGCGGCTCTGGCCGCGGTGATTGCCACCCCGGCCACGGCCCAGAACCTGAGCCTCGACAGGGTCGGAGGTGGTCTCGGGAACGTGGTGTCGTTCCCGCTGCTGGGCCAGCCCAACGAGGCCTACATCGTGCTGCTCGATCTGATCGAGCAGTCGACGCCGATCCCCGCGCTCGGCGTCACGCTCGACATCACGGACCAGTTCGCCTGGTTCTCGTTCAACGCGCCGAGCTTCCTCGGCGTCACGGACAACGGGGGAGCCGCGACGGCCTCGGTCGTGATCCCGAACGACCCGTTCTTCGCGGGCTTCGTGTGGTCGCTGCAGGCGATCGCCGGCAACGGACCGTATCGCGTTTCGAACCTCGTGCGGCTCACGCCCCAGGCGCCCGGCACCTTCGCGCCCGCGCTGAACCAGTCGCCGCTCCCGATCATCGCGGGCGGCACGGCCGCGGCTGCCAACAACGAACTGCTGTTCGTCGGCGGCTCGGGCCC
>DASRJH010000057.1:0-12215 GCA_035649575.1 Planctomycetota bacterium
CACCGCGGCGAGGTGCACGTGAGCACGCTCGCGAAGGCGTACAAGAAGATCAAATACTACACGCGCGAGAACGTCGGCATCGGCGAGATCAACCTGCCGCCCGAGGAGTTCGAGACCGAGGCGTGCGCGCTCGTGCTCGCGCCGGAGCTCGTGCTGCGACTCGGCCTGCAGAAGGGCGGCGAGGGCAGCTGTCTGCAGGGCGTCGGCGAGCTGCTGCAGGGGCTCGTGCCGCTGTTCCTGCGCGTCGATCCCGGCGACGTGAGGGTGCTCGCCGAAGCGTTGCAGCCCCACTGGAAAGCGCCGGCGCTGATCCTCTACGACCGCGTGCCGAACGGCGTCGGCCTCGCCGAGCGCATCTTCGACGTGCATCGCGAGATCCTGCGCGCCGCGCTGGCGCTCGTGCAGAAGTGTGCGTGCCGCAGCGGGTGTCCGTCGTGCATCGGTCCGTCGTCGAGCCTCGGCGCGCGCAGCAAGGGGGTCGCGGTGTCGATCCTGCAGGGCATGCTGGGCGAGGAGCGTCGATGGTAGCGCCGAATCGCGACAAGCTGCGGCGCGCGTTCCGCGTCGGTGCCGCGCGCGCGGACGCCGGAACACCGGCGCGCGACGGCGAGCTGCGTGCCCCCAACCTGCGCGATCGGCTGCAGCGCCGGCTCGGCCAGTTCGCGGCGCCGCCGCGGGCCGTGGTCGAGCTGCCGCCCGGCGAAGTCACGCCCACGCGGCACGGTCCGATGTGGCGTCGCGAGCTGCGTCATGCGCTGGACTTCGTACACGGCAACATACCGCTCGGACGCGCGAAGGTACTCGACGGCGAACGGCTCGCGGCGCTCGCGAAGGACCCGGCGTTCGCGACGCTCGATGCCAGCGAGTGTCTGTTCCTCGACACCGAGACGACGGGTCTCGCCGGAGGCGCGGGCACGGTCGTGTTCGCGTATGGGCTCGCGTTCTTCCGCGGCAAAGAACTGGTCGTCGAACAGCTGTTCCTGCGCGACTTCGGCGAGGAGCTCGCGATGCTGCAGCACGTCGCCGCGCGTCTTGCGGAGTTCCCGGTGCCGGTCACGTTCGTCGGCAAGAGCTTCGATCGCCACCGCATCGCGGCGCGGCTCTGCGTGCACAAGATCCAGACGCTCGTGCTGACGCCGCGGCATCTCGACCTCTATCACCTCGTGAAACGCGCCCATGGCAAGGAGCTGCCCGATACGCGGCTGCGCACCGTGGAACAGCGCCTGCTCGGCCTGGACCGCCACGACGATCTGCCCGGCAGCGAAGCGCCGGCGGCCTTCCTCGACTGGATCCGCGATCGCACGGGGCCTGTGGATCGTGTGCTCGAACACAACCGCCTCGACGTGCTGAGTCTGGCGGCCCTGCTCGGCCTGCTGGCGGGCCGGGCTTCTACATAACTGGGACACCTCGGGTCGCGGCTCCCAGTATCGTCGCGCGCGTCGGCCCGAGGCCGGCAGCGCACCGGCGCGTTCCGGCAAAGAGAGGATCAGCATGACCATGACAAGATCCGTGCTCGCCGGGCTGCTGGTGTCCGTGATGCTCCCCGCACAAGCGGTGGATGCATCGGCACCGAAGCTCGCCGAATACGAGAAGCTGGTGGCGGACTGGACAGCGGCACAGAAGGCCAGCCAGGCAGCCCTGAAGGAACTCGTGGCTACCGAAGAGTACAAGGCTGCCGTTGCCGCCAAGGACAACAAGAAAATCACCGAACTGCGCGCGTCGGTCGCGGCCGACTCCAAGCCACTCGGCGCCCGCGCAATCGCGCTGGCCGACCAACACAAAGGCGACGTCAGCTTGCAGGTCCTGGCCTACGCTGCGAAGAACTTCGGGGACGCGGACACGGCCAACGGTGTTGCCGAGCGGATCGAGAAGAACCACCTGAAGGATGCGGCGCTTGCTCAGCTGCTCGAGAACGCGGGGGGGCTGTCGCGCGGCCTCGGTCCCGATGCAACCAACAAGCTGCTCGATCGCGTGATCGCCACGAGCCCCCACGCGCTGCCGAAGGCGTGGGCGATGTTCTCGCAGGCACAGATGCTCCTGGGCGTCACAAACAAGAAGGACGCCAGCGATGCGGACAAGGCCGCTGCCGCTGAGAAGGCCGCACGGCTGCTCAAGGCCGCTGAACCGCTCGCGGCCGGCAACGCCCTCGCAGACCGCGTCGTGCCGATGCTGTTCGAAGCCGAGCACCTGCAGATCGGCATGGCAGTGCCGGATATCGTCGGCGAAGACGTCGACGGCGTGGCCTTCAAGCTCAGCGACTACCGCGGCAAGGTTGTCGTGCTCGACTACTGGGGATTCTGGTGAGGCCCTTGCCGGGCCATGTTCCCGCACGAGCGGTCGCTCGTGGAACGTCTGAAGGACCAGCCCTTCAACCTGATCGGCGTCAACAGTGACAAGGACAAGGACACCTACTTCGCCGGGGTGAAGGAGCACAACATCTCGTGGCGCTCGTTCTGGAACGGTCCCAAGGGGACCCAAGGGCCGATCTCGACCAAGTGGAACGTGCGCGGTTGGCCGACCATCTACGTGATCGACCCCAAGGGCGTCATCCGCTACAAGAACGTCCGCGGCGAGGAGATGGACAAAGCCATCGACGCGCTGCTCGCGGAGATGAAGCCGGACGGCAGCAAGTAGCCATGGGCGGCGCGGGGCGGGGGGATCCCGCTCCCGCCCGGATTCGCCCGTCGGCGACGGAACGACGCAGGGCTCACGCCGTGCAGCGTCTGTATCCGTCGAGCCAGGATCACCGCTTCTGCAGGGGCACCGGGTCGAACCCAGCTTCGCAGAACGGATGGCAGCGCAGCAGCCGCCGCACGCTGAGCCACGTGCCGCGCAGCGCGCCGTGTCGCTGCAGCGCCTCCATCGCGTAGCACGAGCAGGTCGGCCGGAAGCGGCAGGTGGCCGGCTTCCAGGGCCCGACCAGCTTCTGGTAGAGCCAGATCGGGAACATCAGCAGCCACTTCATCGGCGCTCCTCCTCGCGGCGGCGCCGGCCGTCGCCCGGGTTCTGCAGCACGCGCTGCACGAGCTGCACGAGCTCGCGCCGCAGCTCGGCGAGCGGGAACTTGTCGGCGCGCACGCGCGGGATCAGCACGACGTCGAGTACCGCGGGGAACTGCTGCCGTTCGAGCCGGAACGTCTCGCGCAAGAGCCGCTTCAGCTTGTTGCGGCGCACGGCGCCACCGTGCTCCTTGCTCACGGACACACCGAGGCGGGGACCGGCCGGGTTCGCGCCGGGGTTCGTCGAGGCCCGCGCGTGGCGCGGCCGCAACAGCGCCACGACGGTCATCCACTGGCCCGAAGCGCGCCGGCCGCGCTGGTAGACGACGCGGAAGTGGCGCTGGGTGCGCAGGCGCAGTCGCGCCGGGGTCCTTTGGTCGGGGGTGTTCGGCGCGGTCACAGACCGAGCGCCCTCAAGGCGTGCGTCTTCTTCTCGTTGGACGCCGGCAGCGTCGTCGTCGCGAGGAATCGCCGGAAGTCGGCCTTGGCGGCTTCGATCGCCTTGGCGGCCTCATCGCCGTCGAGGTGCTGGTTCAACTCCAGCAGCACACACCCGCGGTTGTAGTAGTCGGCGCTGCGCTGCGGGCTCAGCTCGAGGATCTTGTTCAGGTTCACGAGCTCTTGCTCGCGCAACTTCTTCGCCTCCTCGCCCGAGGTCTTCGCTGCCTGCAGGTGGTAGTGCTCCGCGAGCAGCGTACGCACGTCGACTTCTTCCGCTAGCAAGGCACGCAGTGCCTTGAACCGCTCGACCTCGTGGGCCGCGGCCTTCGTGGTCTCGACCCTCGTGCGCTCGGCTTGCTGGTCCTTGGCCACCTGTTCCAGGTAGGCGTTACCGGCCTTCTGGAACGCTGCGTTGTCGCCGAGGTCCTGGGCGATCTGCAGCAGGTGGTTGTTCGCGTAGCGCAGCAATTCACCGCGTTCGATCAGCATGGACAGCAGCTCGCGCGCCTTCCCGAGGTTCTCGGTCGCGAGCTGGCGCTCGGCCTTGGCGGTCTCGAGCAGCGGATTGGGTTCGGACGCGCGTGAGGCCTGCCCCTCGAGACGCACGGCTTCGCCGAGGTGGCGGCGGCCCTGCTTCTGCAGTGCCAGGGCATAGTTGAACAAAAGGTGCGGCTCGTGGCGGTCCGGACTCCGGAACTCGTAGATGCGCGCCAGCAGCTCGCACGCCTGGTCGAGCTGCTTGTGGTCCGTGCCCTGCGAGTCTGCGCTCGTCTTGAGCAGCACGGCGCCTTTCAACGAGTTCAACTTGTAGTCGTCGGGATCGAGCTCGAGGCCTCGCTCGATCTGGCCCATGGCCTGGTTCAGGAGGCCACCTTCGTAGTAGTGACTGGCGTTGCGCTGATGGCTCTTCAGCATGCTCTCCTCGTCGGTGGAGAGGGACGTGCAGGCGGCGCAGAGGCACAGGAGGAAGAGTGGACGCATCGGATGTCTTTGGAGTCCGTGGGGTGCCGAGGGGTGGGCCTTGCCACGTTGCGCCCGGGTTCCGGAGGGAACGGAACGGCGGGAGCGGCGGGAGGGACGGGGAGGATACGGGCTTTGTCTGGCCACGCAAAGCCGCCCTTGGCCAGAGGGCAAAGAAGGGGGGCTGCAACGCCGCGCGCCGACCGCCCAGGACGGGTGCAATCCCGGCCCATGCGCAGCGTTGTCCTCGACGATGACGGTGGACGCACGCAACCTCGGCGCGGCACTCCGGGAACATCTCGCCGGGAGCGGCCTCCCGCTCGACAGCGGGGTCTCGCAGCGATGGATCTGGGTGCGCTTCCTCGGCATTCCGGTCGTGTTTCCGAACTTCGAAGCGCGGCGCGCGGTGCTCGTGACGCACGACGTGCATCACCTGCTCACGGGGTATCGAACCGACTGGCGCGGGGAGGCGGAGATCGGTGGGTTCGAGATCGCGTCGGGCTGCAAGCACCTGTGGGCCGCCTGGTTCTTCAACTTCGGCGGCTTCCTGTTCGGCCTCGCGATCGCGCCGCGCCGCACGTTCGCGGCGTTCGTGCGCGGCCGTCGCTGCACGAACTTCTACGGCGAGGATACGCAGCGCATGCTCGCGCGCACCGTGGACGGAGCCCGGCGCGAACTCGGCCTCGACCTCGAGATGGGTCCGGCGACGGCGCGCGACGGGCTCGCGTTTCTCGGTTGGGTCGTGGTCGTCGCGGTTGCGTATGTCATAGCACCGCTGTTGCTCGTCTGGCTGCTTGCATGCCTGCTCTAGCTCGCGAGCGCACGCTGCGTCCTTGTCGACGTTGGCAGGCCGGTTAGGCTTCCTCGCCCGGAGGTTGCCTGCCCAGGACGCCCATCATGTCTACTGCGAAGCCCACGCGTCGTTCGTTCCTGCAGACCGCGTCGTCGTCGCTCGCCGCCGCCGCGGCAGCAGGTTCGCTCGGCGCCCTGCGCGCGGCGACGCCCGTGCACCAAGGGTCGGGCAGACTCAAGATCGGCATCGTCGGTCTCGGCGGCCGCGGGTCGGGTGCTGCGCACGAAGCGCTGATGGCGCATCCCGAGAACGTGCTGCATGCCGCCGGCGACGCGTTTGCCGACCGGCTCGAGAAGGGTCTCACGGACATCACCGAGGCGATGGCCGAGAGCAAGCGACAGGCGCAGATCGACGTGCCGCCGGAGCGTCGCTTCGTCGGGCTCGACGCGATCGACCAGGTGCTCGCGTCCGGCGTCGACGTCGTGCTGCTCGCGACTCCGCCCGGGTTCCGGCCGATGCAGATGGAGCGCGCCGTCGCGAAGGGAGTGCACGTGTTCTGCGAGAAGCCGGTCGCGACGGATGCGCCGGGAGTGCGTCGCGTGCACGCCGCGTGCGAGCTCGCGAAGCAGAAGGGCCTCACGATCGTGAGCGGCCTCTGCTACCGCTACCACGACGGCCGCCGCGCGATCGTGCAGCGGCTCCAGGAGGGCGGCGTCGGCGAGATCCTCGCGATGCAGGGCAACTACATCACGCACGAGCTCTGGAGCTTCAAGCGGGAGCCGCAGTGGAGCGAGCTCGAGTGGCAGCTGCGCAACTGGCTCTACTACCCGTGGCTCTCGGGCGACATGATCGCGGAACAGCACATCCACACGCTCGACATGCTCGCGTGGATCAAGCGCGACGTCTACCCGAACGCTGCCGTGTCATTGGGCGGCCGCCAGGTGCGCACGGCCCCGGAGTTCGGCACCATCTACGACCACTTCGCGACGATCTACGAGTGGGAGGACGGCACGCGCGGCTACAGCTACTGCCGGCAGCAGAACGACTGCTGGAACAACTCCAACGAATACGTGATCGGCACCGAGGGCAAGGCGAACGTGTTCCAGCACACGATCACGGGCAAGAACGAGTGGCGCTTCACGGACAAGGAGCGGTCCATGTACCAGAACGAACACGACGCGATGTTCGCCGCGATCCGTTCCGGCAAGCCGATCAACAACGGCGACTACATGTGCAAGAGCACGATGATGGCGCTGCTGGGTCGCATGGCTGCCTACACCGGCAAACGCATCACCTGGGACGAAGCCTGGAACAGCAAGGAAGTGCTGATGCCGGAGCTGCTGCGGTGGGACGAGCTGCCACCGAAGAGCGAGGTCGCCTTGCCGGGCAAGACGAAGTTCACGTGAGATCGCTGGGCCACGCGCGCGATTGTGCCGCGCACATCGACACGGCCTGCAGTACAGAAGCGCAAAGAAATGTCGCGGCCGAGGGCGCCATGACACCGCCGTCATGCGGTCCCGCGCGCAGCAGGGACCACGCATCGGGACCGCAACCGGGGTAAGCTGCCCCAGCATGCCCGACTCATCATGGCCTGAGACAGGTCCGGCCGTTGCAGTCGAACCGGATCCATGGGAAGGGCGTGGTGTGCCCGACCGGCGGCGCAAACCGACGCCGATGTTGAGCCGCTACGTCTTCTTCGGCGGGCGCCGGCGTGAAGTGCGCCGCGTGCAACAACGCGAGGGCTCGTTCGTCGACATCCACAGTCGCCCGATCATGTACATGGTCGTCGCGATCGTGGTGCTCAATCTGCTCGATGCGGGCTTCACGCTGCTGTTCCTGTCGCACGGCGGGCAGGAGTTGAATCCATTCGTGCAAGTGGTGCTCGACTTCGGCGCACACCCGTGGCCGTTCGTGTTGCTGAAGACGGCCGGCATCGGTCTCGCGTGCACGTTCCTCGTGCTGACGAAGAACTTCCGTCCCGCGCAGCTGGGTCTCTGGGCCGTGCTGATCGGCTACACGGTGTTGCTCGGCTGGCACATCTATCTCTCGACGCGACTCGACAGCGTGGCCTGAAGAGCCGCATGATGGCCTTGCCATGGTTGCAGGGCTGGCAGGCCAATCCGGACTGACGAGGCGTCCGTGCGTCTGATGCGGTTGTTGACGCGGCCGAATCTGGGCGGTCCGACGCGCCAGGCGATCGCGCTCTGGCATGCCCAGAGGCAGCTCGGCGTGCGTACGCTGCTCGTGACCGGCCGCGTCGATGCGGGCGAAGCGCTGCTGTCGCCGGCGGACGAGGGCGTGCCGCCGTTGTCCTGGCAGGCCTGCCTCGAGGCCGGGCCTGCGGCCGAGGGATGGGTGGAGCTGCCGCACCTCGGACGCGGCATCGCACCCGTCGCGGATCGGCGGGCCGGGCAGCACCTCTTGCAGCTGCTGCGGGCCCACCGGCCCGATGTCGTGCACACGCACACGACCAAGGCCGGCGCGGTGGGGCGGCGCGCGGCCTTCCGCGCCGGCGTGCCGGTCGTGGCCCACACGTTCCACGGCCATGTGCTGCAGGACTACTTCGGCGGACTGTTGTCGAGGTGGCTGCAACACCTCGAGCGCACCCTCGCGCGACAGAGCGACCTGCTCATCGCGGTGAGCCACAGCTGTGCGGACGAACTGGCGGCCGCGGGCGTCGCTGCGCGCGAGAAGTTCCTCGTGGTGCCTCCGGCAGTGGCCGTGCCGCAGCCGATCCGTCGCGAGCAGGCGCGCGCGCGTCTCGGGATACCCGCGTCCCAATGGAGCGTGGTCGCGGTCGGGCGGCTCGTTCCGATCAAACGCATCGAGCACTTCGTGCGCATGGTGGCAGCATTGCCCGACTGCCGCGGCGATGTGTTCGGCGATGGGCCCGATCGCACCGCGCTGGCCGCTCTCGTGGCACGGCTCGCCCCGGAGCGGGTGCGGCTCTGCGGGCACGAGCCGGCGATCGCGAGTCTGCTCCCCGGCTACGATGCGCTGGTGCTGTCGAGCATCCGGGAGGGCTGTCCGCTGGTCGCGGTCGAGGCATTCGCGGCGCGGGTTCCCGTATCGGGCTACGACGTGCCCGGAGTACACGACGTGCTGGCCGAGGGCCGCGGCGTGCTCGTGCCGGTTGCGGCCGGTCCGGCGGGTCTCGCCGCTGGCCTCCAGCGTCTGTACGGAAACCCCGCTCTAGCGGCGGCCTGCGTGGAAAGCGGCCTTGCCATGGTCGGTAGGTTCGCGCCGGGGGCCGTGGCCGAGCAATTGCTGGATGCGTACTGCCGGGCACTGTCGGAGAAGAGCCGTTACCATGGGGTGCGCTCGGGCTAGCCCTGCCGTCCATGCGAAACTTGTCGTTCGTCACCTGGTTCGTACTCGTGATCAGCGCCGGCGGCTGCGACATCGACGTGAAGTCCGTGCGCACGGGCGAGCAGATTCCGGCGGACCTCGAGGGCGTCTGGCAAGGGTCCTGGCAATCCCAGCAAGCGAGCCTCAGCGGCACGCTGACCCTGCAGCTGCAGGAGTGGGACAACAAGGCGGTCGTCTCGGTCGCCACCGACAATCCGTGCGTGGAGCCGCACGACTACGATCTCTCCCTGCTTCCGGGACGGATCGAACTGCGGGACGACGGCGAACTCGTCTTTGCTGCCGTGTTCGGACCGGGCCGCACGCTCACCGGCACCTACGTCTGTCATCAGGACTCGGGCCAGTGGGCCGCGGCATGGACCGAGGCGCTGCCTCCCATCGTCGACCTGAGCGGAACGTGGCTCGGCTCCGTGGCGGCGGCAGGGTTCCCCGTAGTGGCGCTGTCGCTCGAGCTCGTGCAGTCGGTGCGCCACGGGTCGATCGTCCTCGATGGTCTGCTCACGCTGCCCGAAATCCCTGGCGTGCAGGTGCTGCTCACCGGCGGCGCTGTGTTCCGCCAAGGGGGGTTCGACATGCTGCTCGCGACCTCCCCGACCAGCAACCCGTCGCTCGTGTTGACGGGTTTCGGCTCGACCGAGCCGCTGCGCGTCGACCTCGGCGTGATCAACGTGATCAACTCGCAGCCGCCGCTTCCGTTCACGCAGGGCGTCTGGCAGGTCGACTGGCAGGGGCGCTGACAGGCCGAGGCGTGGTTGCGAGAGCAGGCCTCGCGTCTTCGAATTGCCCGCATGACGGACGACTTCTGCGCCGACTTCCTGGGCGCCTTCGCAGTGGTGACACGCGCGGACCGCTTCCTGATGGTGGGCAACGACCGCACGATCGGCGCGCGCACGGTGCGCACCTGGGACCTGCCCGGTGGACGCGTGGAGGCAGCTGAGCTGCTGCACGAGACCCTGAGACGGGAATTGCTCGAGGAGACGGGCCTCTCGCTGCGCGGCGAGCCGCATCTGCTCTTCGTGCAGGAAGGTCAACGCCGGCAGCAGGGGCAACGGCTCCACGCGTGGCGTTCGTTCTTCTTCGCCGTCGAAGTCGACAGCGGCGAGCCGAGGGCCGGGCACGAAGTGCTGGCCATACGGTGGATGGACCGGACCGAGCTGTTCGCCGAACTCACGGCTCCCTACCACGACAGCTTCCGCGAGTGGCTGCAGCACGGCGGTACGTGGTTCTCGAGTGAATGGTCCGAGAACTGAGAGCACTCAGTCAGGAATCCAGAATCCGTGCAACCGATGCGGCCCGCGCGACACAGTGCGGCATGGTTTTCCTCTCGCTGTTGTGCGCCCCGGGCCTGCTCACCCAGGGCTTGCTGAGCGTCCATCTCGATGGAGGGCCCGTGCGGTTTGGCGTGCCCTTGCCGGCCGCTGC
Organism: Planctomycetota bacterium; assembly: GCA_035649575.1. Lineage (GTDB taxonomy): Bacteria > Planctomycetota > UBA1135 > UBA1135 > UBA2386 > DASVAL01. Next base: position 9,982 of record DASRJH010000057.1, read on the forward strand.
ATTGGCGCAGGGACTCCGGCTGGAAGGGCCCGGCGCGCTGCAGTGGCGGCGGCTGCCCGTCGGTGGGGCTCTGGCCGACCCGGTCTGGGTCGAACTGGCGATCGCCGGTGCGACCGGCGGCAGGCGCGTGGTCGGTGAAGGGGCGCCCGAGTCGGCCGACGGGCGCGGACCGGCGTTCGTGCGCGAAGAAGAGGAGGTGCTGCTGCCGCACGGGCGCGAGCGGCGCGTGCGTTGGCGCTGGTGCGATGGCAGCGTGGACGAATGCGTGCGCACCGAGTTCTCGGCGGATACCGAGATCGGCGGTGAGGTCTACACGGCGGGCGAAGCGCTCACGGTGTGGAGGGGGGCCGCGACGACGCGCGCCGACGTCGTCTGTGCGCTGCCGCGGCGGTTGTTCGAGGGCGTGTCGCTGCTGCCGCCGGGGGGACGCAGCGCGGCGGTCGTGCAGAAGCACCTCGCGAGTCTGCTGCCGCTGCTGCACGAGCTGCCCGGTGCGCGCGGGGCCGGGGATTTCGGGCGCAGCGGCAAGGTCGTCACGAACCTCGAATTCGATACCACGCTGGCGCTGCTGCGCGCGGCATTGGCACTGCGCGACGAGAAGGCGTTCGCGATGGCGGGCCGCGCCGCGCAACATCTGCGCGATCGCGACCTCGATCCGCGCAGCGGCCTGCCGTTTCCGCACGGACTCGACCATCGCACCGGCGTGCCGGCGCCCGGTCATGCCTGGCTCGAGGGCCTGCTGTGGGTTGGGCTGCTGCGCGCCGACGATGGTCATATCGCGGCCGCGCGCAACATCGGCCAGGCACTCGCGGCCTGCCCGCCGATGGGGGAACGGCGGCAGGAACTGGCGCGCGACTACGCCTGGCCGCTGCTCGAACTCGAGGGCCTGCTCGCGATCGACCCGGATCCGAGGCTCGCACGCGCCGCCGACCGCCTCGCGACGGCGATCGCGCTGCGTTACGACGCGCAGGTGCGCACCTTCCGGTTCGGCGAGGGCGAGGTCGGCGACGGTTATCTCGAACGCGGTTGGATCACGGGTGGCATCGTCGTGCCCGCGCTGCAGGCGCACCTGCGCCGTAGACCGAATGCCGAGCTGGCCGCATGCGTACGCGCGGTGCAGCAGGCGCTGCTCGACCAGATCGGCCGCGCGCGGCCCGGGCTGCCGACGCATTGGCGCTGTGCGGGCGGTCGCACGTTCGCCGAGCACCGGGAAGCGCACGCTGCCGAGGCGATGCTCGTGCTCGAAGCGTTCGAACCGGCGGACCTGCGACGCCTCTTGCGCAGGGAGACGATCGGCGACTCCATTGCCGCGGTGCCGGAGCCCGAGGACCCCGACCTCGCGACGAAGTTCTCGATGGTCGCGCGTTGTACGTGGGTATGGCGGTGACGCGGTGGCGCGGGCGTGTATCAGCGGCCGCGGTTGCCACGCACGTCGATCGGGCCCTCGAGCACCTCTTCGTCACCACGCAGGACGGAGATCCGCAGCGCCTTGCCGCGATACTGCTCGAGCAGGTGCGCGAGGTCGCTGTGCGACGTGAGTGGCAGCTCGCGTTCGCCGAACGCACTCTGTTGCAAGAACGCGAGCAGCAGGTCGCCCTTCTTGATGCCGACGGCTTCGGCCGGGGAATCGGGGAGGATGCTCGTGAAGCGCAGGACCGCCGGCAACAGCCACACGCGGCTCAGGCCTCGGTCGCGGTAGAAGGCCAGCGTGGCCTTGCGCACGAGCGCCATGTCCTTCTCGCCGTCGATCTCGTCGAGGGTGGCTCCGAGCGCGGACAGCACGATGCCTTGTTCGCGCGTGATCGGCAGCGGTGCGACTTCGAGCTCGCGGCCGCCGCGGCGCAGCAGCATCTGCAGCGGCGTCTGCACTCGTGCGTTGATGCAGTGCCGCACGTAGTCGATCGAGGAACGGACCTCGCGTTCGCCGATGCGCGCCAACACGTCGCCGACGCGCACACCGGCTGCCGCGGCGGGACTGCCGGGCATCACCTCCGAGATCACGACCTTGTTGTCGCGATCTGCGACCTCGAGACCGAGCCACGGCGAATCGTCGGCCGTCACGAACGAGGCGCTCTGGATCAGTTCCTTCTGGAATTCCTGGCGCACGATGTCCATCGGGATCGCAAAGCCGATGTTCTCGGCGCCCATGGCCATCGCATTGTTGATGCCGATCAGCTTGCCCGTGATGTCGAGCAGGGCGCCGCCGCTGTTGCCCTGGTTGATGGCCGCATCGG
>DASRJH010000058.1:0-34081 GCA_035649575.1 Planctomycetota bacterium
TGCAGCACGTTGCCGAACTCGTGCACCAGCCCGGGCAGCACGAAAGCAAGGGTCTCGGTGTTGGCGCGGTCCACGCAGTTTCCGATCGGTTCAGTTCGCCCCAGTTCAGTTCGCAGACGTGGCGGTCTTCGGCGCGCCAACCTCGCCGAGCACTGCCACGATCGGATCGTGCACACGGCCGTCGCGCAACAACTCGACGGCGATGCGCGACCCCGGGTCGCCGCGCACGATGCACTCGTGCAGGTTCTTGGCGTCGACGATCTTCTGGCCATCGACGCGCAACACGACGTCGCCGCGCCGCAAGCCGGCGCGATGCGCAGGTTCACCCTCGACCACCGCGACGATCAGTGCGCCTTCGCATGCGGTTCCCTTCGCGTCGACGCCCGTGTGCGAAGCGAACTCGATGCCGAGGTAACCGCGCCGCACGCGGCCGTCCGGTTGTCGCTCCATCTCCTCGAGCGCCCACTTCAGCGTGCGGCTCGGCACGGCGAACGAGATGCCCTGCGCGTTGGTCGCCGCCTGGGTCATGACGCCGACGACCTCGCCGTGCAGATTCACGACGGGACAGCCCGAGCTGCCCGGATTGACGGGCACGCTGATCTGCAGGAAGTCGTTGGTCACGCGCAGGTCGGTGTGCGGCAGGTGCCGGCCGACGAAGCTGACCACACCGGCCGTGACGGTCTGCGAGAAGCCGAACGGGTTGCCTACGGCCACGATCCAGTCCCCGGCGCGCAGCTGTTCGCTGCTGCCGAGATCGAGCGCGTGCAGACCGGCCGGTGGGTCGACGAGCCGCAGCAGGGCGATGTCGGTGGCCCCGTCTTCGCCGACGAGCTCGGCGCGGCAGGAGACGCTCGCGGGCAGGATCACCTCGATCGACACGGCGCCCGCGATGACGTGACGGCTCGTGACGCACAGCCCGCGCGCATTCACGACGAAGCCCGAACCGGTGCGCAACCCGGCCTCGGCCGCGAACGCCGACTGGCTCGTCAACGGATTGCGGGCTTCCTTGGCCGCCGGAACCGGGTTGGAGGCGACCTTGTCGTTCGCCTCGGGTTGAGGTAGGCGCGCGCGCACCGTCACGACGCCGGGTCCGATCTTCTGCACGACGTCGGCAAAGGACGTCACCTGGGCCACCACCTGGCGCGTCGGCGGCGGCCCGGTCCACACGGGCTCGCGTGGCGTCGCGGGCCACCAACGGCCCAGCCCCAGACCGGCTGCCAGGCAGACGCCGCCGAGCAGTGCGAACCGGCAGACCGAGGTCCGGGAGCGCTCCATGCGCTGCGCAGTGTAGCCACGGCCGGCGAACCCACCAGGGGGGTCGGGGCGTCGGTACGGGGCCCGGGACGGCTAGCGCGATGGGGCAATTCCACCCACCGCTTCTCGGGCACACCGCTGAACACCCAACCGGCCCACGCCTCTACCGACCGCTTCTCTTTGCGCAACGCGATCGGCGCTTGCTGGAACAGGGCTGCCTTGGTGGCCTTGCCGCGCGCGACGAGCTGCGGCGCTTTCTGGAACCCGGCCTGGAAGCTCTTGCCGATCTCGTCCTCGCTCCAGCCAAGAAGTGTCAGGGAGGCCCGGAATCACCGCCGCCTCTTCCACCAGCGCCGCAGCACTTCGTCGACCGCCGCCCCCGCGAGGATCACACCTCCCACCACCGCGAACTCGAGTTGGTTGCTGTCGCCGACGAGGTTGATGGTGTTCTGCAGCACCTGCATCAGCGCCGTGCCGAGCACGACGCCGAGCACGATGCCCTCACCGCCCCGCAGGGCCACGCCGCCGAGCACCGCGCCCGCGATTGCATACAGCTCGTAGAAGTTGCCGAAGTTCGAAGCCTGCACCGAGTTCACGTCGAGGCCGAACAGGCAGCCGCCGAGCCCCGCGAGCAGAGAGCAGAGCACGTAGGCAAGTACCGTGAGCCTGCCGGTCGCGATGCCCGCAAAGCGCGCCGCTTCTACGTTGCGACCGAGCGCGAACAGGTGCCGCCCCCACACCGTGCGTTGCCACAGGATCGACGTGCCGGTCGCGACGACCGCGAGCACGAGCACGGGCACCGGCAGGCCGAAGTCGCCGGTGATCGGCAGCTTGCCCGTCGCGATCCAGCGCAGCCCGTCGGCGACGCCCTCGAAGCTCACGGTCTGGTCGTTCGTGAAGTTGCGCATGACGCCGCGATACAGCAACAGACCACACAGCGTGACGATGAACGGCTGCAGGCCGAGCCCGACGACGAGCAACCCGTGCCACAGCCCGATCGCGGCCGAAAGCGACAGCACGAGCATCATGGCCAAGAGCGGCGGCAGCCCGAGGTCGCGCAAGAGCCACGGCAGCACGCAACCGGCCACGCAGACCACCGACCCGATCGACAGGTCGATGCCGCCCGTGACGATCACGAACGCGGCGGCGAGGCTCAACACGCCGAACAAGCCGAGCCGTTGCAGCAGGTTCTCGAGGTTGATCGACGAAAGGAACGTCGACGTGCGCACGACTCCTGCGAGGTCGAAAACACTGCACTCGGGGTCCCTTGTCAGGAACGTCGCTGCGACCATGATCGCAAGCAGCAGCACGGCGATGCCGACGATCTTCTTCACCGCACCTCCACGCTCGTCGCGAGCATCATGACCCTCTCTTCGCTGAGCTGGTCGCGCGACAGCACGCCTGCGACGGCACCCTGGTGCAGCACGATCGCGCGGTCCGCCAGTGCGAGCACCTCGTCGAGATCCGAGCTCGCGAACAACACCGCGAGGCCGCGCGCCGCTAGTTCGTGCAGCCGCGCGTAGATCTCCGCACGCGCGCCGACGTCGACACCGCGCGTCGGTTCGTCGAGCAGCAGCACCTTGGGTTGGGCGGCGAGCCACTTGCCGAGCACGACCTTCTGCTGGTTGCCACCCGAGAGCGTCGCCGCGACCTGTTCGGCGCCCGACGTCGCGATCGACAGCTCGGCGACCGAACGCGCGCAGAGATCGCGCTCGTAGGCGCGGTCGACGAAACGCCCGCGGCGGTGCAAGGTCGGCAGCGACAGGTTGTGCGCGACCGAGAAGCCGAGCACCAGCCCCTGCAGCTTGCGATCCTCGGGCAACAGCACGAGCCCGGCCGCCGCCGCGGTCGCCGGACCGTGGCGCTGCAGGCGAACGCCGAGCACTTCGACGTGGCCGCCTGCGGCGCGGTCGGCGCCGAACAACGCGCGCAGCAGCTCGCTGCGCCCCGAACCGAGCAGGCCGCAGAGACCGACGACTTCGCCGGCCCGCAGCTCGAGGTCGACCGAGGCGCGCGGGAAGGCCGCCGTGCGCAACTCGCAGACTCGCAGTACGACGTCGCCAGGCCGATGTGGCGTGCGCCGCTCGCTCGACAGCGTGCGCCCCACCATCATCGCGACCAATCGCTCGTGCGTGGCCTCACGGACCGGCATCTCGCCGCTGTTCCTGCCGTCGCGCAGCCCGACCACGCGGTCGGCGACGGCCAGCACTTCGCCGAGCCGATGCGACACGTAGACGATGCCGACGCCCTGCGCCTTCAATTCGGCGACGACCGCGAACAGGCGCTCGGCCTCGACCCTGGTCAGGCTCGACGTCGGCTCGTCCATGATCAGCACCCTCGCCTTCGCGCGCAGCGCGCGCGCGATCTCGAGCAGCTGCTGCTGGCCGGGACTCAGCGCACTGACGAGCGTCTCGGGTGCCAGGTCGAGACCGAGCCGCAGCAAGCTCTGCCGCGCCGACACGGCCATCGCACGATCGCGCAGGAACGGGCCGCGCCGCAGCTCCGCGCCGAGGAACAGCGCCCCGGCCACGGTCAGGTTGTCGCACAGGCTCAGTTCCTGGTGAATGAGCGCGATGCCTGCCGCGAGCGCCGCGGCCGGATTCCGCAGCGCAACCGGCGCGCCGTCGAGCCGGATCTCGCCCGCGTCGGGCTGGTGCACGCCGGCGAGCACGCGCATCAGCGTGCTCTTGCCGGCGCCGTTCTCGCCGATCAGCGCTACGACCTCGCCACTCCGCACCGCGAAGTCGACGGCCGCCAGCGCCTGCACGCCGGGAAAGCCCTTGTCGACACCGCGCGCCTCGAGCAACGGAGCCGCCATCGGCTCACTTCTTCCCGGTCTTCTTCTTGAGATCCGCCCAGAACTCCGCGACGTCGTCCTTCCGGATCTGGCGCGCCGGGATGTCGATCACGCCGTTCTTCGGCAGCAGGGCCTTGCGCTTCTCTGGGTCGGGCTCGCGCAGCAGCTGGCCGAGCAGTTGCAGCGAGCGGCGGCCGTACTCGAACGGATTCTGCACCACGGTGCCGTGGATGTGGCCGTCGAGGATGCCTTGCAGCGTCGCCTCGGCCTCGTCGAAGCCGACGATCTCGATCTCGCTGAGCCGGTTCGCCGACTGCACGGCCTCGAGCACGAGCGGCACCTCGTATTCGAACAGCCCGACCATGCAGGCGATGTCGCGCCAGCGCACGAGCGCGTCCTGCGCCGCGGCCTTGGCCTTCTGGCGATCGAACTGGTCGGTGAACGTGGCGCGGATCTCGTACTTGTCGCCCTTGAGCGCCGCGTCCTGCTTGTCGAAGCGGCTCGGATCGTGCGAACGTCCGAGCAGCTGGTCGATGACGCCCTGGCGGCGCCGGCGCGCGTTGTCCTGGTCGAGGTTGCCGATGTAGATCACGACGGGTCCGCCGTTCGGAATGGCCTCCCGCACGAGCTGGCCGCAGAGCCGGCCCGCGGTGTAGTTGTCCATGCCGATGTAGCACAGGCGCTTGCTCTTCGGCGCGTCGGAGTCGTGCGTGAGCAGCACGCTGCGCGCGGCCACCTTGTCGAGCAGAGCCGTCATGTTCTCGGGGTCCTTGGGACTCACCGCGATGCCCTCGACGCCCTTCGCGAGCAGGTCCTCGAGGATGCGCTTCTGCTCTTCGGCCGTGCCGTTCGCGGGCATTCGCACGATGGCCTCGACATCGAATTCCTGCTCGGCGGCTTCGACGCCGAACTTCGCGACGGTCCAGAACTGCGCGACGCAGTTCGTGACGAACGCGACCTTCGGCCGCTTCTTCGCGGCGGCTTCCTGGGCCGGGAGCGGCGCCTCTGCGACGAGCGGCAACAACAACGCGACGAGGGCAAGTTTCTGCATGGGTGTTTTCTTGTACTCAGCCGACCGTCAGACCGCCGTTCACGGCGATGTCCTGTCCCGTGACGAACGACGCCGCGTCGCTGACCAGGAAGGCCACGACGCCGCCGACGTCGGCGGGCACGCCCCAACGCTGCATCGGGATCAGCGCCTTGTAGGCGTCCTTCTGTTCCTGCGGGTCGTTGCGGTGCCGTTCGACCGGGATCCAACCGGGCGACACGATGTTGACGGTGATCTGCCACGGCGCGAGCTCGCTCGCCATGCTGCGCGTCCAACCGGTCTGGGCGCCCTTGGCGGCCACGTAGGGCGAGAAGTTGGCCACGCCGCGGCGGAAGACTTCGCTGCCGATGTTGACGATGCGCCCGAAGCGCCGCTTCTTCATCGACGGCAGCACGGCGCGCGCGAGCAGGAACGGCGACTTGACGAAGAAGTCGAGCATCTGCTGGTGGAACGTCCAGTCGTATTGCTCGATCGGCTTCTGCGGTTGCGCCGGCGTCGCGTTGGCGACGACCGCGTCGATCGGGCCGAGTTCCTGCTGCACCTTGGCGCAGAGCTGCGCCACCTGCTCGGCGTCGGTGACGTCCCCGCGCACGAGCACGCCTTCGTAGCCATGCGCCGTGAAGTCGGCGAACGCCGCCTCGGCGGTCTCCTGGCCATGCGCGTAGTTGATCGCGACGCGCGCGCCGGCGGCCCCGAGTGCGAGCGCGATCGCCTTGCCGAGACCCCTGCTGCTGCCCGTCACGAGCGCGGTGCGTCCCAGGAGACTGAAGGGACGCGGCTCGACCTCAGTGGCGGCAGGCTTCGGTTCGGCGGTAGGAGCGGTCCGGGTACGCGTCTTCGGCATGGCTGCAGGGGAGCGTGAGCACGCTAGCGGGTTGGCGGGCCCAGGGCGAGCGCGGGTGCGCGATCGGGTATACCGGCGCCATGCGCGACCCCACTCGCCGTCACCTGCTCGTAACCGCCCCCGCCGCCGCGCTCTGTCTCTCCGCACCGGTCTTCCAGGACCCGAAGTCCTCCGCGGTGCCCGCGAAGCCCGCCGCCACGCCGAAGACGCGCTTTGCCGCGAACGTGGAGATGTGGTGGGGTGGCCTGGCCTTCCTCGACCGCATCAAGGCGGCGCATGCGCTCGGCTTCCCAGCCATCGAGTTCTGGCCCTGGCGCAACAAGGACCTCGACGCGATCGCTGCCACGACGAAGGAGCTCGGCATGGAGGTCGCCCAGTTCACGGCGTGGGGCTTCTCGCCGGGACTCAACGACCCCGCCAATCACGAGAAGTTCGTCGCCGAGATCGAAGCGTCGTGTGCTACGGCCAAGAAGCTGAACTGCACGAAGATGTGCGTCGTCGGCGGCAACGACGTGAAGGGCAAGACGCAGTCCGAGATGCACGCGCAGATCATCGCCGGGCTCAAGCTCGCGGCTCCGATCGCCGAGCGTGAGAAGGTCATGCTGATCCTCGAGCCGATGAACATCCGCGTCGACCACAAGGGGCATTGCCTCTATGGCAGCGAAGCCGCGGTGCGCATCTGCCGTGCGGTCGGCTCACCGATGGTGAAGATCAACTGGGACCTCTACCACTGCCACATCAGCGAAGGCGACCTCTGCGGCCACCTGCGCGAAGGCTTCGACCAGCTCGGCTACGCGCAGCTCGCCGATCATCCGGGTCGCACGGAGCCGGGCACCGGCGAGATCCACTACCCGCGCGTGCTGCGCGAGCTGTACGAGCTGGGCTACCGCGGCGCCGTCGGCGTCGAGTGCCGCCCGAGCAAGCCCGAGGTCGAGGCGGCGAAGGCGCTGTGGTTCGCCGACCAGTGGTGAGCCTGGCAGCGGTGCTGGACCTCGTGGCCGGTCGGGTCGACACCGTGGAATCCCCGCGTCCATTTCCGACTTTCTTGGACTCTCGCGACCGCTGAGGCCGTCCGCGGCATCCTTCCATCCGGATGACCGTTGCACGCCGCGATCCTGAACCACTGCTCGCCCACGCCGGCTGGGTGCGGGCGCTTGCGTTGCAGCTCTGCGCCGACGTGCATGCGGCCGAGGATGCGGCCCAGGACACGCTGGCAGCGGTCTTGCGCCATCCGCCCGACGATTCGGAACGGTCGCGCGGTTTCCTGACGCGCACGCTGCACAACGTGCTCGCGATGTCGGCACGAAGCAAACGCCGGCGCACGCGGCGCGAACAGCTTGCAGCGCTGCCAGCCGATGCCGCCGTCGTCGATGCGAGCGAGCTCGTCGCACGCGCCGAGCTGCACCGGCAACTCGTGGTCGCCGTGCTGGCCCTGCCCGAGGCCTGGCGCGAGCTCGTCTTGCGCCACTACTTCGAAGGCGAGGACACGACGACGCTCGCGCGCCGGGCCCGGGTCTCGCAGGACGCCGTGCGCGCGCAACTGCGCCGCGCCCGCGAGAGGCTGCGCGCGGAGCTCGAGCGCGACGGCGGCGAGCCAGCGCGCGCGTTCTCGTTGCTGGTGGCCGCGAGTCGGCCGGCGGTCGTGAAACCGCGAGCACGACGTCGGCCGGGCTCGCGTCTACCGTCGCTTCGGCTGCCGCAGTGGGAACGATCATGAAGCTCAAGGTACTGTTCGGTGTCGCCGGGGTGATCGCAGCGATCTGCTTCCTGTTGCCGCAGCTGGGCCCCGCGACGACCGAAGCGGTTCCCGATGCGCCCACGACCGCTGCATCGGTCACGGTGGCCGAAGCTTCGCGGCGCGATGCGGCGGACGCGGCCACGGCGCCGCAGACCCGGACGGAAGTGCCAGTGCCGCCAGGCCTGGTACTTGGAGGCCAGCTCGTTGGCCTGCATCCGGAGGTCTCCTGGACCGCGCCGATCGTGCTGCGCGCGACGAGTCGAGTCGCGGACGCAGAACACGAACACGAGGCGAAGATCGCGGTTGCTGCTGATGGCACGTTCGACATGGTGCTGCCCGCGTGGTCGCGGCAGGGCACGCTCGACCTGCGGCTCGAGGCGCGCGACCCGTTCTACCTGCCGGTCGACGCCCGATTCGGATCCGAGGTGCGCACGCGCGAGCAGCCGATCTCCGTGAACGTCGAACCAACCAGCGTCGTGGTCGGCAAGGTCGTCGACCCGCACGGCGCCGGTGTGCCAGCGGCGCGCGTCGGTGCCTTCTTGCCCGCTTCCGATCGATTCCGGGGCGAAGTCTTCATGCGCTGCTCGACGAACACGGATGCGAACGGCACTTACCGGCTGCAGGTGCCGATGGCCACTGCCGTATTGCTGCTCGCGCTGCCGATGCACGAGGCCTCGCTGAGCGGCAATCGCCTGATCACCGAAGATGGTGCGATCACGGACGACAACGTGCACCGCGACGACCTGCTGCCATCCAGCGTCCGGGTCGTGACGCGCTGGGGCCAGGTCACCGAGGCGCCGGAGCTGCGGCTCGTCGATCCAGCCTACGTGACGGGTAGCGTGACGACCGGCGACGGCGCACCGCTCGCCGGAGTCGAGGTCATCTGGATCCACGACACCGCGGACGGTCCCGCACTCTTCGACCGCCAACTCGGCAACCTCATGATCTGGTCCGATGGCACCACGGGCCGGATCGCGCGCGCCAGGGCCGACGCGAACGGACGCTTCCGGCTGCCCGCGACGCCCGGGAAGTCGGGCGCTTGCTACCCGCTCGATGCGCAGCGGCGCCGGGAGCCGTCGGTGGAGATGCAGACTGCCACCCCACCGGCCGAGTTGGGGTTCCGCCTCGAGGGTGCGGTCGCGCTGGTTCGCGTGCTGAGCGGCGGGCTGCCCTTGCCGGGGATCAGGGTCGTCACCGACTCGATCGCCGACCGGCTGACGCCCTACGATCGCAAGCGCCAGACCGACGCGAACGGCGAAGTGCGTTTCCTGCGCAGCAAGGTCGCGAGCCAGCGGTTCCTCGTCGAGCGGCCCGGCGATGTGGCAAGGGAGGTCGAGATCCCCGCCGACGCATCGGAGGCAAAGCCCTTCGTGATCGAACTGCCGCGGCTGCCGAGCGCACCGGTGCAACTCGAATTCGACGCGGCCTCACGCGTGCGCCAGGTCGAGCTCACTTGGAGTCGGCGCGACGCCAAGGTCCTGCCCTTGCAACTGAGCCGGTTCCGCAACGACGGCGAGGGGCCGTTCCGACTCGACGTGCCAGAAGGCCGCTACGAGCTGATCGTCAGGGCACCAGAACGCGGCGAGCGCCGCGACACGTTCCTGCTCGAGACCAGGTACGAGGTCGAGGTGCCGATGTCAGGCCGTGACCTGAAGGTTCCCATCGCGCACGGCGGCCGGATCCGGATCGTCTGCACCGACGGCGACGGTAGCTATGCCGGCGGCCTTGTGAGCATCACGGGCAGCGCCGGAAGGTTCACCTGGGTCAACAGCTGGCAGGAACCACGGGATTCGCAGAACGTGCCGGCGGGCACCTACGAGCTGCGGTTCGATCGGCGCGAGCAACGCTTGCACCAGAGCACCGTCGAGGTCAGGGCCTGCGAAGTGACCGAGGTGCGGGTCCGCCTGCCCTGACTGTCAGTCGTTGCTGCGCTGCGAGCCGAGGATGTGGAAGACCCAATACAGCAGCTGCATCACCGAGACCGCTGCGGCGGCGACGTAGGTCATGGCCGCGGCGTTGAGGACCGAGCGGGCACCGTCGATCTCCTCGCCGACGAGCACACCACTCTGTTCGAGAGTCACGAGAGCCCTGCGGCTCGCGTCGAACTCGACGGGCAAGGTGATCAGCGTGAACACGGTGGCCGTCGCGAACAAGGCGACGCCGATCCATGCCATCGTCATCGAGCCGCCTGCCGCAGCGAGACCCATGCCGATCAGCATCACGATGAAGCCGATGTTCGAGCCGATGCCCGCGACCGGCACCCACGCCGAACGGAACTGCAGCGGCGCGTAGCGCGTGGCATGCTGGATCGCGTGTCCGACTTCGTGCGCAGCCACGCCGAGCGCCGCGACGCTGTCGCTGCCATAGACGGGCTCGCTGAGCCGCAGGGTCTTCGACGACGGGTCGTAGTGGTCGGTCAAGGAGCCGTGCACCGGTTCGACTTTCACGTCGTGGATGCTGTTGGCCTGCAGGATCGCCCTCGCGACATCGGCGCCGGACAGTCCGGATCGCGAACGGACCTGCGAGTAATGGGCGAAGGTGCTCTTCACCTTCCCGGCCGTGACGAGGCTCAGCAACAGGCCGATGCCGAGGATGCTCCAGTAGAAGGGATCCGACGTCAGGTAGAGTGCGATCATGTTCGGTGATGGTGCCGGGCTTGATTATCGCCCGACGAAGTGCCCCGAATAAGCACGCGGCCTTTGCAGCGCAAGGCAAAGTCCACTCCGTCCCCCCAGCATCGCGATCCGCGCCGGCGACGACACGGCCGAAACCCTGGTCTTCCACCTCGCCTGACTGCCCGGCCCTGGCGCAGGTGGCCAGGATCGCCACAATGCACCGCGACTCTGCTGTCGTCGCATGCTGCTCTACACCCTCCTCACGTTGCTGCCGCAGCAACCGGCCACGGCGCCTGCGTCGTTGGAGCGGGTCCCGCGCGAGGAAGCCTGGTTCGCGCCCGAGCAGGCCGCAACCTGCGCAGCGGCGGCCGAACGCGGTCTGCGTTGGCTCGCGGCCCAGCAGCTCGCGCAAGGCTGCTGGACGGGGATCGTCGGTCACAAGCAGCAGCACGACTACGAAGAGCTCGCGCAGGCCATGTCCGTGTACCAGCAGCGGCAGAGTGGCCACGGCCATCTAGGTGTCACCGCGCTCTGCGGCATGGCTTTCCTCGCAGGTGGCCACCTGCCGGACCGCGGCCCGTATGCCAGCGCCATCAAGCGCGCTCACGACTACGTGATCTCCTGCGCACTCGAGAACGGACTTCTCACCGATGCCGGCACGCGCATGTACAGCCACGCGTTCGGCACGCTGTTCATGGCCGAGATCTACGGCATGGCGGCGACCGACGCGGCGAAGACCACGCTCGAGCGCGCGGTCAACCTGATCGTCGACACGCAGAACGCCCACGGCGGCTGGCGCTACAACCCGTTCGACCGCGAGACCGACTTGTCCGTGACGGTCTGCCAGGTGCAGGCGCTGCGCGCGGCGCGCAACATCGGCATCCGCGTGCCCAACGAGACCATCGATCGGGCCATGGCCTACGTGCGCAAGAGCCGCGTCGAGGGCGGGCGCAACCACGGGCTGTTCTACTACAAGATCTACGACCGCGGCGCGTACGACAAGTGCAACGAGTACGCGATCAACGCGGCCGCGCTGACTGCCCTGTCGAGCGCCGGGGTGCACGACGACAACCTCACCGATCCGGTGCTCGAGTTCCTCGGCCGCGAGTACGGGAACATCGCCGACTACTACGGCACCCACTTCTACTTCTGGTATGGCAACTACTACGCGGCGCAGGCCTTCTACCAGCACGGTGGGCCACTCTGCCGGAAGTTCTTCGAGCGGCTCTCGAAGGATCTGCTCGAGTCCCAGATGACCGATGGCCGGTGGCGAAACCGCGTCGGGCCCGGGGACGAGTTGGCCACGGCGATGGCCTGCATCCTGCTGCAGATGCCCAAACAGTATCTGCCTATCTTCCAACGCTGACCTTTGCGCTTGAATCCGACCGGGCCGCGGTGAGGATTTGGGCCGGTCAAACCAACGGTCAGTCAGGGAGTATGCGCTACCACCACGCACGTGTCGTTCTCGCCGCCGCGTGCCTCGCCGCAACAGTCGCGGCGCAGGCATCCACCAATCAACCAGGCCCCGCACCTGGTCCGAGCACGCTGGGCCTCGGCCTCCAACCGGCGCCCGGCTCAGGCCTTTCGTCGCCAAGCCCCATCTGGGGCGCGGGCGTCCAGGCCCCGCAGGGCCAGGACCAAGATCCATACACGCTGGCCAAGATGTTCGGCGACGCGCACGGCGACTTCATGCGCCGCCGCGAACGCTTCGACCCAGCGCTCGAATTGGGCGTCAGCGCGTGGCCCAACCAGCGCATTCGCCACGAGGACGGCAGCTTCGACTGGCTCGGCTACGACTTCGATCTCGACGGGCACATCCTCGTGGCGCCCGATGGCTACATCACGTTGGGCGGCTACTACAGAGGCCGCACCTACAACTTCTCGCGGATTGGCCAAGGCCCGGGGCCCAACACCGGCGGCATGGATGACGAAAGCCTGGCCGGCACGGGGCTGCGAGTCGGCTTCGGCGTCTTCCTCGACGACAACTGGCTGTTCGAGGTGGAGTCGGAGCCGGGCATCTGGTCCGACCTCGACGGGACGCTGCACACCGAGGACATGGATTACCCGTCCTTCGCCATGTTCACCTACCGCGCGCTCCCCGAGCTCTACCTGAAGATCGGTGCGCGCTACAACCAGATCTACGAGGAGGCCGCGTGGCTGCCCTACCTCGGCGTCAGCTGGGAAGTCACGGATGGCTTCCGCATCGATCTGCTCGCACCCGATTCGTTCGAGATGTCGTGGTGGCCTTCACCGGGCCTCGGCCTCTTGTTCGGCACCGAGATCCAAGGTGCCGAGTACCACGTGCGCCCATCGCTTGCCGTTGCGGGTGGGAGCCCCGACGTGCGGTCGGATCTTCGCGTCCAGGAGTGGTACGCGTACGTGGGACTCATGAGCCGCATGAGCGACAACTTCTCGTTCATGGCACGCGGCGGCATCGTGCTCGGAGGCTACTACGAGCTGACGACGGGAGCTGCCGGTTTCGATCCCGCCGAGGGCCAGCTCGATCAGGGTGCCTTCGTCGAAATCTCGTTCGGTTTCGACTGGTGATCAGGACTGCGCCGCAGGCGCAGCCCTGATCAGTCTTTTCCCGCCGGTTGGCCGGTTGAGGGGAATGGCGAATGAGTACCGCTGGCCCGGACACAACCGGCGGACAGGCAGGCCTGAGCCGCAGGCGCAGCCCTGATCAGTCTTTCCCGCCGGTTGGCCGGTTGAGGGGAATGTCGAATGAGCACCGCTGGCCCGGACACAACCGGCGGACAGGCAGGCCTGCGCCGCAGGCGCAGCCCTGATCAGTCTTTCCCGCCGGTTGGCCGGTGCCTGGGCCGCTACAGGATGCTCTTGCCGAACGCGCTGAGGATCAGGTCGACGGCCACCTCGCCCGACTGGTTCTTGACGTCGAGGATCGGATTGAGCTCCGTGACCTCGAGGCTCGTCACGCGACCCGTGTCGCTGACCATCTCCATGAGCAGGTTCGCTTCGCGCCAGCTGATGCCGCCTCTGACCGGAGTGCCGGTGCCGGGCACGTCGCGCGGATCCATGCCGTCGAGATCGAACGACACGTGAAAGCCCGCGGTGCCGTCCGTCGCGTAGCCGATCGCCTCCTGCATGATTGCGCGCATGCCGCGCTCGTCGACGTCGCGCATCGTGTAGGCATGGATGCCGGACTTCACGACGATGTCGCGTTCGGCCGCGTCGATGTCGCGAATGCCGATCAGGGCAACGTTCTCTTTCTTCACCTTGGGCCAGAAGCCGCCCATCTCGACGAGACGCGGATGCCCCATGCCGAGCAGCGTGGCGAGCGGCATGCCGTGGATGTTGCCGGTCGGCGAGCTCTCGGGCGTGTTCATGTCGGCATGCGCGTCGATCCACACCAGCCCGACATTCTGGTCGCGGGCCCGGAAGTGCTCGCTGACGCCGGCCACGGTGCCGATCGCGATGCTGTGGTCGCCGCCGAGCACGACAGGTACCTCGGCCTGTTCGAGCGAACGGCGCACGCGCAGCCGCAGCCGGTTGCAGACGTGGTAGATCGGCTCGAGGTAGCGCGCGGTGCGATCGCCCGGGTCGCGCGACTCGGGTGCCGGCACGCCGACGTCCCCATCGTCTTCGACGGCGATACCCAGCTGCCGCAGCCCCTGGCTCACGCCCGCGATGCGGATCGCCGACGGTCCCATGTCGACGCCGCGGCGTCCGGCGCCGAGGTCCATAGGCACACCGATGAGGCGAACGGTTTTCCGGGTCTGGCTCATGGTCAGCGCGGCTTCTGGTGCGTGAGTTCTATCGGTGCCCCACGCGAAAGGCCCAACGTTCTCGCCGCGTTGCCGCCGTTCTGTGCCACTTCGAGGCGGTCGAAGGAGCCGACCAGGGCCAGCAGTTCGCCGGGCGCCGCTTCGGCGTAGGTGGCGAGCAGGGGCACGGTGTGTCCCCCGACGCGCACATGGCTCACGTCCGCGAGCGCGGACGCTGCGACGTTCGTGACGAGGTTGCCGAATGCATCGACGTGGACCACGCGAGGAGGCCCGTCGAACGGCGATGCACCGGCCAGGTCCGTGACGCGCGGACCGAGCGACGAGAACCCGTAGCGGCCGCTGGTCAGCCATCCCGCGATCGGGGCCAGCACATCGCGCCCGTGGAACGTGCGCGACCTCGGCTGCAGGGCAAGGTGCGAGAGGTCGATCGCCCGCACCTCCGCCGCCGGGTCCCGTGCGAACACGTGACCGAGCAGGCCGTTGTCGGGGGCGAGCCAGTAGCACTCGTGCGCCGCCATGGCCAAGAGGCGCCGGCTCGTGCCGACACCGGGGTCGACGACGGCGACGTGGACTGTTCCGGCCGGAAACTGGTCGATCGCGGCCGCGAGCCAGAAGGCACCGGCCATCACGTCCTGCGGCGGCACCTCGTGGCCGAAGTCGATGATCGTGGCCTTCTGGTTCGCGCGCAGCACAGCTCCCTTCATGAGCCCGACGTAGGGATCGCGGGGGCCGAAGTCGGTGAGCAGCGTGACCAGGCCTGACGGGCGTGGGAGCATCGGGGCCCGCAGCGGACACGATTGGCAACGGCCGCGCAAGGCTGCTCGTACGCGAGGCGGCCCGCTCGCCCATGGGAAGCTGCCTTCAGAGCGCCTCTAGTGCCGGCCCTGCTGCTGCCGATAGCTCGAGATACCGCGGCTGCCGAAAGCACAGCGGAGCAACCATGCAGCAAACACCAGGTCCGGAGAAGCGGCGCTCGATCATGGTCGACAGGCAGTGGCAATCGTCCGTTGCCACGCGTTTGATCGTCTCCGCGATGTGCGTCGTGGCAGTGACACAGATCGTCATGATCTTCTTCCTGGCCAGTGGCAGTGAGGAGCCGACGCAGGCAGCAAGCAGCGACCAGTGGTATCTCGTCGTGATGTTGACCAGTGCCCTGCAGCTGGTCCTGCTCGTCGTCACGATGTGGTGGGCCACGATCCGGATCACGCACTCGGTGGCGGGTCCGGCGATGGTCATCGAGCGGGCGCTCGACGCAATGCGCGAGGGCAGGTTCGACAGCCGCTTGAAGCTGCGCAATGGCGACGCGCTGACGAGTCTGGCAGAGGCGGCGCAGCGGCTCTGCGATCATCTCCAGCAGCAGCAGGGCGGCGTGCGTGCCAAGCCCATCACGCAAAAGACCGACGCGACCCACCCGGTGGAAACGACCTGACTGTGACCCTGGTCGCCGGGGCGTCCCGGCGGGTGCAGGCCTGAGGGGCGTCTGCCCTTCCACCGATCGGGGCCATTCCTGTCGCGGCCGCGTGCTGACGCGGCGGCAGCGGTCTCCGGAGCGTCTCTAGTGCCCGCGTCGCCGCTGCCGATAGCTCCTGGCACAACGCTGCAGGCACAGCGGAGGATCCATGCAGGAAACACCTGGTACCGAGAATGGTCCGGAGAAGCGGCGGTCGTTCCTGGTCGACGCGAAGTGGCAATCGTCGATCGCCTCGCACCTGATCGTCTCCGCGATGGTCGTGGTCGCGCTGACCCAGATCATCATGATCTACTTCCTGTCCAGCGGGGAATCGCCGGAAGAGATGAGCAGCGGCGAGTGGCGTCTCGCTGCGATGTTGACGAGTGCGCTGCAGCTGGTCCTGCTGGTCGGCGCGATGTGGCGGACCGCGATCCGGATCACGCACGCGGTGGCGGGTCCAGCGGCGGTCATCGAGCGGGCGATCGTCGCCATGGGCGAAGGCAGGTTCGACAGCCGGTTGCAGCTGCGCCAGAGCGACGCGCTGCAGAGTCTGGCCGCGGCGGTCCAGCGGCTCTCGGATCGCCTCCGGCAGCAGCAGGGCGCACCGGCCGCGCCGGCGGCCAGGGAGCCGCACGCCGTGGAAGCGGCACCGACCCTCATGACCTCATCGGCCGAGACACCGCAGCGCAGCGCAGCGTCGCTCGCGGCTCCTCACGAGGGTACGAGGCACGGCGAGCGTGGCTTCACTCTCGTCGACGCTTCGATGGCCGCCGTACTGCTGATCATCGGCACGTTCGCGGCAACCATGATGGGGGTCTACTGCTCGAACCTCCAACTGCGGATCCGCGACTACTCGGCGGCCCACATGGTCGCCTGCGACGTGCTCGAACGGTTGCGCGGCACGCCGCTGAACGAGGTGTACAGCACCTACTCGGCCAATCCCGTGCTGACCGTGCACGGGCGGCGCGTGACGGTGTCGTTCCCGCAGGCGATCCTGAACCAGACCTTCGCGGGCACCATGGATCCCGCATCGGCAAAGGTCGCGGGTTTCCTCCCCGTGCGCCTCACGGTCCAGAGCGGCCAGGTGAACTTCGTCCTCTCGACGCTGGTGTCGAAGTCATGAGCACGGCGCCACGACGGTCCGCAGCCGGATTCACCGCGGTGGAGATGCTGATCGGCGCTGGCGTCGCGATGGCGGTCGGCGCCGCGTGCCTCGGCGGCCAGCTGGCCGCGACGAGCCTCGTGAACGAGTCGGCCACCCTCGGCGCGCTCGAGGAGCAGGCGATCTTCGCCGTGAAGCAGGTCGCCTTCGACGCGCGCTGGGCCGACGGCACCACGATGTTGTTGGCGACGCTGAACGGCTCCCGCAGGATCGATCTGCGCACCGCGGTGGACTTCGTGGGCGGCCATCCCGTGTGGTCTCCCATGGTCTCCTACCGCGTGGTGCCGTCGTCGAGCGACAGCAACGGCAACGGCATCGTCGACGAAGGCCAACTCGTCCGGATCCAGAGCGGCGTGACCCGCGTGATCTGCGACGACGTGGTCCCCTCTGGCTTCAACGCGAAACGCGTCGGTGACACCCTGACGATCGAACTGAGTCTGCTGAGGGTCCACTCCGGCCGGCCCGTCACGGCGAGTGCTCAGACCTCGGCCACCATCCGGAACTGACGCTTGGACCACATGAACACCCTGTCGATGGCATTCCCGACGCGCCCCACCATGGCTGGCAGCGCCACCGTGATCTGCCTGTTGTCGCTGTGCGTCGTCATGTCGTTCGGTACGGCGACGCTGTCGATGCTGCTCGCCAAACGGTCGGTGGTGAAACGGGCCATCGAAGTCGACGAGGCCTTCATGGCCGCCGAAGCCGCGGTCGACCTCGCCATGAGCGAGCTGCTCAACCACAGCGACTTTGCTGGCGACGGCATCGGTGTCGTCTCGGGCAGCGCCGGTCGGGCGTCGTTCACGGCGACGCTGGTGCCACCATTCACCGGGCCGCGGGTTTACACGATTCTCGCCACGGGATCCGTCGGCTCGATCTCGAGGAACGTCGAAGTCGACGTCGAGCCAGGGACCGCGGGCCGCCCCGGCTTCGTCGGCCTCGACTCCATCAGCATGTCGGGAGGGGTCGTCGATACCTACGATTCCCACAGCGGCACGTACGCGAGTCAGGTTGCCGGTAGCGCCCTCCGCGCCGGCATTGTGCACCTGCAGAGCAACGGCAACATCTCGCTGTCGGCATCGGCCATGGTCCATGGCGACGCGACTCCAGGGCCGGGCAAGAGCGTCAGCGGCGCCACCGGCGTGACCGGCTCGACAGCCCCCGCAACGAGTGCGATCGCTGTGGACGCCTACGCGTATGCGCCGCCGGTCGACACGATGGGACCCGTCTCGAGCTCGATCACGCTGGACAGCGGCAAGCACCGCTACACGTCCTTCGTCATCGGCAGCGGCAAGGTCGCGACGATCACCGGCGACGTCGAGCTCTGGGTCGACGGCAAGTTCGAGATCTCCGGTTCGGGCACGGCCATCCTCGATCCCGGTGCGCGCCTGACCATCCACCACGGAACCGACAAGTTCACGATCAGCGGCGCCGGTTTCGTCAACCAGGATCGGAAGCCCGCCAACCTGACCGTCTACTCGGCGACGACGTTTGCGGTGACCTGTTCGAGCGGCGCAGAGTTCTTCGGCACCATCGAAGCGCCGAAGGCGCCCTTCACCGCGAGCGGCATGGGCATCTACGGCTCGGTGGTCGCGAAGACCATGACGCTCGGCGGCGCCACGAGCCTGCACTACGACAACGCGCTCGGTGCCGGGACCGGCGCGTATCGGCGCAGGCTGATCTGGCCGAGCGGCGGTACGCCCCGGGGGTCGTGAGCTAGCACTCGGCAGAGCAGTGCTAGTGGCCGTGCGGCTTGCCGAGGATCGCGAACAGCTCGTCGCGCTTCTCGCGCATCAGCTGTTCGGTGTCCGCCTCGAGGCACATGCGCAGATACGGCTCCGTGTTGCTCGGTCGCACGTTCACCCACCAGGTCGGATACGCGACGGTGATCCCGTCGAGGAAGTCGATCACGCCGTCCTTGAATCTCGCCTCGACCTTCTTCATGAGCGCCTCCTTGTCGGCGACCTTGAAGTTGATCTCGCCCGTGCCGTGATACTTGCGCAGCTCGTCGGCCGCCTGCTTCAGCGTCTTCTTCTCCTGGCTCAGCTGGTTCATCACGAGGATCGCCGCGAGCACACCGCAGTCCGTGAAGTAGTTCTCGGCGAAGTAGAAGTGGCCCGACAGTTCCCCGCCACCGATGCAATCCAGCCGCCGCATCGTCTCCTTCATGAACGAGTGGCCGACGCGTTCGCGCACGGGGCGGCCCCCCATCTTGAGGATCTCCTCGGGCACGACCTTGCTCGAACGCAGGTCGTAGATGATGCCCTTGCCGGGGAAGCGCTGCAGCATGCCGCGCGCGAGGATCACGGTGATGAGGTCGGCGTGCACCGTGCGACCCTGCTCGTCGACGAAGGCGCAGCGGTCCGCGTCGCCGTCGAACGCGAGGCCGAGCGCTGCGCGGTGCTGTTTCACGGCCTCGCGCAGCTCGTCGAGATTGGACTCCACGAGCGGATTCGCTTCGTGGTTCGGGAAGGTGCCGTCGAGCTGGTCATAGAGTGGCACGACCGTGAGGCCCGGGATCTTCGCGAACGTCGCCGGTGACTCGTTGGCCCCCATGCCGTTCGCGTAGTCGACGACTATCTTCATCGGCGCGGTGCGAGCGCTGAAACCCGCGATGTGTGCGATCCAGTCCTTCTTCACGTCGACGAAGTCGCGTTTGCCGGCGCGGGCCGCCTTCGGCGGCTCGGGGCGGAGCACGAGCCGCTCGATGTCCTTGATGCCCGTGTCCCCCGACAGCGGCCGCGCTTCCTGCCTGCAGAGCTTGAAACCGATGTATTGCTTCGGATTGTGCGAGGCCGTCACGGCGAGTCCGCCGTCGCAGGGCAGCTTGCCGATCGCGTAGTAGACCATCGGTGTGCTCGCGAGGCCGATGTCGACGACGTCGCAACCCTGCGCGAGCATGCCGGCGATCACCGCGTCCTGGATCTCGGGTGCCATCGTGCGCATGTCGCGTCCGACCACGAGGCGTCTGGCGGACAGGAACTGCACCATCGCGGCGCCGATCTTGAACGCGGTCTTCGCGTCGATCTGGTCAGGGTAGGTGCCGCGGATGTCGTAGGCCTTGAAGATGCTCACGTTGGTTCCCTTCACGAGTGCGTGGACGAAGGTGGAGCCGGTCCGCCGGGCACGAAGGTGCGGCAGGCCATCAGGCCGCGCTCCACGTGGCCGTCGTCGACGTCGCGGTGCAGTACGAACCGGATGCGGCTCGGGCCGTATTGCGAGGCCAGCACGCCTTGCGCCTTCAGGTGCGAGAGCAGCGCCGCCGGCGTGCCGGCCCTGAGGTCGACCATGACGATGTTCGTCTCGGTGGCGGCGAGATCGACCGCGCACCACGGCAGCTCCGCGAGCCCGCGCGCCAGCGTGCGCGCGCGCTCGTGATCGGCCGCGAGCAGCGCGGGCCCGTCGCGCAGCGCGAGCAGCCCTGCCGCCGCGATCACGCCGGCCTGTCGCATGCCGCCCCCGAACGCCTTGCGCACGCGCCGCGATTCGGCGATGAACTTCTCGTCCCCGGCGAGCAGCGAACCGACGGGCGCGCCGAGCCCCTTGCTGAGGCACAACGAGGCCGAGTCGGCCATCGCGACGAGGTCGCTGACCCTGCACCCGAGTGCTACCGCGGCGTTCACGAGCCTCGCGCCGTCGACGTGGACACAGAGGCCGTGTTTGCGCGCGGCATCGGCGAGTGCGCGCAGACGTGGTGCACCGGCGACGCGCCCACCGGCCATGTTGTGCGAGTTCTCGAGCAGCAGCAGACGCGAGCGCGGATGGTGCGGATCGTCGGTGCGCACGGCCGCCTCGACCTGCGCGGGCGTCGGAAAGCCGTCGGCCGCCGCGAGCGGGCGCACCTGCGTGCCGGACCACCGCGCAATGCTGCCGGCTTCGAAGTAGTAGGCGTGGCTGCGGTCTTCGCAGATCAACTCGTCGCCCGGCCGGCACCAGACGTGGATCGCGACCTGGTTCGCCATCGTGCCCGTGGGCAGGAACAGGGCCGCCGGCTTGCCGAGCATCGCGGCTCCCTCGGCTTCGAGCGCGCGCACCGTCGGATCCTCGCCGCGCACGTCGTCCCCCACCTCGGCGTTGGCCATGGCCTGGCGCATGGCGGCGGTCGGCAGCGTGCTCGTGTCGCTGCGGAAGTCGGCGATCGTGGCGGGCATGCGAGGGGCTCAGGATGCCCAGCGACCGGCCGATTGCAAGGCCGGCAGGCGGCTCAGCGGCCCAGGTCGACGTAGACACCGCCGTTCTCTTCGGCGAGCTGCTTCAGGAACTCCTTCTGGAAGTCGCCGATCGCGATCGTGTGCAGCACGAGGCGGAAGATTTCGTTGTAGCGCCGCACTTCCTTGCGGATCTCGTTCGCCTCGATCAGCTTGCCGACCGAGGGGCGGCCATCGCTCAGGAAGTAGACGGTGTCGAGCGGGCTCTTGAACGTCGCCTTGTCGACGGCGGTGACCGGGCCCTTCGACGGTTTCTCGGGATCGACGCCGAACGCGTAGAGCAGCGCCTTCAGCGTGTTCGTCTTGCCGGCCTCGAGGTTCGCCGAGCCGCCGAGACCCGCCGCGGCCAGGTCCTGCGACTCGCTGCCGCCGAGCGGCTGCAGGTTGCGCACGAAGGCCTTCGCGGAGTCGCGATTCACGATGTTGGCCGGCACGAGGCGCTTCTTCCACGGATGCAGGTCGGTCGCGAACGCGAGGATGTCGAAGTTCGTCTCGTTCGTGAGCGTTTCGATCGTGTTGAGCAACTCCGTCTGCACGATCGTGAAGCGTTTGCGGTCTTTGTAACCCTGGAACTTCTCGACCTCGACGACGAGGTCGTCCATCGAACCCGAGATGTCGATGATGAACAGGACGTTCGTCGAGGTCGTCGGGATCTTCGCGAACGAGTTTATTGGGCCGTCGGTCTTGCCGTAGAGCGCGTCGTACTTCTTGCGGTTCGCGGCCTTCTTCTCGAGCTCCTCGTCGGTCGGGATGCGATAGCCCGGCATCGTCAGCAGGTTGTTCCACTGGCTCTGCCAGCGGTCGGCGTCGATGCCGAACTCGAAGCACGTGATGCGGAACAACGCGTCGGCGCATTCGATCTTCAGGCGGCCCGACTTGCGCAGCAGATCGATCAGCGGCTGCACGGCCTCCTGCACGCGCAGCTGGCCGACCGCCGCGATCGCCGCCGATTGCACCTGCCATTCGGAGTCGCCGAGCAGCGTCGTGACTGCCTTGCCGTGTTCCTTGAGCTTCTGTGCCGCGACCAGATCCGCCGCCGACATGCGCACCATCGGATCGGAGTCGACCAGCAGCTTGGCGACCAACGCCGCGGTGACCGGCAGACCGATGTTCTTGAAGGCGCGCGCGGCCTCGAACTTGACGGTCGACGTGGCCTTGCCATCCGTGGCAACCGCTTCGATCACGGGTGCCGCCTCCTTGACCTTCGCGATGCCGAGCACGCGGATCAGGATCGCCGTCTGCTCGCTGTCCTTGAGCTTCGGCAATTCGTCGATCCAGGCCTGGAACGTCGAGTGCTCGGTGTAGGTGGACAACACGTCGAGGGCAGCCTGCTGCACGGCGACCGGCGTGTTCTTGAGCAGCTTCACGAGCTCCTGGGCTGCGGGCACGCACTCGTTGCCCTTCAGCGTCATGACGGCCTCGACCATCACCGCCTCCTCCTTCGCCTTCTTCATGTAGCGGGCGAATTCCTTGACGGCGTCGAGACGAGCTTCGAGCTCCTGCTGAGCGGGAGCGGCAACTGCCAGCGAGATCACGACAAGGCAGGCCGCGAATAGGGATTGGCTCATGGGGTCGCCACAGAGGGGAGCCAATACGCTAGCCGCCCGGGGCGTTGCCGACACGCCCCGCGCTTGCAACTTGAGGTCCGCGACCCTCCGCGACGATCAGCGCGGCGGGCGCGGCGGCGCCGAAAGCGCCGGCTTCTGGTTCGTCGGCGACGGCGGCATCATCGGTTGGCCCGTGCCGAGCTCGCGCTCGGCCAACCGGCGCAGCCAGTCGTCCTCTTCGCGGGTCGTGTCGAGCCTCACGGTCAGATCGTCGTCGCCCTGCACGACCGCACCGATGGCCGAGCGTGGGACCATCACGCGGTTCTTGCGGAACTCGAGCACGACGTGGTCGTCGGCGATCTGGCTCAGGATGCCGCCGACGAGCCGGTTGTTGTTCGTGAGTCTCACGAAGCCCGTAGTCACCTTCTGGAGCTCGGCGTAGTCGGACGAGCCGAGCTCGGTCAGGCGCGCGATTGCGTCGAGCTGCAGCGTGATCTCTCCGCCACCGTCCTCGAGCCTCAGCGTGACGGACTTCGCGTCGGCGGTCTTCACGCCGCCGATGAAGTAGTTGCCATTGTGGAGCTGCGCGAACGCCTTGCTGCCCGGCAGGACGCCTTCTACTCCCTTCGCGGAAGGCGGAGGCACGAACGTGTGCTCGCCGATCTTCAGGTCATCGCTGACGCGGATCAGGCCGGGCTGATGCGAGCCTGGTGCTCCCTGGCGCACGGGCACCGGCCACGGCCCGGACTCGGGTTGCGGCCCGACCACGACGACAGGCACCACGGGGTTCGTGGGTGTCGGTGGCTTCTGCGGATCGCCGGCGACGGGGACCACGGGCGCCGGCTTCGGCGGATCGACCGCCACGGGCACCACGGGCGGCGGCTTCGGCGGATCACCGGCGACGGGCGTCACGGGCGGCGTCGGGACCTTCGTCCCCGGATCGCTCGACACCGGCAGCCTAGGGACCGCGACTTCGATCGCGACGTTGGGGCGCAGCACCTTTGCCTGTTCGACGCGCGCTGGCTCGAGGTGCAGACCAACCAGCTCGGGGCGGAACACGACGACCGCGCCACCGCCGACGAGGAACAGCAAGACCGCCGCCGACGCGACCAGTCGGCCACGGCGCTTCGTCTCCCAGCGCACGGGACCGATCGGCCGGATCGCGGCGCGATCGACCTTCTCGGCATCGGCGACGACATCTTCTTCCCCGTCCGCCCCCACCCCCGCTCCGACCAGCTCGCCTTCCGCGTCTTCGTAGCTGGACCGCTCGACGCGAGCCAGCTCGGGCCCTTCGTGCAGCGCATCCATGTCCGTTGCCGGCAACGGCTCCCAACCCGGCTGGGCCGGCTCTTCGTTGGCCGACTGGCCGGCCTGTGTCTCATCCACGGTGAACGGGCCCGAGTTCTCGAACTGCTCGATCCCGTCACTGGCTTCCGGAGCTCCTACGACTTCGAGTTGCTCGTCGCTGTCGAGTTCGAATTCCTCGTCCTGGGCCTCGGGTTCCTCGGACTCCT
Source organism: Planctomycetota bacterium (assembly GCA_035649575.1). Taxonomy (GTDB): domain Bacteria; phylum Planctomycetota; class UBA1135; order UBA1135; family UBA2386; genus DASVAL01. The sequence goes on from DASRJH010000058.1 coordinate 23,921, forward strand.
GGCCCTCGTCCTTCTTGGGCTTGAGCCTGGCGTTCGGCTCGAGATCGAGGCCCTCGCCGCTCCAGGTCGACCCACCACTCTCGGCGAACTGCGGCGTGCCTTCGAAGCTCGGGTCGAGACCCTTCGTGTGATCGGTGAAGAGGACGTCTTCCTCGTCCGCACCGGCAGGAGACCCGCCGGACGGCGCCTTCTTGGGCTTGCCCGGCATGTCGAACAGGTTGTCGAGGTCCTCGCCCTTTCCCGCGATGTCTTCGACGATGAAGTCGTCATCGAGGAAGTCAGAATCGTCGTCGCGCTTCTTTTCGCCGGTCATTGATGCTCCGTTCCGCTCGGGTCCACGGAGTTATCGGCAGCGTGGTCCCGGCGACTGATGCCCGGAAATCATCGCAGGACGCGGTGTGCGCCGGCCGCTGCGCTGCGGTCCTCGCCCCTGCCCCCTCGCTGCCATGGCGACTTCCCGCAACCCCGGGCCCCCCCGCGGCAGCTCCTCAGCCCTCGGAAGCGAGCTCGCGGCTGAGGTCCGAGGATGGCAGCAGCCGCCGCACGCCGCCGCGCAGCACGGTCAAGCCCTGGGCGTCGATGTACTCGAGCAACGGGATCAGATACTTGCGACTCGTGTCGAGGCCGTCGCGCAGACTCGGGATGTCGAGGATCTCTCCATGCCGCAGGCAATTGGTCCTGATGGCGCGCATCACCTTGCGCACGACGGAAGCACCGTAGTAGTGGTCGCCGACCTTGTCGATCCGCCCCTCGTCCTGGGCGCGGTCGAGCAGCGACAGCAGCGGATCGCCGCGCAGGACGCACGCCGCCTCGATCTCCGCGAGCTCGGGCGGCCGGAACCCACGCTGCTCGCACTCTGCCACGATCCGATCCAGGCGCTGCTGGTCCTGCGGCGGCAGCGGCTTCAGCCGGTCGAGGAACAGGATCTGTCCCTGGCGACCGGTCCGCACGCGGCCGGCTGCCTGCAGGCGGTCGAACACGCAGTCCACGAGCACCTGCGGCAGCGTCTTCGTCGTGCGCAACGCCGTGCGTTTGATCGAGGCCGCGGCCGGCCGCTGGTGCAGCATGCGATCGACGGACTGCAGCAGTTCCTGTTCGCCGGCGGCCACGAGACGGCGTTGGAACACGCGCATCGCCTTCTGGTGCAGCTCGGTCTCCGGCATCGTCGCGACCGTGTCGAGCACCTTCGTTTCGGTCGTCTCGAGCGCGCGCGCGAGATCGTCGACGGTGCGGCCCTCGGGACCGGCCTGCTCGAGCTCGTGTTCGATGCGGGCCTCGGGGCGGTCGCCGGCGGCGAGGATGCCGGCCAGCTCGTTGCCGAGGTCCTTGCGCCGGTATCTGCCCGTGTGTTGCAGGCGCAGCACGCGGCCGCCGCCGATCGTGACCGCTGGATTCTGCAGCCGCAGCAGGAAGCGATCGTTGTGCGCGCAGCAGACGTCCTCGTCGAGCTCGAGCCGCGCCGCGAGGCTCTCGCCAGGTCCGGTCGCGTCGCGGTCGAGCAACAGCAGCTGACCGCGCACTTCGATCGTGCCCGTGTGGAAGCGAATCGGGGCGCGGTGCGCGAGCCGCGGCGACCGCAGGGTCAGCGCGAGATCGATGTCGACCGCATCGCCGACCGTGAACGTGCCGGGCTCGCAGCAGACCATGCCGCGATGCACGCCGGACTCGCGCGCGTCGGGCACCGACAACGCCGTGCTGTGACCCGCGACGGCTTCTTCGACTTTGCCGCCGTAGGCGTGGATGCCGCGCACCTTGACGCGCTCGCCGATCGGCAGGATCTCGATCTCCGCTCCCTGGCGCACGGCTCCGCTCATCGGAATGCCGGTGACCACGGTGCCGATGCCCGGCAGCGAGAACACGCGTTGGATCGGCATCCGGAACGGGCCGTGGCTCTGCCTCGGTTCGACGGCGAGTGCCTGGGCCTCGAGCTTCTGCTTGAGCTCGGGAATGCCCTCGCCGGTGATCGAGCTCACGCGCACGACCTCGGCCGAAGCCATCACCGTGCCCTGCACGAGTTTTCGCACCTCGTCGGCCGCCATGTCGGCCAGCGCCGGGTCGACCATGTCGATCTTCGTCAACACGATGAGGCCGCCGCGCACGCCGAGCAGATCGAGGATGTCGACGTGCTCGATCGTCTGCGGCATGACGCCGTCGTCCGCAGCGACGACGAGCATCGCGAGGTCGAGCCCCGTGCAGCCGGCCACCATGTTGCGCACGAAGCGTTCGTGACCCGGCACGTCGACGAGGCCGAGCCAGCGGCCATCACCCAGCCGCAGCCGCGCGAAGCCGAGGTCGATCGTGAGACCTCTTTCCTTCTCCTCCTTGAGCCGGTCCGGATCGATGCCGGTCAGCGCCTTGACGAGACTGCTCTTGCCGTGGTCGATGTGTCCGGCGGTGCCGACGACGACTGGGTGGATCTGGCGGGCCATCAGCGAACGCGTCTCCCCGCGGCGATGGGCACTACTGGCTCCCCATGTAGAGGATGCGCTGGCACGAACCGCAGCGGACCACCACCGACTTGCCGAGCAGGCGGGCCGTGTCGTTCATCGTGATCTTGTTGTAGCAGCCCTGGCAGTAGTGCTTCTCGACGGCGCAGACGCCGATGCCCGAGCGCGTCTTGAACAGGCCGTCGTATTCGCGCAGCAGGTCGTCGGGAATGCCCTCGGTCATCGCCTTGCGGCGCTGTCGCACAGCGGCGATCGCGCCCGCGCGCGACGACCGGAGCAGGTCGGCTTCGACGAGGAAACTCTCGAGCGTCTTGCGTTCCTCGTCGTAGGTGGCCTGCGCAGCCGCCACCTCCGCGCGCTGTGCCTCCGCGGCCTCGAGCAGCTTGAGGCACTCCTCCTGCGTGACGTCGCGGTCCTTGCGCACGGCTTCGATCTGGAACAGCGTGGCCTGATACTCCGCGTTGTTGCGCACGGCGTTGAGACGCTCGTTGAGCCGCTTGATCTCGTCGTCGTTGCCGCGGATGGCCTTGTCGAGAGCGCGCGCGTCGAGCTCGGCCTTGAGGAAACGGTTGCGGCGTTCCGCCGCGTTCCGTTCGGCCTCCTCGAGCCTTCGCCGCCGTTTCGCCTCTTCGGCCGGCAGCGTGTCGAGGTCCTTCGTGAGCGATGAGATCTCCTGGTCGACTCTCTGCAACTCGAGCAGCTTCTTGACGTGAGGGTGCACCGGATCCTTGCGCGAGAACAACCGCGACCTGCGGGGCAGCGGAGTCTAGCCATGCGCCTGTAGCGCTCAAGGGCTCGGGCCCACCAACGCCTGCGCCCGAGCTGCCGGCCCCGAGCTGCCACACGGGGCCGCGTTGCATCCGTGTGACCTCAGCGTGACCTCAGCCGGGGTCACCCACCGCGCTGTCGAAGAACCCACCGAGCCGCCGTGCGCGCACGGGGTGCTGCAGCTTGCGCACGGCCTTGGCCTCGATCTGGCGCACGCGTTCACGCGTCACGCGGAAGATGCGGCCCACCTCCTCGAGCGTGTAGGTATAGCCGTCGCCGATGCCGTAGCGGAGCTTGATGATCTCGCGCTCGCGGAAGGTCAGCGTGCTGAGCACGCTCTCGATGCGCTCCTTCAGCATCTCACGGCTCGCGCTGTGAACCGGCGACTCGACGGACTCGTCCTCGATGAAGTCCCCGAAGTAGGAGTCGTCCGAGTCGCCGATCGGCCGATCGAGCGAGATCGGGTGCTTGCTGATCTTCATCACGCGCTTGGCTTCTTCCACCGAGACCTGCGCGGCCTCGGCGACTTCCTCGATCGAGGGCTCGCGACCCTTGAGCTGCGTGAGTTTCTTGGAAACGTTGCGCAGCTTCGACATCGTCTCGATCATGTGGACCGGGATGCGGATCGTGCGCGCCTGGTCCGCGATCGAACGCGTGATGGCCTGGCGGATCCACCAGGTCGCATACGTCGAGAACTTGTAGCCTCGCCGATACTCGTATTTCTCGACGGCTTTCATGAGCCCCGTGTTGCCTTCCTGGATCAGGTCGAGGAAAGACAGACCGCGGTTGCGATACTTTTTCGCGATCGAGACCACGAGGCGCAGGTTGCCGGACGAGAGCTTGCGTTTGGCATCCTCGTAGTTCGCATACGCCTGGCGCAGGAACTCGAGCCGCTTCTGCAGCCGTTCGATCGTCTCGAGCCCGTCGATCTGCATGTCCATGAGACGCCGACGCGTCTCGAGCGCATCGGGGTTCTGGAGCTGCGCGCCGCGATAGCGCTGCAGGCGAGCCTGCAACCGCGTCATCTCGTGGATGCGGCTCTCGAGCAGGTCGATCATCGGCCGCACCTTCTTGCCCTGCAGGTTCAGCTCCTCGATCAGCGCGACGGCCTTGCGCCGCCGCGAGAAGATGCGCTTCTTCGTGACCACCGACTGCTCCGTGCTCAGGCGGTCGGACACCAGCTGCATGAAGTCGTTGCGCGCCGCTTGATAGATGAGCCGCAGCGTAGCGATGTTTCCGGGCAGGCGGTCGGACAGGTCGGCCTTGCCGACTTCGGGATCCTGCTGGTTGACCTTCAGCGTGCGATCGAAGGCCAGCTCTCCCTTGAGCACGTCCTCGAGGATCTCGATCGCATTGCTGAGGCCGAACCCCGACGACAGCACTTCCTTGCGGAACTGCTTGCGCGTCAGCTCGATCTTGCGTGCGAGCGAGATCTCCTCCTCGCGCGTGAGCAGCGGGATCTCCCCCATCTGCGTCAGATACATGCGCACGGGATCGTCGATCTTCTCGGTGATGTCGACGATCGGCGTCGAGAGCTCGGCTTCGGTGGGCTCTGCGATGTCGAGGTCGGGTGACATCTCGATCTCGTCGGCGCCGCCGTCGTCGCCGCCTTCTTCGTCCTTGCGCGCGCCGGCCTTCTTGCCCTTCTGCTTCTGCTCGTCCTCGACGACGTCGAGGCCGGCTTCTTCGATCATGGCGATGGCTGACTCGATCTTCTCGGGCGACGACATGTCGTCCGGAAGAACGCTGTTCAATTGAGCCAGGGTGATCGATCCCGTCTTGCGATGAGTCTTGATCAGGATCTTGATCTTCTTGTCGAACTCGGTCGGTACGGCCATTGGGGGAGTCTGTTCACTGGTCGCCGCAGCAGGGCTGCAACGCAGAAGGTCGGTCGTGCAGGTTGTGGATCAGAGCGCGTTGGCTGGGGGTCGGCAGTCTCGGATCAGGGTTGCTGTGGCGAAGGGGTTGTCGTTTCGGATGCGCTGACCTCGTTGCTCGCGCGCACGCTGCTCTTCTGGTCGGCCGTAGCCTCGCGCGGGCGATCGAGCCGCATGCGGTCGAGCAGACGCTGCTGCAATTCGGCCGCCGCGGTGGAGTCGCCCACCGTGAGTGCCTGCTGCAGCTGCTGGCGCCAGACCCGCCGCTGTGGTCCGCCGCGAAGACGGCGCCTGCCCTCGAGCAGACCGACCAGAACGGTCTTCGGGTCGCGGATTTTCGCTGCCTGTGCGTGGGCGGTGCCGAGAACCGCGAGCAGGGCCGGCTGTTCCGCCGCGCGCGCGAACAGATACTTGAGCAGTCCGTCCGTCGTCGACCGGCCCAGCGCCACGCCGTCGGTGGCCATCGCGAGCAGCGTCGCGAGGTCCGCCGACTCGAGCGGCCCATCGGCCGTGAGGTCGTGCGAGACGAGCAGGTCGGGATCGGCCAGCAGACAGGCCAGCAGATCGGCTTCGCTGCGCTGCATCAGGCTCGCGGGCGCTTCCGGCGCCTGCGCTGCAACCGCTTCTCCCTCGCGTTTGCCGGGGGCACGGCGCGCCCTCGCTAGCAGTCGTTCGAGGGTCGGAGCCGGCACGGCCAGATGACGCGCCATCTCCTGCGTGAGCGCCGCTCGCCGGACTGGCGACTCGACCAGCGCGAGCAGGCCCGCGCACTCCCCCGCGGCCGCTTCGACGTTCACGGCCTTCGACAGGTCGAGGCGACGGCCCAACAGGCGGAACCAGACGGCCAGAGCGTCCTCGGCGCCGTCGATCACGTCGCCAAAGCGGGTGCGGCGTTCGGCGACGAGCTCGGGGTCTTCGCCCACGCGCGCCGTGACGACGTCGGCAGGATCCTTCGCCGAACCGTCTTCGGCGTCGCTCATGAGGGCGATGCGGACCGGCAGGCGGCTGTTCACGAGCTCGCGCATGGCGCGCTCCGCAGCCTGCACGCCGGCGCGATCGCCGTCGAACATGAGCACGATGCCCTCGGTCGCGTAGCGCTCGACGGTCTTGCTGTGGTCCGCGGTGAACGCGGTGCCGAGCGAGGCGACCGCGCCCGTGAAGCCGGCCAGATGACACGCGATCACGTCGGTATAACCCTCCATGACCACGATGCGGCGCTGCCCGGCCTGCTTCGTGCGATGCAGCCCGAACAGCAAGCGCCGTTTGCTGAAGAACGGCGATTCCGGCGAGTTCAGATACTTGGGCGGCTTGTAGTCCCCGTCGGACTCGCTGCCGGGGGCGCCCGGAACGAGGCGGCCGCCGAAGCCGACCGTGCGCCCGCGTTCGTCGTCGATCGGGAACATCACGCGGCCGGCGAAGATCTCGCGGCCATTGCGCACCAACCCCGCCTGCTCGAGCACTTCGCGCGACAGATGTCGTTCCTTGGCATGACGCAACAGCGCTCCGGCCGCAGGATGATGACCGAGCCGCCACGGCTCGATCGCCGCGCTCAGTCCGCGTTGCTCGAGATACTCCCTCGCCAGGCGACCATCGGCCGAGCCCAGCGACGCGTGGAAGAACTGCGCCACCTCGCCGAGCACCTCGTAAGGATCAGGCCCCTTCGGTTCGTTGCCCTGCCGGCCCTGGAACACACCCTCGAGCGAGATCCCTGCGCGGTCGGCAAGCACTTCCATGGCTTGCCGGAAAGTATGACCGTCGCGTTCCATGAGCCAGGTGAAGACATCTCCCGTCTTCTGACAGCCGAAGCAGTGGAAGTGCTGCGTGTCGCGGAACACCGTGAAGGACGGCGAGTTCTCGGCGTGGAACGGGCACAACGCGACGAGGGTTCGGCCACGCGGCTTGAGCGGCAGGTAGCTCTCGATCAAGGCGACGAGGTCCGTCGCTTCCTTGATGCGCAGTTTGGCGTCCTCGAAACGATCCATGCTGGAGTGCTCAGAAACTGTCGGGCTGCGGGGCGGCTTGGGGGAGGGCCCGACACGGCGCGGCGTATCCAATGCTCCGAGCCGTGGCAATGAATGGTACCTCCGCCGCAGCCATCCGGCGTGCGTCTTTGTTACCGTTCTTGGCGCACTGGAACGGTGACCTCTGGCGCACGCCAGATGCACCGATGCCAGCCGCCGTTCCGCCACCCATCTGCTGCAGCCCCAACTGCGCACTGCCCTGCGGAAATGGCGCTCGTGTCGAGGCCTGTCCGATCCGGGGATGTTGATTTGGAGTCCCGGGGACGCTGCGGGTTGAGGAACCGCTCCTTCTATCATCCTGTCGGTGGCTGTCAAGCTGGCTGTCGAGCCCGTCTTGGGGACTGATGGTTTGCGTGGACACGCCACCGGGACGCACAATCCGTTGGGGACTCACGGGTGTGAACATGCACCGGGCAGTGGCAGGTCCACTCAAACCATCAGTTCCCCCGTCTTTGCCCCCGGTCACTGCGGCGGCAGCGGGCGGCAGGCCCGCCACCAGGCCAGGATCACCGCGGGGGCGAACTGTTCGGCCCGGGCCTCCGGTGCCGGGCCCTCGTCCGGCGGCAACCGGCCGATCGCGGCTGCGGCCGCCGCGAGCGTCGTGCGCAACACCTTGCGCCGCTGCTGGAACAGCTGCCGCACGAACACCGCGAACTCGCGCCGCGCCGACGCGGGTTGCAGCGCGTCGGGCCGCGGTTCGAGCTGCAGCACGGCCGACGCGACCCTGGGCCGCGGGCGGAACACTTGGGGCGGCACTTCGCGAAGGACCTTGGCCGTGAACACCGCCTGCAAGTTCGCGGACAGACCGCCGTAGTCGGCAGTACCGGGGCCGGCCGCGGTGCGAAGCGCCAGTTCCTTCTGCAACAGCAGCACCGCGCGCGACGGCAAGGGATCGAGGGCCGCGAGCTCGGCGAGCAACGGACCCGACGCCGCGTAGGGCAGGTTCGCTACGACGAGGAACCGGCCGCCGTTCGCGACAGTCGCGCGTGCCGCATGGACGACCGCCGGCAGCAGCGTGCGGCCGGGCCCACCCAGCGCGTCGGCGAGGACCCACTCGATGTTGCGCTGATCGCGCAATTCGTCGCGCGCGATCGACAACAGGCGCTCGTCGATCTCGATGCCCACGACGCGCCCGGCGCGCTGGGCCAGCTCGCGCGTCAGGAAGCCGAGACCGACGCCGATCTCGACGACCGTGTCGGCGGCGGTCGGCGCCGCGCGATCGGCGAGCCATCGGTGCAGCGACGGGTCGAGCAGGAAGTTCTGCCCCAGCGAGCTGCTCGGCCGGAAGCCGACCTCCTGCATCCGGGCCAGGTAGCGCAAGAACGGCTCGCGCTCGTTCATGTCAGCGCACGCCACTCAGGGCGTCCGGCGTCTCGAGCAGTTCTTTGAGCAAGCGCAGCACCGGTGCCTTGTCGTCGGGCCCGAGCTCCGCCACGACGGACGGCCACGCCGCGGCGAGCACCGCGCGGTGGCGGCCGCGCAGCACGAACCGGCGCAACTGCTCGAGGTCCTTCTCCTTCACGTCGTGCGACTGCAGCACGAGCGCGCGCAGCAAGCTCCGCGGCCCCGCGCAGACGCGGAGTCCCGTCCGGTCGCGGCGATCGCCCGACAACACCGATTCGACCGTTGCCGTCATCGTCGTCGAGAAGTCCGCGCCGACGACTTCGCGCGGCACCTGACCGCCGCCGGCCTCGACCATGCACGAGAGCGGTACGAGGCCACCGGCTTCCTGCCAGACGGCGAGTGCAGGCGCACACAGCACCCGCTGGCGCAAGATGCTCGCGGACGACAGCGGATCGAGCTGTTGCTTCGTAGGGCCTCCCATGCTGTCCGGCTCCCCCTCCCACCAGGCTGAAGGCACGGATTCCGTCCACTCGCTGACGTTGCCGACCAGGTCGTAGGGCTGGTCGCTGCCGGGGCGCCGCCCCGATTCGAACGTCCCGACCGGCGTGGGCTCGCCGAGACCGAGCTCGCCGGTGTTCGTGCGCGTCCGGTCGTGCTTGTCTCCCCACGGATACCGGATGCGCCCATCCCCTACCGCGGCGAACAACCACTCGTCGCGCCGCGGCAAGCGGCCGAAGCGCCAGGCGGCGAACGCGCGAGCCTGCCGCAGATCGACGCGGCCGACCGGCAGCGAACCGTCGCCGAGCACCATGACCTCGTCGGCCTTGACGGCGTGACCGGCGTTGGTCGCCGCGAACTCGCGCCAGTCGTCGCGCGTGACCTCGAACCGGTCGAGGAAGAACGCTGGTTCGCGATCGTCGGGGCGCTCGAACAGCACGAAGTCGCGCAGCGATCCGAACTGGCCCGAGCGCGGCGGCGTGGTTGCTGGCTCCGGAACGCAGGCGGCGAGGAAGCCGCAGCAACCGATCACCCAGTGAGTGACGTAGAGGGTTGCCGCGTTACGGAGCAATGGGGCTCACCGCTTCAGCATCAGCAACTCGACGCGGCGGTTCTTCTGCCGGGAAGCATCGTCGGTGCCCGGCACTGCCGGCCGGTACTCGCCGTAGCCGGCGACGCCGATGCGGTCGGCCTTCAAGCCGCCGGTCTGGATCAGGAAGTCGGCCACGACCATCGCGCGTTCGACCGACAGGCGCAGGTTCGTGCCCCACTGACTGCGTTGGATCGGCGTGTCGTCGGTGTGGCCTTCGACGCGGATCTTCAGGGTCGCGAGCTTGGTCGCAAGCTCCTTCAGCGTGCTCTTGCCTTGTTCCGTCAGCGTGTTCTGCCCCGGCGCGAACAGCACGCCGCCCGCGACGCGGAACGCGTAACCCTCGTCCGTCTTCACGAACTCCACACCGGCCTGCGCCGACGGCGTTCCTGCGCCGTACTTGGCCAGCAGCTCGTTGATCTTCGCCTTCTGCTCCTCGATCCAGGACGCATCGGCCGCGCGTTTGCTGAGGTCACCGACCTCGCCCCGCAAGCGCTCGTTCTCGGCGCTCAGCTTCTTGATGTTGTCGGACAGGTCCGCGATCTGTCCCTGCAGGACATTGTTGGCGGCCAGGGCCGCGCGGTGGGTCTCGGGATTGACGCAGGCTGCCGACGCCA
>DASRJH010000059.1:0-5275 GCA_035649575.1 Planctomycetota bacterium
AGGACGCCGAAGTGAGCCGACGAGTCGCTCGCGACAACCTCCGAGGCGACGTCGGGTAGGCTACCAAGGCCGTCGGGCCACTGGCCGGTATCTCATTCCACTCTCACCGGCCGAGAATCATTTTCTCTCTCAGGCTCTCAGCCGCGCACGAGTTGCAGGAATTCGCTGCGCGTGCGCTCGTCCTTGCGGAAGAACCCGAGCAGGCACGAAGTCACGGTGCTGCTGTTCTGCTTCTCGACCCCGCGCATCATCATGCAGAGGTGCGAGGCCTCGATCACGACGCCGACGCCGCGCGGCTTCAGCACCTCCTCGAGCGCCTGCGCAATCTGCATCGTGAGACGCTCCTGCACCTGCAGCCTGCGCGCGTAGATCTCGACAACCCGCGCAATCTTGCTGATGCCGACGATCTTGTTCGACGGGATGTAGCCGACGTGGGCCTTGCCAAAGAACGGCGCGAGGTGGTGTTCACACAGCGAGTAGATCTCGATGTTCTTGACCACGACCATCTCGTCCGTCTCGGCCTCGTAGAGCGCATCGCCGATGATCTTCTTCGGGTCCTGGGAATAGCCCGAGGTGTAGGCGCGGAACGCCTTCTCGACGCGGCGCGGCGTGTCGCGCAGCCCTTGCCGGTCCGGCTCAGGATCGAGCTCTTCGAGCAAGCGCCGGATGGCCTGCTGGAACTGGTCCGAAGGAGGGGCGGCTCTCTGATGCGCGGAAGAACTCATTTGCAGGTCCCGTTCTAGTGGATCCGGACCCGGGCCTGCAACCCCGAGGCCCCGGCCATCACGGCTTCCCTGCTGCGTCCGCCGGCTCAGTAGTGGCCCGTCTCGCGCAGCAGTTCTTCGACCGTCGTGAGGCCGTCGAAGACCGACTGCAGCCCATTCTCGCGCAGCGTCACGAGCCCTGCCTCCACTGCGGCTGCCTGCAGCGCCGTCGTGCTCGCGCCCTGCAGGATCATCTCGCGGATCCGGTCGTCGACGTCGAGGATCTCCGTGATGGCCATACGCCCGCGATACCCCGTGAAGTTGCAGGTCTGACAGCCCTTGCCGAACGCGAAGCGCTTGCCGACGACATGGCTGGCTTGCAGCGAGAGCCGCCGCAGCACGTCGTCGGACGGCTCGTAGAAGCTCTTGCACTCGGTGCACACGCGCCGCACGAGCCGCTGCGCGAGGATGCCCTGCACGGTCGCCGTGAGCAGGAACGGTTCGATGCCGATGTCGATCAGACGCGTGATCGCCGACGCGGCGTCGTTCGTGTGCAGCGTCGAGAACACGAGGTGGCCCGTCAGACTCGCCTCGATCGCGGTCTGGGCGGTCTCGCGGTCGCGGATCTCGCCGACCAGGATGACGTCCGGGTCCTGGCGCAGGATCGTGCGCAGCACCTTCGCGTAGGTCACCTCGATCTCGTCGTTGACGGGGATCTGCACGATGCCTTCGAGGTCGTACTCGACGGGATCCTCGACCGTGATGACCTTCGTGTCCTCCTTGTTGGCCTCGTTCAGCATCGCGTAGAGCGTCGTCGTCTTGCCCGAACCCGTGGGACCCGTGACGAGCACGATGCCGTGCGGCAGGTCGGTGAAGCGTCGCAGCCGGTCGCGGATCGGCGGCAAGAGACCGAGGTTGTCGAGGGACAGCGACACGACCGAACGGTCGAGGATGCGCATGACGGTCGACTCGCCGAACATCGTCGGCAGCGTCGACACGCGCAGGTCGACCGAACGCCCGCCCACCGTGAGCTCGATGCGGCCGTCCTGCGGCAGCCGCGTCTCGGCGATGTCGAGGTCGGACATGACCTTGATGCGCGCGATCAGCGCTTCCGCGAGATGCGGCGGCGGCGCCTCGAGCTCGAACAGCGAACCGTCGATGCGGTAGCGGATCTTGAAATCCCGCTCGAACGGCTCGAGGTGCACGTCGGAGGCCTTGTCGCGGATCGCCTGGTAGAGGATGTAGTTCAGCAGCTTGACGACGGGAGCCGCCTTGGCCATCGCGGCCTTGTCCTCGAGGTCGATCTTGCCGCCTTGCTGCTGCAGCTCGGCCACGAGCTGCTGCATGCGCTGCTTGCTCTGGGCCGCGTCCTCGCGGTAGTAGCGATCGAGTCCCTGCTGGATCAGCGCGCCATCGGCGATCACGCCCTGGATCTCGCAGCCGGTCGTGAAGCCGAGGTCGGCCAGGACCGCCGCGTTCGCGGGGTCGGCGATCGCGACCTTGAGCACCTTGCCCTGCAAGCTCACGGGCAGGACCGCGAACGCGCGCGCCGTCGCCAGGTCGACCTTGGCAATCGCCTCTTGGCCCGGCGGAACCGCGGCGAGGTCGTGAAACGCGAGACCCGCCTGGCTCGCGAGCGCGCGCGCGACGTCGATGGGCTCGATGCACTTCATCGCGACGAGGATCTCGCCGATGCGGCCGCCCTTCTCGCGCTGCACGGCGAGCGCCTCCTGCACCATGCCCTCGTGGATGAGCCCGAGCTCCTTGAGGATCTGGCCGAGCAGTCGACGTGGGGCCATCGCCTACTCCGGCGCCCCGCCCATGCGCAACGCGAGGGCCTTGCGATCGAACGCGTGTTCGAGCGTCCTCTCCTTGCTGAGGCGCCCGCCACGCCAGAGGTCGAGCAGGAAGTCGTCCATCGTGCACATGCCCTGGCGGCGACTCGTCTGGATCACGGACGGGATCTTGAACGTCTCGACCTTGCGGATGTGGTTCTCGATCGCCGGGTTGCTCAACATGATCTCGAAGGCCGCGACGCGGCCGCCGCTCGCATCGGGCAGCAGGATCTGCGAGATCACCGCGACGAGCGACATGGCGAGCTGCGACCGGATCTGCTCCTGCTGCTCCTTCGGGTACTGGTCGATGATGCGATCGACCGTGCGCGCCGCACCCGTCGTGTGCAGCGTGCCGAACACGAGGTGTCCGGTTTCGGCCGCCGTGATCGCGGCCGTCGTCGTGTCGAGGTCGCGCATCTCGCCCAGCATGATCACGTCGGGATCCTGGCGCAGCACGCGTCGCATCGCCTCGGGGAAGGTCGGCACGTCGCTGCCTACTTCGCGTTGCGTCACCTGCGCTTTCTTGTGCGTGTGGTAGTACTCGATCGGATCCTCGATCGTCACGATGTGCACGTCGCGGTTCCTGTTGATCCAGTCGATCATCGTCGCGAGCGTCGTCGTCTTGCCCGACCCGGTCGGGCCCGTCACGAGCACGAGCCCGCGGTGCATGTGCAGCAGCTGGTGCACCGAATCGGGCAGTCCGATCTGCTCGAACGAGAGCAGCTTCTGCGGGATCTGGCGCATCACGATGCCGCGCATCCCCTTCTGCGTCAGGATGCTGACGCGGAACCGGCACTTGTCCGCGTACGCATAGCCGAAGTCCGTGGTGCCGCCGCGCTGCAGTTCCTCCCAGTTGCGCGCGGGGGCGATGGTCTTCGCCATGGCTTCGGTCTGCACGGGCGTGAGCGGTGCATCGCCGATCTCGGTGAAGCCGCCGGCCAGCCGCAGCACGGGACGGCGGCCGACCGACAGGTGCAGGTCAGAAGCGCCGCGCGAGAACGCGGCGTCCATCAGGGCTACGATGTCCATGGCAATGTCGGGTTGTCGGTTGGTTGCCGCGCGGCGGCGGTCGGAGCTAGACGGCGGCCACGACGCGCAGCAGCTCGGGGATCGTGGTGTGGCCCTGCATGACCTTGCGCACGCCGTCCTGCAGCAGGGTCGACATGCCGCCCGACTGCCAGGCGTAGTCGCGCAGGTGCACCATGGGCTCGCCGCGGAACGTCATCTCGCGCAGCGTGTTGTCCATCTGCAAGAGCTCGTAGATGCCGAGACGGCCGCGGAAGCCCGAGTGCTCGCAGACAGGACAGCCCTCGGCGCGGTAGAATACGTTGTCCTTCACGACGCCCGGATCGACGCCGATGCTGCGCAGCTCGGTGTCCGACGGCGGATACGGCTGGCGGCACTTCTGGCAGACGACGCGCAGCAGCCGTTGCGCGAGCACCGCCTGCACCGAAGCGGCGACGAGGAACGGCTTCACGCCCATGTCGATGAGGCGCGTGATCGCCGAGGCCGAGTCGTTCGTGTGCAGCGTCGAGAACACGAGGTGGCCCGTGAGCGCTGCCTGCACCGCGATCTCGGCGGTCTCTTTGTCGCGGATCTCGCCGACGAGAATGATGTTCGGCGCCTGGCGCAGCATCGCGCGCAGGATGCGCGCAAACGTGAGCCCGATGCGGGACTTCACCTGGCACTGGTTGATGCCGCGGATGTTGAACTCGACGGGGTCCTCGGCAGTGATGATCTTCACGTCGGAGCGGTTCAGCTGCTGCAGCGCCGCATAGAGCGTCGTCGTCTTGCCCGAGCCCGTCGGCCCCGTGACCAGCACGATCCCGTTGGGCCGCGAGATGATCGATCGGAAGCGTTCGCGGTCCTGCCCCTCGAAGCCGAGCCCTTCGAGACTCATCAGGCCGCGTTCCTTGTCGAGCAAGCGCATGACGATCGTCTCGCCGTGGCTGCTCGGCAGCACCGAGGTGCGGATGTCGATCTCGCGGCTCGCGCCACCTTCGTGCGCGAGGAACGAGATGCGGCCGTCCTGTGGCTTGCGCTTCTCCGCGATGTCGAGCCCCGCCATGATCTTGAGCCGCGACGTCACGGGCGCCAGCAAACCGAGTTCGAGCGACGCGATCTCCTTGAGCACCCCGTCGATGCGGTAGCGGATGCGCAGGCGCCGCTGGAACGGCTCGATGTGGATGTCGCTCGCGCGCTGCTGCAGCGCTTCTTCGACCGTCTTGCTGACGAGCCGGATGATCGGCGCATCTTCGCTCTCCGCGGCCTGGCCGGCCGCGCCGGGACCCTTTGTGGCCTCGGCACCGCCGACACCCACGTGCTTGCGCAGCGCCTGCTTCAATGCCTGCGGCGGCATCAGCGCACACTGCACGCTGCATCCGGCGAGGAACGACAGGTTGTCGGCGACGAACGTCTTGAACGGGTCGTCGATCGCGACCCACAGCACGCCGTCCTTGAACAACACGGGCAGCGCCTCGTTCTGCTCGGCCTGCTCCTTCGGCACCTTCTTGAGCGCCTCGGGCTGCGGCGTGAACTTGGCCGGATCGACGAACTTGAGGCCATGCGACTTCGCGAGCACGCGCCAGACGGCGACCTCGTCGGCGAGGTTCAGCGCCGTGATCGTGCGCTCGAGCGGTGTGCCGCGCGACGAGGACGCGGCCTCGGCCTTGGCCAGGCGCTCCTTGTCCAAGACGTTCGCCTCGAGCAGCAGGCGTCGGAAGGTCTCTGAACTCA
>DASRJH010000060.1:0-18701 GCA_035649575.1 Planctomycetota bacterium
ACTGCGTTGGGCAGCACGCTGCGTTCCCGCGTGCTGTGACCCGGTAGCCCGTAAGCGCCGGCGCGCGGAACGGCGCGTCCGCCGCGGGTGGCGCGTCTCCTGGTCCGCGATCGAGCCGTCATTTCCATCTCCGCGAGCCGACGCGGGTTGGGTCGATCGGCCACCGAGCGGCGGCTTTTTTCTGCACCCCCCGGCGCCGGTGGTGGATTGTGGTGGCGTGAGTTCCCGCACGATCGAACACCAGGACGTCGTTCGCCTCGTGCAGCAGCACCAGGTCGAGGTGTGGCGCTATCTGCGGTTCCTCGGGGCGTCGAACGAACTGGCCGACGACCTCGCGCAGGAGACCTTCCTGCAGCTGTTGCGCGCGCCGTTCGTCGAACGTGCGCCCGCCGCGACGGTCGCCTGGCTGCGCACGGTCGCGCGCAGTCGCTACGTGAAGTCGTTCCGCCGCCCGCCGTTCGCGTTGACCGAAGTCGAGACCATCGAAGCCGCGTGGACGGGCTTCGCGCGCGACGACGCGGGCCACGAGAGCCTCGAGGCGCTGCGCGGCTGCGTGCAGCAACTCGACGGCCGCGCGCGCGAGGTCGTGCGGCTGCACTACGAAGAACGCCGTTCGCGGCGCGACATCGGCGAGCGGCTCGGGCTCGGCGAGGACGGCGTCAAGTCGCTGCTGCGGCGCACGCGTTCGATCCTGCGCGAGTGCATCGAGCGTCGGAGGAAGGGAGCATGAACGATTGGGAAGATCGTGTCGTCGATGCCTCGCTGCAGGAACTGCACGGCAGCAAGCCGCCGGACCTGTCCGCGCGCGTGCTGCTCGCGCTGCAGGAGCAGAAGGGTGGACCGCTGCCCACGCTGCGCGAACCGCCGCCCGCTCGGCGCCGCACCGTGCGGCTCGTCGAGGCCCTGCTGGCCGCTGCGGCGGTCGTCGCTGCGGCGTGGTTCCTCGGCGGCTACATGGCCGAATCGCCCGCGGGGTCGCAGCAGACCGAAGTGGCCACCGTCGAGCTCGAGGTGCGAGTGGTCGAAGGCACGCTCGAATGTGCCGACATCCGGCCCGGCCGCGCCACGGTCCGCCACGCGGCGCCGGCGCTCGCGACGTTCGCGGCGCATCCCGGCAATCGGCTGCGGTGCGAAGCCCGCTGTCTGGCCCAGGTCGGTCCGTTCGGCTCGTTTGCCGCGGAACCGCACACGGAATTGGAGGTGAAGTCGATGGAGTTCTCGCGAAAGCAGGGTGTGTTGGTTGCGTCGACACTGACGCTCGGCGTGATCACGGGCGCCGTGACCTGGCACGCGTTCACCCGCACGGACGTGGCCGTCGCCGGCGACGTGTTGCGGCTCGAAGCCGCTCCGGGTGGTGCGTCCGGTGCGGCGATGCTGGCCGAGAACGAGCGCCTGCGGCAACGTGTGCTCGAGCTCGAGCGCCAGAACGAAGTGCTGCAGACTCAGGCCTCGCGCACGGGCGTGGCTGCGGCGCCGCCCGTCGAGACGCCGAAGGAACCGCCGGCGGAACCGGAGGCGAAGACGCCGAACGCGATGGCGTTCACCGATCCGAAGTTCGACGCAGCGCTGTCCGGCATCGACTGGAAGCTCGTCGGCGACGTCACGAACGAGATGGGGCCGATGCTCGTGCAGCTGGCCGCGCTGGCCGGCGAGATGAAGAACGGCGAGCTGTCCAAGGAGGGGATGGCGCTGGCCATCAAGGTCACGGAGCTCAACGGCAAGCTCGTCGCGCAGGTGCCCGCGATGTTGCAGGCCGGGCTGCCGGGTTACGAGGCGAACGGCGCCTACACGCATCCGCTCGTCACGGCGAACACGCTCTCGAGCACGCTCGCTGCGGCGGGCCAGCCGTTGACCGACGCACAGCGCGCGACGATGAGCGGGCTCGTGCGCACGTTCAGCATCGAGAATCAGTCCATCTCCGATGCGTCGCGCGAGTTCGACCTCGAGTATCTGCTCGCCGAGACGGAGATGAAGGACCGCTTCTACAGGGAGATGTCGACGTTGCTGACGCCCGAGCAGTATCGGGCGATGTATCCGGAGGGGTCGCAGTCCAACGACGGCGTCAGCTTGTTCGGGACCGGCATCGTGACGCGCCCGTACACCGAGGTCGTGCCGGCGGCCAACGCGGCCGACTTCGCGCGCATCGCGAGCAACAAGATCAGCGAGTCGATCGGGCTCGACGAAGCCACCGCCACGAAGGTACGTGGTGTCATCGAACGCATGACGGGGGCGTCACCCGAGCTGTGGCAGGATCCTGCAGACTCCGCGGAGACGCGCTTGAAGTTCCTGAAGCGCGGTCGCACGCCGGCGGCGCTGCGCCGCCAGATCGAAGTGATGCGCGAGATCGAACGCAGCGTGTCGTTGACGCCCGAGCAGAAGAAGCAGCTCCGGTCGATGAAGAAGATCCTGGTGCCGCTGCCGAAGCGTTAGGGTCCGGGCCAGGTGCGAGCGGCGCGCGACTCGACATCAGGGACACGATCTGGAACGGAACGCCGCTCGGCTGGGGCGAGTATGGCGGACGCACGAAGATCGCCGAGTTCCTTCGCGGCCGTGGTGCGACGCGAGGGAGCTGAGCCGCGTGAAGTTGGGCGCGTCCCGTCGCGTTTCGTCGCTCACGCTCCCGATCCGGCAACGGTCGCGCGCGTGCGAGATCCAGTCGGGCGCATACTCACGAACACATTGCATGGTCGACTTGGACCCACGCAAGGTGTGCATTGGCCGGGCGGGATACTCTTGCCGCTCGCCTGCCCTCAATGCCCTCGAGCACGCTACCGCGGTGCGCTCGTCCTGTCTCAGCAGCGGGTTTCACTTCAATGCGTATCCCACAGGTCTCCCTCCTCGCTTCGGCGATCTCCGTCGCACTCACGAGCATTGCTCGCGCACAGGGCGACGATTGCTCCGGTGCCCTCCTGGTCGTGCAAGGACTCAGTGGTCCCTACACGAACGTCGGCTCGACGACTTCGGCACCCGCGTGGCCCTGCGGTGCCGGCGGCAATGACGTGTGGTTCTCGTACGTGCCATTGTCCACCGGCACGCTGACCGCCGACACGTGTACAGGTACCAACTACGACAGCACGATCGAGATCTTCGACGGCACTGGCGGCTGCGGCGGCCTCGTCTCCCTCGGCTGCAGCGACGACTTCTGCGGGCTGCAATCGTCGTTGACGGTCCCCGTCACCGGCAGTGTCACCCACTACATCCGCGTCGGCGGCTTCAGCGGCCAGACCGGCACGTTCTCCTTGAACATCAACGGGCCCACTGGCCTCCAACAGGCCACCGTCGTCAGCCAGGGCCAAGGCTGCGTGGCGACCTTTGCGTCGTTCTACGAGTACTTCACCAGTGCGCCTTCCTTCGACCTGGGTGGCAGCGCGATCACGCTCACGCCGCTCCCCACCGGCTATGTCGTGACGAACGGTGGCGTCTACAACCCGGTCGGCAGCCTCAGCGCGCCGGTCACGCTCGCGTTGTCGGACGACTCGCAAGTCTCCGCGGGCACTCTCGGCCTCTTCGTCGGCTCCAACGGCTGGGTCGCGACTGGCGGCGGCAACACGACTGGGTTCACGCCCACCGTCAGCCTGTTCCTGAACCAACCGTCGACGGCGTTCTGGAGCTGGCACGACTTCAACCCCGCGATCGCCGCCGGCGGCCGGGTCAAGTACGAAGAAGCCGGCACGCTCGCGCAGGTGACCTGGGACGGCGTGTGGGACTACGGCGGCACCACGGCGGCCAATGCCAACAACCTCCAGATCCAGATCAACACTGCCACGGGTGCGTGCGTGATCGCCTGGGGCACGATGTCTACCCTCGGCAACGGTTTCCTCGTCGGCTACTCGCCGGGCGGCCCGAGTGAGGATCCGGGCAACCGGGATCTGTCGACCTCGCTGCCCGTCATCACCATCAACCCCGACGTCCTGCCGGTGTCGCTGGCGAGCCTCGGGCGGCCGGTGCAAGGCGCCGCAGCCGTTGCCTATGACGTCACGACGAGCAACATCCCTGCCGGCGCGGGCATTCACGTCGGCGTCGTAGGCTTGAGCCGGCCCGGCTTGCCGTTGGCTTTGATCGGCGCGAACGACTGCTGGCTCAATGCCAGCCTCGACGTCATCACCGGCGTGTCGCTCTTGCCGCCGGCATCGGTGACGTGGACGGCGCTCACGCTGCCGGCAGCACCGCCGTTCTTCCTCGGCTTCCAGTTCAACACCCAGGCTGTCATTCTGGGTGTCACGGCGAACCCGGCACTGGGCGTCGGCGTGCTGACCTCGAACGGCCTGAAGTGCACCGTCGGCGACTACTGATCGCCCCATCCGCCGGACGTTTGCTGCCCGCGCAGCAGCGTCCGGCAGCAGCGCTCCGCCGCGAGCCGTGCGAGAGGGGTTCCCGCCAATGCGCTGTCTGCGGCTCGCGGCTCCCGCGGCGGTTCAGCCCGCATCATCACCATCAGATCCCCATTGTGCCGGATCATCTACCGGGAGTGGCAACCTGCCCTCGAGCCACTTGGCACATTCCGCCGGGCTGAACGCCGCTCCATCGCCTTCGACCACCCAGGACAAGAACTGGTCTGGTCCCCCATTCTGGTAGGGGGGAGGAGAGACCGGCATGAAGACGGTCGGCAGACGGTCCGCGACGGACAGGTAGTTGAGCACGTGGCCGAGTTCCTGCACGACTCTCCACGCCAACGGATGGTGGATGTCGAGCGCGAACTTCACCCACCATTGGCCATTCTTCGTTCGACCATGGCCGATCGAGGCCCGTCCGGTAGGGAGCTGAATCGCGGGCAGGCGTTCGAGGAAGGCCAGCAACTCATCGAATCCTGCGTCCGCGCTCATGGTTGACTCACGACCTGGCCGCGCAGCAGCCGGCGATGCGCGAAGACATGTCTGCTCAGACGATACCGTTCTTCGGGCGCGAGCGCCGCTTCAGGCGCTCGGCGCATGCCGCGGCGGGTTGGCGAGCTTCAGCGACCGGCTCTTTCATTGCTTTGCGGCTTTGCATCGAAGAAGTCGTTCACCATCGGAACGACGACGGGGAAACGCTGCATCAGCGTGATGTGCGTCGTGTCAGGCAGTATCGCCAACCTCGATGCGGAGCGCGGTCGCATGTCGCCGAAGATCTCGTCGCCCTTCAGACGGAACATCTCCGCGATGTGCTCGAGGCGCACGCCGTCGGCATCGCCGTGGATGAAGAACATGGGCGCTTTGGTCGCCTTGAGCTTGTCGGCGCCGAAATCGTAAGGCTTCAAGTCCATCGCGATGACGCGCTTGACGAAGCCCGGAAACGCGTCTGGCGTCGGGCTCAGTTTCTTGTATTCGGCTTCGATCGGCGAGCCCTTGAACATCTCCGGCGTGATCAGCGGGAACATGTCGAGTGCTTCCTTGACCCAGCCGTCGTGGCGGAACACGGCCGAAATGCTGACGACCTTGCGCACTTTCTCCGGATGGCGGATCGCACACGCCATCGCGACGCCGCCGCCCATGCTGTAACCGATGAGATCCGCCTTCGGGACCTTCAGATGATCGAGCAGCGCCGCGACGTCGTCGGCGAGGTTCTCATAGCTGAAGTCGCGGTTGATGTCGGCCGTGCGCCCGTGGCCCTGCAATTCGCACGCAATCACGTTCCGCGTCTTGGCGAACTCGCCGATCCAGTCGGTCCAGTTGTTCGTGATCGTCATGAACGAGCCGTGGAGCAGCACCACTGGATCGCCGCTGCCGTGGACTTCGTAGTACATCTCGAGTCCATTGACCGGCGCGTAGCCCTTGGTCCGTTCTTTCTGCGCCGACACGACAGCCGACAGGAGCATCGTCAGGAGAAGAGCCGTTGTCTTCATGGTTCACCTTCGAGCGCGAGCGTCGAGGATCCCGCGCTGCCAAATGTCTGTCGCTCCGCCGCGAGACGTGTTCGAGGAGTTTGGTCTCGCGGAGGTGTTCCTGGCGGCTTGTCGGCTGCTGCGGCGGGGTGCACTGCCTGATCAGCGCTCCCGAGCGACGCGAGGCAACGCCGCATGTCGTCCGGCACCGGCGCCGCGAGATGCAGCGCGCTCCCGTCGCGCGGATGCAGACAGCGCAGTTCGCTCGCGTGCAGCATCTGACGCCCCGTCGCGAGCTGGCCCGGCCAGGCCGGGTCGCCGCCGGCCTTCAGGTGTGCGGTGTATTCGAGGTAGCGCGCGTCGCACTGACCGTAGAGCTTGTCGCCGACGATCGCATGCCCGACGTGTGCGAGGTGCACGCGGATCTGGTGTGTGCGCCCCGTTCGCGGCCGCACGCGCAGCAGCGTGTGTGCGTCGAAGTGGCGTTCGACCGCGACTTCCGTCGCGGCGGCGCGGGCTCCGCGAGTTCCTGTAGCGCACACACCACGCCGCGCGGCGACGACGCTCTGCGGTGCGGGACCGATCGGTGCGTCGATGAGCATCGAAGTGCTCGCGACCCGCCCGTGCACGATCGCGAGGTAGTCCTTCTGCACGAGTCGCGCTTCGAACTGGCGCTGCAGATGTTGCGTGGCACCGGCGTGTCTGGCCAGCAGCAGGACCCCGCTCGTCTCGCGGTCGAGCCGGTGCACGAACGCGAGCTCCGCGCCGTTTGCGCCGGCCCGCGGAAGCTCGTGCAGCAGCGTGGGCGCGAACGCAGAAGCTTCGTGAGCGACGAAGTGGGCGGGCTTGTCGACGGCGAGCAGGTCCTCGTCGTCGTGCAGGATCGGGATCGCCGGGTGCGCCGCCGCAGGCGCCGGCGCGGGATGGAACGCGATCAGGTCGCCGGCCCGCAGCACTTCGCCGGTGACTGCGCGCGCGCCGTTGCGCAGCACGCGGCCGTTCTCGATCTGCTCGCGCCAGCCGTCACCACCCAGATAGGTGAACCGCTCCGCGAGCCACGCGGCGATCTCTCGACCCGCCGCGGGCGCGGGCACGCGCGACTGCAGGACCTCTTGCATCGTGCGGGGAAAGTAGCCGGCACGGGCTCGAGGCCAAGCACCGCCCCGCCGCCATCGGCTAAAACCAAGGCATGAGGTCACGTCTTCTGCCCCGGGTGTTGGCGTTGCTCGCTGGTCTCTCCCTTGCCGCTGCGCCCGTGCGCGCGCAGGCCGACGCCGTGCGCGTGCTCGAGCTGCACGGCACCCCGTACGAACGCGGCGTGCAGCACGGCACGGCCTTGCGCGCGGAGATCACACAGATGCTCGAGCGCTGGGATCGCGAGCTGCAGCGCGAACACCATCTCGCGCTTGCAGCGTTCGTCGAGCGGTTCCTCGCGGCGACGAGCTACGACGCGGCGACGCGCCGCTGGTTGCCCGAGATGCTCGACGAGGTGCGCGGCATCGCGGCCGGCGCCGGGCAGCCATACGCGACGATGTTCGCATGGCAACTCGTCGACGAGGTGTGGGCGCAAGCTCCGTCGATCCTGCGCGAGAAGTGCACTTCGATCGGCGTCGACCGGCGTGCCGACCAACCGACGATCGTCGCGCAGAACCTCGATGTGCCGCGGTGGTATCACGGCTTCCAGTGTGTGCTACGCCTGCGCGACGAGAGCCGTGGCCTGCAGCAACTCGTCGTCACGATCCCTGGCCTCGTCGCGGCAGCCGGCATGAACAGCGGGCGCGTCGGCGTCGCGGTGAACACGCTGTTGCAGTTGCGCCCGTGCCGCGACGGGTTGCCGGTCGCCTTCGTGGTGCGCGGTCTCCTCGCGCAGCCCGACCACGCTGCAGCGCTCGCGTTCCTGCGACGCGTGCCGCACGCGTCGGGCCAGAACTACACGGTCGGCGGACCCGACACGGCGCCGGGTTTCGAGTGCTCGGCCGGCAAGGTGGTGCAGTATCTGCCATACACGGGCGCGACGTTCACCTGGCATACGAACCACCCGTGTGTGAACGACGACTTCGAGCCGGGTCATCGCGAACGCGCGAGTGCTTCCGGTTTCGACCCGTTCGTCGGCCGGCGGCCGTGTCCGCGTTTCCAGGTCTGCAAGAAGCACCTGCCCGCCGACAGCAAACCCGACGTCGCGACCGTGAAAGCGCTGCTGGCGTGCCGCGACGGAGCGCCGTCGGTGTGCAACGACAGTACCTATGCGTGTGTCGTGATGTTGCTCGGCGAGACGCCGGAGCTGCACATCAGCAAGGGCGGCAGCGACCAGGCGCCGTTCACCGTGCTGCGTTTCGAGCCCTGACGTAGCGCTGCTCACCAGCGGATCGTGTTCACCTGTCCCGCGGTGAGCTGCAGCGGCATGCGCCCGACCTCGACGTCGCGCCGCAGGAACACCGCGGCCGTGGCGCCTTCGCCGAGCGACAGGATCTCGGAGCGCCCGTCGGCGATCGCGGCGAAGCGGGCCGTCCTCGCGGTTTCGCCGCGCATGATGCGCAGCAGCATCGCCTTGCCGCTGGCGTCGAGCACGCGCACGCTGTCGGCGCGATCCATCGGCGCAGCGAGCTCGACCTGCAGATGCATGCGGCGGTCGACCTGCAGCACGAACGCGAGCGGATCGATGCCGGGCTCGATCATGATTCCCGCGAACATGATCTCGTCGCCGCTCGCGCAGACCTCGACGCCCTCGGTCGGCACGTTGGCGAACGCGAACTCGCCGCGCGCATTCGTGCGCATCGAGGCGCCGACGGCCCACTCGTCGCGCGTGCCGTCGGCAATCTGCACCTCGAGGGCCGGTCGTTGCAGCTTCACGTTAACGCCGGCGATCGCCGTGCCGTCGCGCGCGACGACGCGGCCACGCAGCTCGGCGAACATCGCGGTCGTGAGGCGCAGCTCGACGTTCTCGCTGCCCGCCTGCACACCTTCCTTCGTCACGGCGGCGAGCGTCGCGGGCTCGAGCGCCCGCACGACGTAGGCGCGGTCCGACAATCCGTCGATGCGGAACGCGCCCGCCTCGTCCGTGAGGACGAACCCCCAGAACGGCCGGTCCTTGCGGCCCAGCATCGTCTCCGCGAGCAACGCGTCGTGGTCCCAGCCGACGAACAGCGGGTCCGCGATCCAGACCCTGGCACCGGCGACCGCATGCCCGTCGCGGTCGAGCACGCGGCCGCGCATCGCGAGCGGCGCACCGCCGAGCTGCAGCACGACGCGCGCGGCCCAGTCCGGCTTGCCGGTCGGGTCGCGCTCGGGAACGAACACGGCGGGCTGCATGCCGGCGGCCACCGCGACGAGACGCGCGAGGTCGCGGCCCTTGCCGAGATCGATCGTGAACGCGCCGCGCGCGTCGCTGATCGAGATCGCAGCACCGGCGCTGACGCGCGCGCCTGCCACGAAGCTGCCCCACGTGTCGACGACGAGGCCCTCGACGATGGTCGAGCCCCGTTGTGGCCGTTCGAGCACCAACTCGAGCAGGTCGTTCGTGGCCGCGGGCATCGGTTGGAAGCTCGGCAGGTAGCCGCCGAGCGAAGCGGACAACGATGCGTCGGGCACGGCAGGCAGGTCGCGCAGGCGGAAGCGGCCCTCGTTGTCGCACGTCGCGCGCCAGTGCTGCGTGATCGAGTAGTCGAGCAGGATGCCGAGGTCGGCGCCGAGGTGGGAGGGCAGGTGCACCGTGAGCGCCGCTCCGGGCAGCGGTGTGCCTGTGGCATCGACGACACGTCCGGCCAGCTCGATGCGCGGCGCGATCACGACCGTGCTCTGCTTGTCGGGCTCGACACGCGCGGAGCCCGCGAGAACGGTGGCCCAGCGTGGATCGATGGCGACGACCGTGTCGGCGCCCGGCGGAACCGCGAGCTCGAACGCGCCGCCGAGGTTGCTGACGGCGCGCAGCGCCTCGCCGTCGCGTGCGGCGCCGCGTGCGCCAGCGGTATGCACGGCGAGCTGCACGCCGGCGATCCCCGTGCCGCGCACGTCGACGACGCGCCCGCGCAGTTGCCGCGCGGACGGCGCAGTCTCAGTTGCCGTGGCCGTGGACGCGGGCACCTGTGTGCGTTCGAGCGGTGCTGCTCCTGCGGCGTCGCCGTGTGCGGTGCTCGACCTGGCGGCTTCGGCGTTCGCGGGCAACGAAGCGGTCTGGTCGCGATGCTCGAGGGAAGGAGCCGTCGGCCATTGCCAGACGAGTACGGCAACGGCGACCGCGGCGGCCGAGAGAGTCAGCTTGGCGAGTGCGTTCACGAGCGGGACTCCGAGCAAGAGGGAAGGTGCGAGTCGCAGCCGCAGCAGCGGTGCGAGTGCGAGTTGCCAGCGGCGGCCGTGCGACCGCGCGAGTGTCGTGCGCAGCAGCGCCAGGCCGCGCTGCAAGCGGCTGTGCACCGTGGCCACCGGCACGGCGGTCCGCCGCGCGATCTCGCGCGGCCGCAGGTTCTCGAAGAACCGCAGCAAGAGGCACGAGCGGTAGGGTTCCTCGAGCGACAGCACGGCAGCCACGAGCTCGCCGTGCACCTCGGCCTTCACGACGACGTCGATGGTCGCAGGAGCCGCGACGTCGGACTTCGTTGTCTGTTCGCGGACGGCGCGGGCGCGTTCGGACCGGTGTGAGTCGCGCGAGCAACTCAGCAGCACCGTGCGCAGCCAGCCGCGCAGCGGGCGATCTGTCGCGGGAGGGCGCTCGAAGGCAGTGCGCAGCGTCTCCTGGACCAGGTCCTCGGCGTCG
This sequence comes from Planctomycetota bacterium, assembly GCA_035649575.1. Lineage (GTDB taxonomy): Bacteria > Planctomycetota > UBA1135 > UBA1135 > UBA2386 > DASVAL01. Next base: position 10,551 of record DASRJH010000060.1, read on the forward strand.
TGGCTGTGCGCGACGAGCCGGCGCGCGAGGCCGCTGAGCCAGCGCGTCTCGGCGAGCAGCGTGTCGAGGTCGAAGCGGGAGGTCATGCGGATTTCGAACATCAGACACGGAGCCGACCGCGGTTCCGATGCAGCAGAGCCCGTATTTCCCGGCGTCGGCCGCGCCCGTGGCCGTCGGGAACGCGTGCCTTGCCGCGCCGGCTCCGGCATGATGCCACCGTGACCACACCGGACGCCGCGAGCAAGCCGTCGACCCACGTCAGGGTGGCGGCGCTGTCGCTCGGCACGGCGGTCGTCCTGCTCGGCATCAAGTTCGTGGCCTGGTGGGCGACCGGTTCGCAGGCCATCTTCAGCGACGCGCTCGAGTCGATCGTGAACGTGGCCGCGGCCGCGGTCGCGTTGTTCGGTCTTCACTACGCGGGCAGGCCCGCGGACCGCGACCACCCGTTCGGTCACGGCAAGATCGAGTTCTTCTCGGCCGCGTTCGAAGGTGGGCTCATCTTCTTCGCGGCGCTGGTGATCCTCTGGCAGTCGGTGGACCGGCTGCTGCATCCGGTCGAGCTGCAGCAGATCGACCTCGGGCTCGTGCTGACCATCGCGGCAGGAATCGGCAACGGCGTGCTCGGATGGTTCCTGATCCGATACGGCAGGGAACACGGCTCGGCGGCGATCGAGGCCGATGGCCACCACGTGATGTCGGACTGCATGACCAGCATCGGTGTCGTGGTCGGACTGTTCGCCGTGCGCGCCACGGGTCAGTCGTGGTTCGACCCGCTCGCGGCGGCCTTGATGGCTGCGTGGCTGCTCGCGACGGGATGGCGCCTCGTGCGTCGCGCGGCGGGCGGTCTGCTCGACGAGGAGGACCCCGCGTTGCTGCGCCAGCTCGTCGCCGTGCTGGGCCCGCGTGTGCGCGACGGCGTGATCCGCGTGCACCATCTGCGCGCGATCCGGGCCGGCCGGTTCCGTCACATCAGTGCGCACCTCGTCGTGCCCGAGTTCTGGACCGTCGAGCGCGCGCACGATGCCGCCGAGGCGCTGGCTGCGAGCGTGTTGCGCGAGCTGCCGGGCGAGAGCGACATCGAATTCCACACCGACCCTTGCCAGCGCGCGTGGTGCAGCACGTGCGACCTCGATGCCTGCTCGGTCCGCCAGCAGCCGTTCGCGGGTCTGCGGCCGTTGACCGTCGACGAGGCGGTGGCTACGGACAGCGATGCGCATGCGCGATAGCGCCGCGGCCGTGGTCGCGACGAGTCGGAACGGAGCGCGCGAACCGGCGTTCGAGGTGGCGGTCCCGGTTGCCGGCAAATAAAACAGCCGATGAACCGTCCACTGCGTCCCCGCATGACCGTCACGCCTGCAGCCGCTGTCGCCGCGTTTTCACGCCGGGTCGCGGCGACCTCGTTCCTGGCCGGCGCCATGCAGGCGGTGCTCGTCGTTTCGTCGGGCGTTGCATTGCTCGAGCTCGCGCTGCGTTGTCTCGGCCTGCATCTCGCGCCGCGGCCGATCTGGGCCGTGCTGCTGGTGCCCGTGCTGGCGGGGGGATGGTGGCGCCAACGCCGCGAACGCCTCGATGCCACGGTGGCCGCCGGTCACCTCGATCGCCGGCTCGGCCTGCATGGTCTCTTGCTCTGCGCGCGCGAAGGTCAGGCACTCGAGCCCGCGTGGTCAGCGCACCTGCACGAGCGCCTGCTCGCGCTGCCGGCCGTGCTGCCGCGACCGCGATGGCGAAAGCTGCTCGTGCTACCAATGCTCGCGCTGTTGCTCGCCGCGGGTGTCTCGCTGCTGCCGGCTCCGCCGGGCGCGGCGGAACCGCCCAAGCTGCAGGCGCGGACCGCGGAGCTCGACCGGATCGCCGAACAGTTGCGCGACCTGTTTGCGCGCGGCGACCTTCCTGCGGAGACCCAGCGCGAGATCGAGCAGAAGGTGCAGGAGCTGCGGCAGAAAGTCGAAGCCGGGGAAGTGCCGGAGTGGCGCGATCTCGACCAGCTCGAGCAACAGCTCGAACGCGCCGAACTGCTCGCGGCGGCGTCGCGCGAGGGCAACGACGGCGGCGGCAGTGGCAGCGAACGGGACGGTGGCCTGGCGAAGAGCCCCACGCCGGAGGCGCTCGCAAAGACCGCGGCGGCGCTCGCTGCGGCCGGGTTGCTCGACGAGATGCCCGCACCACTGGCAGCGGGCCTGCGGGCGGCCCAGGCGGCTGATGGATCGTTCGATCCGAAAGCACTGCCGCAGGACGCCGAGGGCTTGCGTGCGCTCGCCGAAGCGATGGCGGCCGCGGCTGGGCAGTCGCTCGGGGAGCTCGCGCAGCGGCTGCCGCCCGAGCAGCTCGCAGACCTGCGCGCACTCGTCGAGGGCCAGGGTCTGCAAGGTGACGACGTGGAGGGCGTCGGGCGCGGCGGCGTCGATCGCGGGCCCGGTCACGCGGCGCTCGACATGACCGAGGATGCGCAGGGTGGCGCCGAGGCGGCGCTCGCGTTGCCGCCCGGGGTCGCGCTGCCTGGCGAATGGGTGCCCGTCGGCGACCGCCGCACCGAGCCCGTGGTTCAGCCCGAGAACAATCCGACCGCGGGGAGTGCCGGCGCGGGCGGCATGGGCGGGGCCACCTGGCAGCTGCAACTGGCGCCGCGCCATCGCGCGGTCGTGCAGAGGTTCTTCGACGCGACCACCGCGACGGGCAGAGGCAAGTGATGACGACGATGTTGACGGCGGCACAGGTCGAGCGGGGCAGGCAGTTGCTGGCGCGCGTGCAGGACGGTTGCAATGCCGTGCTGCTCGGCCAGCGCGACCTCGTCGACATGTGCGTGATGGCGCTGTGTGTGCGCGGCCACCTGCTGCTGGAAGGTCTGCCGGGGCTCGGCAAGACCGAGCTCGTGAAGGCGTTCGGCCGCCTGCTCGGGCTCTCGTTCCGCCGCGTGCAGTTCACGCCCGACCTGCTGCCCGGGGACATCACGGGCGGCCCGATCCTGCAGGACCGCGGCGGCAACCGGCAGTTCGTGTTCCAGCCGGGCCCGTTGTTCGCGAACATCGTGCTGGCCGACGAGATCAACCGCGCGTCGCCGAAGACGCAGTCCGCGCTGCTCGAGGCGATGCAGGAGCGCAGCGTGACCGTGCTCGGCGAGACGCACCGCCTGCCGCTGCCGTTCTTCGTGCTCGCCACGCAGAACCCGATCGAGCTCGAAGGCACGTATCCGCTGCCCGAAGCGCAGCTCGACCGGTTCCTGTTCAAGGTCGAGGTGCCGGGCGTCGACGCCGACGTGATGACGCAGATCCTGACGAGCCGCCGGCGCGGCGAGCCACCCGCGCTCGAGAAGGCGCTGACGGCCGCCGAGCTGGACGAACTGTTCTCGCTCGTCGACGCCGTGTTCCTGCCACAGGCCGTCGCGAACTACATCGCGCGTGTCTGTGCCGCGACGCATCCGCATCGCGCCGACAGCCCGCCCGAAGTCAGGAAGGCCGTGCGGTTCGGCGCCTCGCCACGCGCCGCGATCGCGATCGGCGAAGCCGCGCGCGCGGCGGCGCTGCTGGCCGGCCGGCCCAACGTGGACTTCGACGACGTGCAGCGCACGGCGCGGCCGGCGCTCGCGCATCGGCTCGTGTTGCAGCACACCGCGGTCGTGTCCGGCGCGACGCCGGCGGGGATCGTGCGCGCGGTGCTCGATGCGGTGCCCGCGGTCCGGAAGCCGCTGCCCGAGGTCGTGTCGTGAAGCGCGCGGCAATGCTCTGTCATCGCGGCAACGCGGCGTTCGCGAACGGGGCGAAACAGCCATCGGCCGCCGCTGCGGCGATGAGGCCGAGCCACCCGGACAGGTGCCCCCGCGGCCGCTTCTTGGCAACGCTGCTGCTCGCGAGCCTTCCCGCGGGCGCTGCGTTGCGCGCCCAGGAGCGCACGATCGTGCGCACGGTGGATGACCGGCAGATCTGCTCGGTGCACGCGGCACCCTACTGGGGCGCGGGCGGGAGCTCTGGTCTCGGCTTTTTGCGCATCGAAGTCGAGAGCCACGACAGCGAACCGCATCAACTGCAGGTCGCAGTGTGGAGTACGTGGGTGGGCGACATCCGCGTGCAGCGAACGCTGAGCCTCGGGCCCGAGGAACGCGCGCGCTTCTTCCTGCCGCTGCCAAGCGTGTATGGCAATACCACGCTCGAAGTCGTGATCGACGGCGTCGCGCAACAGGACAACTTCTCCTCGAGCCGCGTCGAGGTCCTCACCGGTCTCTTGATCGCCGATCGCTCGGACGTGCTGCCGTATGGCCTCGAAGTGCTGCAGGCCATGCCGTCGTCGCTTCCAGCCACCGTAGCGCCGGTCCAGGTGCATTGCCGGTCTGCGGATCTGCCCGCGGATTGGCGTCTGTTCACAGGCTTCCACGTGGTCGTCGTCGAAGGCCGCGCGCGGATCGGAGGCGACGTGCAGGAAGCGCTGCGCCGCTTCGTGTTCGGTGGCGGCACGGTCGTCGTCGCAGCCGCCGATCGATTGCCGGCCGGCGCGCTGCGCGATCTCTGTGCGACCGCCGACGGCGACGAGCCGGTCGCGCATGGCCTGGGGCTCTGCTGCGTGATTCCGGAGTTCGGCGGCGACACTTCGCGCATGAGAGCGCGCGTTGCGGAGTTGCCGAGGGCCGGCTCCGGCACCTGGCCCATGGGGCAGGGACTTTGCAGGGAGCAGCCCGTACCGGGTCTGGGTCGCGCGCCGATACTGGTCTTCCTGCTCGTGATCCTCGTGTTCTCGGTGCTCGTCGGCCCCGTGAACTTCCTCGTGCTGCGCCGCGTGCGCCGGCCGATGCTCGCGCTCGTGACCGTGCCCGTGCTTGGCTTCTCGACGACCGCGATGATGCTCGGCTACGGCCTCTTCTACGACGGCTTCGGCACGCGCGGCGTCGTGACCAGTTGGACCGTGCTCGACCAGGACCGTCACGAGTGCGCGGTGATCGCTGCGCGCACGCTGTTCGCGGGTCTGGCGCCCGATGTTTGCACGATGGGACCCGACACGCTGCTGGTCGCGCCGCGGGCCTTCCGGCGTCAGGATCGGCGCGGAGCCGACCGCTGGCACCTCGGCGAGGACGCCATGCTCGACGGCGGCGTGTTGCCGTCGCGCACGGCGACGCCGTTGCTGACGGGCCAGCAAGGCACAGCACGCCAGCGCCTGCGCGTGCAGAGCGTTGGCGATCGCGAACTGAAGATACTGGGCGACGGCGGCATAGCGCCGCTCGGCCAGGTCGTGCTGCGTGACCTCGGCGGGGACTGGTGGTACGGCACGGCGCCCTCGTTGCGTCGGGTGTCTGCGTCCGAGGGCGAGGCGGCGCTGGAGCGTCTGCTGCACGCGCCGAGCCGTCTGGAGACCCTCGACGACGCGGGCGGCACAATGTTCGTCAACGTCGGCAGCCTCGTCGCGCGGTGCATCGGCGGCGCGGGCTTGCGACCGGGTGGCTACGCGACGCAGGTCGCGCGTGCATCCTGGCTCGACGAACATGGACTCTCGGTCGCCTACGACGCAGAGACGCACTTCTTGTTCGGCCGCATGCAGGAGCAGGACTTCGTGCGATGACGCCGCTGCTCGAAGTGCGCGATCTGTCTCGCAGCTACGGCAAGGTGCAGGCCGTGCGCGATCTCTCGTTCGCGATGTCGCGCGGCCAGGTCACGGGTTTCGTCGGGCCCAACGGCGCCGGCAAGACGACGACGATGCGCATCGTCGCGACGCTCGACGTGCCCGACCGCGGCGATGCGTTCGTCGACGGGACCTCCGTGCTGATCGAGCCGCGCATCACGCGCAGCCGCATCGGCTACATGGCGGACCAGTTCCACCCGTATCCGAACCTCGACGTGCTGCAGTATCTCGACTTCTTCGCGCGGGCCTACGGGCTCGCGGGCCGAAAGCGCCTGCAGACGGTGCGTCTCGTCGCGAGCTTCTGTGGCCTGCTCGAGTTCGCGGACCGGCCCGCGACCGGCCTGTCGAAGGGAATGGGGCAGCGCCTGCACCTCGCGAAGACGCTGCTGCACGATCCGCTGCTGCTGATCCTCGACGAACCCGCGTCGGGTCTCGATCCGCGCGCGCGCATCGAGTTCCGCGTGTTGCTCAAGGAGCTCGCGGCCGCGGGCAAGGGCATCCTGATCAGCTCGCACATCCTGTCCGAGCTCGGCGAAACGTGCGACTCGGTGGTCGTGATCGAGAAGGGTGCGCGCGTCGTCGCGGGTTCGATCGCCGAGATGCAGCAGAGCGTGCGGCACGAACAGGAAGTGTTGTTGCGCGTGCTGCGCGACGCCGAGGCGGCCGAGAGGTTCTTGTTGACGCAGCCCGGCGTGTCGCAGGTGACGGTCGACGGCACGACGCTGCGCTTCCTGTGCACGGCCGACGACCAAGCACTCGGGGACCTGCTCTCACGTGCGATCGGCGCCGGGCTCAGCGTGGTTGAGTTCGCGCGCACCGAGGCCGACCTCGAGGACATCTTCCTCAAGACGACGAAGGGCAGGCTGCAATGAGCACGGGCGAAGCAGTCATCGCGGCACCGGCCCCCGAGGCCCCGCTCGAGGAGCCGGGGTTCTGGACACGCTGGTCGGATCGCATCAACCCGATCCTCGTGCGCGAGATGCAGCAGGCCATGAAGGGTCGCGCGTTCGTGCTCACGGTGTTCGCGGCCCTCGCCGTGAGCATCGTGATCGCGGCGATCGTCGCGGGCAACCGCGAGGCAGGTAGGCGTGCGGGTGCCGACGCGTTCGACGCGGGTCTCGCGACGCTCGTGCCGATGGTCCTCTTCGTGGTGCCGATGCAGGCCTACCAGTCGATGCGGCTCGAGCTGCGGGCCGGCATCGTCGAGCAGCTGTTCCTCTCGGGTCTGCGGCCGCGCTCGATCCTGCTCGGCAAGCTCATGGCGGCGATGGTGCAGTTTGCACTCTACGTGTCCGTGATGTCGCCGCTGCTCGCGACGAGCTACCTGCTGCGCGGCGTGGACGTGCCGACGATCGTCGTGAGCCTCGTGTGGGCGCTCGTGTTCTGCATCGCGGCGACCGCGTTCGCGATCTCGGCGGCCGCGCAGGCGATCCTGCCGGCCATGCAGGCATTCGCGAACCTCGGTGCGGCGTTGGTACTCGGTATCGGCACGTTCAGTCTCGTGGCCTTCGTCGGCAGCGGCGAGTACTCGCGCGAGCTCCCGTCGTTGCTGAACAGCACCGCGTTCGGCATCGTCATGTCGCTCGTCGTGGGCGTCGGGTTCTGCAGCACGGCGCTGTCGCTGCTCACGGCGCAGAGTTTCCTGCTGCACTCGTTCGAGAACCGGTCGACGGGGTTCCGCGTGTTCATGTTCGCGATGATCCCCGTTGCGTATGGCTGGACGTGGATCTTCGTGCCCGCCACGCACTGGTACGGCGCGGTGCCGGCCGCGACCTTCTTCTTGTGTCTGTTGGGCGTGGTGTTCGGCATCTTCATGACGACCGAGCAGCGCGCGCTGTCGCCGCGCGTGTTCGCGCACGTGCCGCGGCACGCGGGGCTCGCCGCGATCGCGGCGCCGCTGCTGCCCGGGCGCGATCGCGGCATGTCCTGCCTGATCCTCTACTTCGCCTTGGTGGGGCTGCTGGGCCTCTGCTGGTGGCCGTCCGTAGCCCCGGCGTTCCCGGGCTGGACGTATCGCGAAGACATGCTCCGGCTGCTGCTCTTCACGGCGGCCTATGCGCTCGTCTACCTCGGTCTCGCGAAGGCGCTTCGCGCGCGCCTGCCCGCGAGCATCGCGGGCAATCACGTGGCGCGCGTGCTGGTCGTCGTGATGGTGTTCGGATTCTGCCTGCTGCCGGTCCTGATCGACGCGTTCGCGCGCGGCCGGGTCGACTGGCACTGGGGCCACGCCATGAATCCATTCTGGACGATCGAGCGGCACGCGTTCCGCACACGCGACCAGAGCCCGGATGCCGTGCCGATCGCGCTGACCGCGCTCTGTGCCGCCGCAGCGCTGCAGCTCCCGGCGATGCTGCGCGGTTTCGCCGAGGTGCTCGGTGCTTCGAGCGCACGGCGGCGGCGGCAGGCGGGCACGGCGGTGCAAAGTGCAAGCACCTGAGTCGCAGGCGGTCGCGGGCGTGGCGGGCCGCTACCGGCTGCAGCTGCGCGCGCGGCGTTTCCGCGGCCGCTCGGGCGCGCGCCGCGGGCACGGCGTCGGCAGCTCGCAGGAGT
>DASRJH010000061.1:0-5797 GCA_035649575.1 Planctomycetota bacterium
GTTGCCGCACTGCGGGCGCCCCGCCGAGGTGCCGAAGGCGGCGATCGAAGGTCTTGCGCTCGCTCGCGGAAGGCGTTCACCAGTTTCGGGACGGTGCTGGAACGAAGCGGTCCTGACGCTCAGAGCCCGAGCCGGCGCAGCAGGCGCTGGCCGAAGGTCTTTTCGGGCCGGTCGTCGTCGGGGTCGGTGCGATGCTCGCGATCGTCGTGTTCGCCGAGCGGCCGTCGCTCGAGGCCGAGCATGGCCGGCAGGTTGGCCAGGTCTGCGGCAAGGCGGGATGCGACCTCGTCAGGTGTGCCGATCGGCGCCACGGACCTCAGGTGTGGCCGTCGCTCGAGCTCGCTGCTTGCGATGCCGGAGAACCGGTGGGGCATGTCGGCAAACGCCCTCGCGTCGTGGGCCACGATCTTGCCGGGCACCGCGGTGAGGCGCCCCGCGCGTGCGGCCTCGGTGGCGACGTTTGGGCCCAGTTGCGAAAGGCGGTCGGCCCGCCGCGCGAAGTTGTCGACGCCGAAGTCCGGGGTGAGCCAGCTCTCGACCCCGTGCAGCGGCCCACGCGCAGAGGGTCCACTCGTGGTGATGCAGCCGCCGAGCACAGCGAGCAGAACCAGGGTGCCACGACGCAAGACCACGGTCGCATGGTATCGCGCAGGAAGCCGACCACAGCGCGCTGGCGGCGTTTCCTGCGCATGACCGTTGCGTGCCACGCCCCGTGCCGGGCTATCCTCCCGCCTCGACATGGGTAAGCAGCCGTTCCGCGTCGCCGTCGTCGGACTCGGTTTCGGAGCCGAGTTCATTCCGATCTACCAGCGCCACCCGCTCGCCGAGATGGTCGCGATCTGCCAGCGCACCAAGAAGAAGCTCGATGCGATCGGCGATGCGTTCGGTATCAACAAGCGCTTCACCGACTACGACGCGCTGCTGCGCGACCGCGACATCGACGTCGTGCACATCAACACGCCGATCCCGGACCACGCGCGGCAGTCGATCCAAGCACTCGAGGCCGGCAAACACGTCGCGTGTACGGTGCCGATGGCGACGAGCGTCGAGGACTGCCGCCGCATCGTCGAGCTGTGCAAGAAGACGGGCCGCCGCTACACGATGATGGAGACCGTCGTCTACAGCCGCGAGTATCTGTTCCTGCAGCAGCTGTCGAAGAACGGCGAGCTCGGCCGGCTGCAGTTCGTGCAGGCCTCGCACATGCAGGACATGGACGGTTGGCCCAACTACTGGCCCGGGCTGCCGCCGATGCATTACGCGACGCACTGTGTCGGGCCGTGTCTCGGCCTCGCCGGCGCGCTCGCCGAGGAGGTGAGCTGTCTCGGTTCAGGCCGCATCCGCGAAGAGTTGATCAAGCACTACGGCTCGCCGTTCGCGGTCGAGAGCGCGCAGATCAAGTTGCGCGGCAGCGACGTCAGCGCGCGCATCCACCGGTCGTTGTTCGACACGGCGCGTCAGTATCGCGAGAGCATCGACGTCTACGGCAGCAAGAAGTCGGTCGAGTGGCCGCTGATCGAGCACGAGCCGCTGGTCGTGCACACGGCCAAGAAGCCCGAGCCCGAGATCCCACAGCGCGTCACATGCCCGGACTTCGCGCACCTGCTGCCCGAGCCGATCCGCATGTTCACGACGAAGGGCGTCTACGACCTCGCCGCGAACACGCACCTGTCGTTCACGCAGGGTGCCGGCCACGGCGGTTCGCACCCGCACCTCGTGCACGCGTTCCTCACGGCGTTGCGCGAGGATCGCGATCCGTTCCCGAACGCGGTGCAGTCGGCCAACTGGACCTGTGTCGGCATCCTCGCGCACCAGTCGGCCATGGCGGGGGGTGCCGTGCAGAAGCTGCCCGAATTCACGCTCAAGGCCTGAACACACTGATCGCCAGGAACGCCATGATGATCCTCCCGACCCTGCTCGGCCTCGTCCTCGCGCAGGATCCCGCACCCGCTGCGAACCCAACCCAGCCGCAGACGCCGGCGCTGCCCCAGCCGCTGCCGTTCGTGCGACAAACGCTGTCGAGCCAGTTCCTCTGCGAGGGCGCTGCGTTCGGCGACCTCGACGGCGACGGCGATGCGGACATCGCGGCCGGGCCGTGGTGGTACGAAGGTCCCGAGTTCACGGCGCGCCATGCGCTGTACGCGCCGAAGCAGTTCCATCGGCTCAACTACTCGGACAACTTCTTCGCGTGGATCCGGGACATGGACGGCGATGGCAAGAACGACGTGTTCTGCGTCGGCTTTCCGGGCGAGACGGCGTTCTGGTTGCGCAACACGGGTGCTCTCGATGCATGGACGCGGCACGAGGTGTTCTCCGGCGTCGACAACGAATCGCCGGCGTTCGCGGACATCACGGGCGACGGCGCACCGGAGCTCGTCTGCCAGAACCAGGACCGGCTCGGGTGGCTGCAGGCCGACTGGAAGGATCCGAAGCTACCCTGGACGTTCCACCAAGCACTCGGCAAGGGTGCCGGTGGCAAGTTCACGCACGGGCTCGGCGTCGGCGACCTCAACGGCGATGGGCGGCCCGACATCCTGCGCAAGGAGGGTTGGTACGAGCAGCCGCAGGATCTCACGGAGGACCCGGCCTGGGGGTTCCACGAGGTCGCGTTCGCGCCGGGGCAAGGCGGCGCGCAGATGCTCGTCACCGACGTCGACGGCGACGGCGATGCGGACGTCGTCACGTCCTACGCGGCGCACGGCTGGGGTCTCGGATGGTTCGAGCAACAGGCCGGGTCGTTCGTGTCGCACGAAGTGCTGCCCGCGACGAAGGCGCCCGGCAACGTCAGCGAACTGCACGCCCTGTGTCTGTGCGATCTCGATGGCGACGGTCTCCAGGACGTCGTGACGGGCAAACGCTGGTGGTCGCACGGGCCGACGCACGACGGCAACCTCGACGGCGCGAACGACCCCGCGTGGCTGATCGGCCTGCTGCTGCGCCGCGACAGCAAGGGCGCGCGCTACGAAGTCGTGCTGCTCGATCCCGACTCGGGCGTCGGCACCCAGGTGACCGCGGGCGACGTCGATCGCGACGGCCACGCCGACGTCGTCGTGGCCAACAAACGCGGCACGTTCGTGCTGCGCCAGCGCGCGCGCGCAGAGGCCCCTGGTCCCGACCTCGGGTTCGAGTCCGGCACGCTGCGCGGCTGGACCGCGGTCGGCAAGGCATTCCAGGGCCAGCCGATCCGCGGCGACACGGTCGTCGAACGCAGACCCAAGGCGAAGAGCGCCCATCGCGGTGAGTTCTGGATCGGCGGCTTCGAGGTGCTCGGCGACGAACCGCAGGGCACGTTGACCTCGGATCCGATCGCCGTGACCGAGCCCTGGGCCACGTTCCTGCTCGGCGGCGGCAAGGACGCGAGCACGCGCGTCGAGATCCTCGCGGCCGACGGCGAGCGTGTGTTGTGCTCGGCATCGGGCGACGACGCCGAGAACATGCAGCCCGTGCTCGTCGATCTGCGGGCCCACGTCGGCGAGTCGATCCGCATCCGGCTCGTCGACGAATCGAGCGCGCGTTGGGGCCACGTCAACTTCGACCACTTCGAGTTCCACCCGACCCAGGTGCGCGGCAACGTGCCGAACTCTTCTGGCGGGCTGAGCCCCGAGGAGGCCGTGAAGGCGATGACGGTGCCCGCGGGATTCCAGGTCGACCTGATCGCCGCCGAACCGCGGCTGCACCAGCCCGTGGCGCTGTGGGTCGACGAGCGCAGCCGGCTCTGGGTCGCCGAGGCCTACAGCTACCCCGTGCGGCGCAAGGACGAAGAGGCCACGGACACGATCCTCGTGTTCGAGGACCGCGACCGCGACGGCACCTACGAACACCGCACGGTCTTCTACGACAAGCTGAATCTCGTCAGCGGCCTCGCGGTCGGCTTCGGCGGCGTGTGGGTCGGCGCTGCGCCATACCTCTTGTTCCTGCCCGACAAGGACCACGACCTCGTGCCCGACGGCCCACCCGAGATCGTGCTCGACGGTTGGCACTACGAGGACACGCACGAGACGCTGAACAGCTTCATCTTCGGCCCCGACGGCTGGCTCTACGGCACACACGGCGTGTTCACAGACAGCCGCGTCGGCGCGCCCGGCACACCGGACGAGCAGCGCATTCCGATCGACTGCGGCGTGTGGCGCTTCCACCCGCAGCGGCGCGAGTTCGAGGTGTTTGCGTGGGGCACGAGCAACCCGTGGGGCGTCGACTTCGACGACCGCGGCGAGGCGTTCCTCGCGTGCTGCGTGATCCCGCATCTGTGGCACATGGTGCAAGGTGGACGCTTCGAGCGGCAGGGCGGCAGCCACTTCGATCCGTATCCGTGGATCGAGATCGAGACGATCGCCGACCACAAGCACTACGAAGGCAGCACGAAGGACCACGCGTGGTGGAACGGCCGCGAACGCGCGGTCGCCGACCCCGGCACCGACCTCGCGGGTGGCGGTCACGCGCACTGCGGCACGTTGATCTACAAGGGGGACGGGTTCCCGGCCGAGTATCGCAACGCGATGTTGTTCTTCAACATTCACGGCAACCGCGCGAACCAGGATCGGCTCGAACGCCGCGGTTCGGGCTACGTCGGCCATCACGCGCCGGATCTCGTGCGCGCCAACGATCCGTGGTTCCGCGGCGTGGCGCTGCGACAAGGTGCTTCGGGCGAAGTGTTCTTCATCGATTGGTATGACAAGAACGCGTGCCACCGGACCAAGCCCGAGATCTGGGACCGCAGCAATGGCCGGCTCTACCGGCTCAGCCACGGTGCGCCGGACGCGGCCGCGGTCGCGGTCGACCTGCTACCCGACGAGCAGCTGGCGGCGCTGCAGTCGAGCCCGAACGACTTCCTCGTGTCGCACGCGCGGCGCCTGCTGCAGGAGCGGGGCAAGGTCGCGCCGGAGGCACGCGGGAAGCTGCTCGCGATGCTGCACGAGCATGCGGACCCGTTCGTGCGGTTGCGTGCGCTGTGGGCGCTGCACGCCGTCGCAGCGCTCGACACGCGCGAGCTGATCGACACCTGCAAGAGTCCGCACGCGGACCTGCGCGCCTGGGCCGTGCGGCTCGGGGCGGAACGGCCGGCGCAATTCCCCGAGGTCGTGAAACTGCTGCCGGCCATGGCGCGCCGCGAACGCGATCCCGCCGTGCGGCTCGCGCTCGCGTCCGCGATGCAGCGGCTGCCCGTGGCCGCGCGCGCGGAGCTCGCCGCGGCGCTGCTCGCGCACGGCGAGGACGCTGACGACCACAACATTCCGACCGTGCTCTGGTATGGCGTCGAGCCGCTGGCCGATGCGATCGGCGCGGACTTCACGACACTCGCGCAACAGACCGCGATCGCACCGGTGCGCCGGCTCATGTGGCGCCGTGCCATGATCGGCACCGCGACCCAGCGCAGCGCGCTCACCGAGTTGCTGCGCAACGCCGCTTCGCCGCTCGCCGAGATCCTGCAGGAGATGCTTGCTGCGCTCAAGGAGCAGCCGGGCATGGACGCCCCTGCCGGCTGGAGTGCTGTGAGCCCGGCGCTGCTGTCGCACGCCGACCAGAACGTGCGCGAGCGCGCCGCCGACCTCGCGCTCGCGTTCGGCGACCGGAACCTCGCGCCGGCGTTCCGCGCGCGGCTCGCCGACAAGAAGGAACCGCAGAAGCGCCGCGTGCAGGCGCTCGAGGGTCTCGTGCGCTTGCGCGACGTCGAGACGGGGCCGCTGCTGCTGCAGCTGCTGGATGATCCCCAACTGCGCCGCGCCGCGTTGAACGGCATCGGCGCCTACGACCTGCCGGAGGCCGCGCCGCGCATCCTCGCGGTGTTGGGCCAGCTCGAGCC
>DASRJH010000062.1:0-41414 GCA_035649575.1 Planctomycetota bacterium
GTCTCGATACCCATTTCCTGGGCGGTGCGGATCACGCGCAGCGCGATCTCGCCGCGGTTGGCCACGAGGATGCGTTTGAAGAGCGGCATCGGCGCGGCGAAGGCTAGCCCGAAGGTGATGGTGATGCACTCCGGCCGGAGCGGAAACAGCGTTCACCACAGCACGCGCTGGCTCCAGCTCGTCGCGGTCGCGCTGCACGTCCTCGTCGCGACCGACATGCCGTGCCTGGCGAGCAGGGGCAACCACGCTTCCGCTTCGGCAGCGACCGCGGCCGGGCGCGGCAGCCGCAGGCTCGTCGCGGTGCCGAGCAGCCCGAGCATGCCGGGCAGATGGCGGCCGAGCAGAACCGACGCATCGACGCGCCCGTGCCCCTCGGCGCTTGCGGCAGCATGCCTCGCGCGCGCGAACGCCGCGGCGTCGCCTTGCGCGCCGCGCATCGCCCCGTCGACCGCGTCCGCGTACCGGCGCCAGATGCGTTCCGCGGCTTCCGTCGCGAGCATCGTGCCGAGATTCGTGGGCCCGAGCCGCGCGCGCCAGCCCGCGGGGCCGAGCACCTGGACGCGCAGCACGACGGGCGGCGGCATGCCGGCGGGCGTGTCCTGCGGCAGGGCCGAGGCAGGTACGAACAGCGCGAACGCGACGGAGCGGGCAAGTCGCATGGTTCCCCTCGTGGACACACGGGCCCGCGATCTGCCACGCCGCCGTTCGGATCCGCTCACAGTGTGACTTCGCACTGGGCGCGCGCTATTGCCCGCGTTCCATCCCTTCGAGGCGCCATGAAAACCTTGTCCCTGATCGTCTGCTGCGTCACGTTCGCCGCACTCCCGCGCACGCAGGTACTGCACATGGATCCGGCTGTCCGCGTCCAATCGACGGGCGCGACCGTGAGTTACAACCTCCTCGGCCCGGCCAACGCGCCCTTCGGCGTGTTCGTCGACCTCGCTGGCGGTCCGGTCGACGTCCTCGGGGAGCGGTTCTATCTCGACCTGTCGGCGGCGACGGTCGCGCTGAGCGCGGGACTGCTGTCGTCGAGCGGCACGTTCGCCAGCAGCTATTCGTTGCCGCTGCTGCCCGGCCTGTCCGGGTTGGTGGTCTACGGCCAGGCCGTGGTGATCGACTTGACGTCACCGAATGGGCTGTTCCGGGTCAGCAATGGCGAGAGCACGGCGTTCCATGGGGGCACCGGCGCGGTGGTCGCGGACTTCCTCAATGCGACATCCCAGGGATTCACGGGCACCTTCGCGGGCGACGTCGCGGGACACATCCGCGGCGGACCCGTCCAGGTGCGCACGCACAGCACGATCGATCCGCAGGGCGTAGTGCTCCCTGCAGCGATCCAGGCGCCGCTGATCCCGTACGGCTGTCGCGAGCAGATGGTGTTCCGCACGCAGGACGTCGGTGCGACGGGGGAGCCCGAGTTGTTGACCGGAGTTCGCTGGAAGGCGTCTCCGGGTCAACCCGTGCAGTTCGACGTGCACTCGCTGTTCGAACTACGCGCGGGCCACACCCCCGTGGTGCCCAACTACTCGGTGGATCCTTGGTCCAGTTTGCCCGTCGCGCCGTTGTCCGGCCTCGATCTGACCTTCGCCAACAACACGATCCCCGGCGCGGCGCCGCAGGTCATGTACTCGGGCGGTTACATCGTGGACCCGGCCAGTCAGCTGCCCGGCGGCTACATGCCCTACCCCGTCGTCACGCCATTCCGCTACGACGGCGTGTCGAGCCTGCTGCTCGAGTTCCGCGTCGGCCCCAGCACCGCGACCGGCGTAAACGGGGGCGTCGTGCGGATCATGGTGCAGAGCACCAACGCTCCGTTCGCGCGTGTGCACGCGAACGGCACGCCGACGGCCTTCATCGTGCCGAGTCAGACTCCAGTCGCGACATCGGCGCTGTTCGCGCCCGGTGACTGCGCCATGCACGAACTCGAGCTCGAGTTCACGCGCGTGGAGACCTGGTGTCAGTCGCCGTGGCTCGACACCTTGGCCGCGGCGCCCGACTATGGGGCGCCGATCGTCGCGCTGTCGCTGCCGGCCGGGACCAGCGTGCAGGTGATGTACCGCGGCGCCGCGACGGCCACCGGCACGTCGCCGACGGCGTGGTCGTCCTCGCCCGACGTAGCCGACGGCAACCGCTTCCTGCAATTCAGGATCGTCCTGCAGGCCAGCTTGTTCACCGGCGAACGGCCGCTGGTCGACACCCTGGTCGTGCCGTTCCAATAACACGCTCGGGGCGCTCGTTGGGCTTCCTGCTCGGCGGCGGTGCAGAACGGCTGCAAGAAGGATTTCCGTGAAAGGCCGGCGCCACCGCGGCTGCGAGGCGCAGCCCCAGGCGGTGAGCGGACCGTTCAGCCACGCCGGTCTCCCCTTCGATATGGGGGCATGGACTTCGACGGCTTGTTCGGGCTGCTGCTCGCGATCGTTGCTCTCATCTACGTCGGTGCACCCCTACTCGTCCGGTTCACCATGAAGCAGAAGGCGGCTCCCGTGTTCGAGCCGCTGCATCCGGACAGGTCTCCGCCGGAGGCGGCCCGTCACTTCGAGGCGGTGGGCAAGGCCCTGTCGGGCGATGGCTTCGTCGAGGCAACGAGGCTCGCGCTCTCCGGATTCATGCCGAACACAACGATTCTCCTCGCGGCCTTCGAGAACCAGGCGACCCAGGACGCGGCGATCGCGGTGGCGGCGTACGTGGACGTGCGCGGAGTCACGCGGCTGCGGACGGCGTACCTGGAGTTCAGCAACGGGTTCACCGACGGCCGGTCGGTCTCGACCAACAACACGGCGGAGCTGTCGGTGTATCGGGAGCCGGAGTGGCGCGTGATGACGCAGTTCCCCCAGGTGCAGGATTGCGCGCTGCTGTACCGGATCCACCAGGCTCTGGTGCAACGCGCGAGTGGCAGGAAGAAGCCGCTGCCGCGCCAGGACGGCTGGGACGCACTGCTGCGCGAGGCGATGGTGCGGGAGATGACGAGCCAGATCGAGCCGGGCTACCTGCGGCTTTCGCCGACGGGGGAGCTCTACACGCCGACGTGGAAGGGGGCGTTCCTGATGACGTGGAAGCTGCTCCCGCCAGTCAAGGGGATCTTGCTGCGCGCGCGCGCGCGCAGGGCGGAGAAGACCCTGGCCGAGCTGCAGCCGGCGCTGCGGCGCATCGAGAACCAGCCGGCGCCGCGTGCCACGGCGGCGAGGGAAGGGACAACGGCGGGGACGGCGGCAGCGGCGCCGACTGGCGCAACGGGGCCGGCTGTGACACGCAGGTAGCGAGTGCAAACGCGCCAGCGCGTGCCATCCGCACGCTCGTGTGCAGGTGCGAGCCGAGCCGGTGCTCAGTTGAGGCCGATGATGTGCTTGACCGCGTTGCTCGAGGCCGTGATCAGGTTGGGGCCGCCGAACAGCCCGTCGAGCACGACGAACTGCGCGTAGATCTCGACGCCCAGGAAGCCGGGCGGCACGACGAACGGAACGGTGCCGGTCGCGGTCCCGCTCGGCAGCACGAACAGCTCCCACAGCAAAGCACCCGCCGTCGTGCTCAACATGCAGCCGGGCGCGGTGATGCCCGGCAACTGCAAGCCGGGGCGGTAGCTGCCGACGTCGATCAGCTGCGCGCCGAGGATCGTGCCGGGCGGCACGTTGACCGCGTTCCAAGTCAGCGTCTGCCCGGCGTACAGGCGCCCGCCGTACTGCACGCCGCCGGCGTTCGGCGTGGCGACGGCGCGTTGGCCGATGTTGCCGAGCGCGCCTTCCGGCTTGGTCGCGAACGGGACCTCGAGCGACAGGTCGCGGCTCTGCGGGTCCTTTGCGTTGGTGCCGGTCGCGCCGCCGATGCGGCCCGGCGAGAAGCCGACGATCGTCGAGTTGCAGCCGGCGGTCACGGTCGACGCCGTCGCGTACTGGGGCACGTTGCCGTAGCGGTACTGCACGACGCCGGTCGCTTCGAACAACGCCATCTGGAACGTCCACTGGGTGTGGCCGGCGGCGACGCCGCCGACCACGTTGAACTCGCCGATGTCCCACCAGGTCACGTAGCAGACGGCGTTGCCTGGGCCGCCCGACGTGTTGGTCAACACGTGCAGGCCGGCGGCGGGGTTGATCGTCGCGTTGCGCAGCATGTTGAGGTCCTTCCACATGATCGCCAACCGGGCGCCGCTGTAGGGCGGCGTCGCCGTCGCCGCGGCAGGGTCCCCGAGAAGACGCGAGACCACCGCGGCGAACGCGCTCTCGGTCTGCGCCGGGTCGAGCCAGACGAAGCCATTGGTGCTGGCGACGATCGTCGACGTCGATCCAGTCGGGTAGTTGAACGTGAAGCCGAGCGGGTGGCTGTAGACCCCGTCGTCCGCGGTCTGGTTCGGAACGGGGTTGACCTGCGTCGTGTCGGGCGCGGGGGCGCCAGCGGTCACGGTGTAGTAGTTCGGCGTCGTCGGGTTGTCCGGCGTCAGCGTCAGGCCGGCGCCGAGGTCGAACGCCTGTCCGTTCACGAAGGCCTGGTAGAAACTGACGGCCGAGCCGCCGCACGCGCCGCCGTAGAACTCGTTCGTCGCCGGGATCACGGTCGCGTAGCCGCCGGCGCCGGAGAACTCGACGCCGACGATCACCGGGTTCGGGTTCAACGCGCCCATCGTGGCGCCGCCGCCCGCCGACGTGCAACCCTTGCCGCGGATCTGCGCCGCAGTGCCGGTCGTGTTGCTGATCGGGATCATGCCGAGCGGCGCCGGGTTGCTCGGCGCGTTCGGCATGTCGATGTCGATGAGCAGGTTCGGCTCGACGCCGGTCGGGTCGTAGAGGAACGCATTGCCCATCGCGAGGAGGTCGAGCTCGATGTTCCAGTTGTTCGGAATCGACCCGACCGAAGGCGCGACGATGACGGTCGTGGTGCCGGGCAACCCCATCGTCGTGGTGTTCGGCAGCGCGGGCGCGCGATTGGTCGCGAAGATGTCGCTGAGCGCCGAGGCCGCCAGATTGGTCGAGCCGAGCTCGACGAGCACGCCGGCGTAGGACTGGCCGCCCAGGTTCTTCTCGCCGTCCTCGCCGCGGAACTTGATCTTGGTGATCACCACCGGGCCCGTGACGCCGGCACCGAGGAAGTGGCTCGCCTCGTAGAGGACCTGGAAGCGGCTGGTCGACGCGGCTTGCCACCAGAGGGTGGATCCCGTGTTGCCGAGTTGGGTGAGGTTCTCCATCAAGTAGTGGTAGTCGGGCAGGGTCACGTTCTGCGCCGAGAGGCCACCTGTGAGCGACGCGAGGAGAAGCAGACGGAGGGTCGGGTGTGGAGCCATGGTGAAACGGTGTCGGGGAGGGAGATTGTGCCGATTGTTGGCAGGTTAGCGGGGTACAGCCGGCTGAACAGGGAGGCGGCGCTGATCGGCCGGCATCTGCAGGCGGCCGCGATTGGTCCGCCGAGCTGCGGCAGCGAGGGGAGCCGCATCCCGGGCCTGCGCGACGGGGTGGCCTGCGGTATCCGTGGGCCGAGCTACTGCGCCGGGCTTGCCTGACGGACGTCTTGCTGTGCCGTCGCGGTCGGTGGGGAGCGTCGGCTGCTGGCGGCGGCGCGCGGCATCGGCGGGAACGGCTGCGCTTCGCGCACGGATCGCCTTGCGGGCGCCCAGACCCGAATCGACGTCATGCAGCCCGAGTCGTCGAAGGAACCGAGGCCGATCCTGCCCCAGTCGAAGGCCGTGCATGCCGCCGTGAGGATTGGCTCGGCGGCGCGATCCCAGAAGAGCCGGATCGTGCCGGCGGCGGCGCGCCGTTCGAGGCGAACGTGGTGCCAGCTCGTGCCCCAGTCGACGCCTCGCGCCGCCACTGGCGCGAGGTTGGTGCGCGGTGCGTCGGCGACGCGGAAGACGTTGTGCGCGTTCGCGTCCGGCGTCGTGGCGAGATGCACGTAGTAGAAGCGCGTCGGCGACTGCCAGCCGAAGAAGAGGCACAGATCGCGATGAGCGTAGTCCCGGCCGGTCTGCAGCAGGTCCACTTCGAGATCGAAGTCGGCCACCTCGAGATCCGGAACCAACGCGATGCTCGTCGGCGACCGGAACGGCGGCTCGTAGCGACTGCCACCGAGCAGAGTGAGCGATGCCCTTCCATGGACATCGGACCACCTCCACGAAGCAGGGTCGGTGAACGCGAATCCCGCGAGGCCATCCGGCGTCGCAAAGTCTTCGGCGTAGACGAGGGGCCAGGGACCGGCGACGGGTGCAAGCCGTGACGTCGCAGCACAGGAGGTCAGCGCCAAGGCCACCGACAACAGCGCGAGCACGTGCACGGTTTCAGCCATGGTCGGAAGCCACGACGCGAGTCATGCGGATGCAGGGAGAGTCGGGGCGGCGAACGTCGCGCTCGGCACCGTGCGAGTTGACACCATCCGCTCGTCCTCGCCGACGATCGGGGCGACGGAATGCGCAGGTCGATCGCGAACGCGCGCAGCTGGCCTACAGTCCGAGCCCCAGCACCATCGCGTTGCTGGCCACGAGGCCGAGCGGCGTGAGCGGCGGGCTGTAGGTCACCGCCTGACCGACCAACGTGACGCCGACCAGCGCCGTGTTGTTCGGGATCGACTCGCCGATCAGCAGGCTTGTGCCAGGCGACAGGAATGCCGTGGCGACCGGATCGATGACGTGCGCGTAGCAGCCCGGCATGCCGACCGCCGTGAGATCGATCGGTGGCACGGCCTGCGTCAGCGAGCGCATCAGCACGCCCCACGCCGTCCCCGTCGGGATGCGGCCGAGCTGCCACTGGATCGTCGTGCCCAGCACAGGCGCCCCGCTCGTGTCGAGTGACAGTCCGTCGAACGACAAGGCACCCAGCGCATACGGCGTCGGCAACGTAGCCGACAGGTCGCGCGGGCCCGGGTTCGAGAACCCGCCGCCAGGCGACCAGCCGGTCAGCACCGGCATGGTCCCCAGCGCGATGTTCTGCCAGAGCACGTGCACGGTCCCGTTCGGGAAGAACTGCATCTGGAACGTGTTCGGCGCCGAGGCGGCGATGAACGGCACGCCGTTCCACGTCAGGATCGCCCGCGTCGGGTTCGCGTCGAACCAGACGTTCGAGCCGCTTGCCTGCACTGGGCTCAAGAGTCCCCACGCCGCGGCCCACCGCGGGTTGCCCGCCAGCAGCGTCGACACCGCCGGCCCGACGGCGATCGTGTTCGTGCCGGGATTCACGTAACCGGACGAGCAGACCTGCAGCTGCGTCGTCGTGCCGCCGGGGAACGGCAGCGAGAACGGCAGCGCGACGAACGTCTGCGTGTTGAACGCGAGGTTGAGGTTCGTGCCCGCGGCCGGCACGAACGCGACCGGCGTCTCGGCGACGGTGTAGGCGCCGTTGTTGAGGCTCATCGTCATCGAGCGCCCGGCGAGGTCGAACAGCGAGCTCATCGTGAAGTACTCATAGAAGGTGCCCGTGCACTGGCCGCACGCGGTGCCGACCGGGAACTTCGTTGCGAAGGAGAGCCCGCTCGGCGCCTCGCTGAGGATCTGCACGTTGAGCGCACCAGTGCCCGATCGCGCCTGGTCGATCGTCAGCGTGCCCGCTCCTGGCGGGATCGAGCAATCGAACCAGAAGTTGTAGATCGTGTTCCAGTCGAGCGAGTTGGCTGCGGCTGCCGTGAACGAGATCTCCGTCGGCGACAACGCAAACGTCCATTCGTTGAGCGGGTTCGTGTCCAGGTCGCGGAAGCCGCCGTTCTGCACCGTGGCGCCAGCAGCGACCGGGATGCGCAGCGACGCGCCGCCGCGGAAGTTGTCGATGTTGTGGACCGCGTATTCGTAGTGCCACAGTCCGGCGACCGGACCGGTCACCTTGACGCCGACCGCGAAACGGCCGTCGTCGAAGGCGTTGCCACCCGTGTACACGTGGGCACCCTGCCAGCGCGTGAGCACCGAGCCGGTCATGCCCGCGCCTGATGCCGAGGCCGACCAACTGCCGCCGCTGCCGGTGATCGACACTTGCTTGTTCGTGATGTTGTTGTCGCGTTCGCCAACGGGCTCACCCTGGACCACCGCCTGTACCTGCGCGTAGTAGGTCGAGCCCGTGAGCAGCTCGGATTCGCGCACGACCATGCGGTTCTTCACGGAGTCGAACGCCGACACCTGGGTCGAAGTCAGCGAGCGTATCGAGTCGATGGCCTGCGCCCCGCTGACCGCGGGATCACCGCGATCGAAGTAGCTGCCCTGCGGGTTCCAGGTGCCGAGCCACGGGTTGAGCTCGTCGTTCGGGCCGAGGTTGTACTGACTCATGTTGGTGCCGCTGCCGTAGGTGTCGGAGCAGCCGACGAAGAAGAACCCACCTCCGCTGGCGGTGCACGGCGCACACGGGCCCGACGAGAAGTTGAACGCCGTCGGCGAGTGCTTGCTGTGGCCCTGCGAAGTGATCTGCACCATGCGGCCGTCCTTCTCACGCGCGAGCAGGAACGCGATGCGTGGGTACTGGTCGACCATCACGCCGCCGCTTTGAGAGACCCACGGCAGGTTGACGGTGCCGCCGTTGCACCATGAGTGGCCGACCATGAAACCGGCCTCGCCGTTCGGATACGGGAGGCCACGGCGACCTGTGAACGCGATGTCCGTCAGCTCGTACATCGAGATGTCGAGACCGGGAATCGCGTTGGCTTGGGCGAGAATGGGCACCGCGAGCAGTGCCGTGGACAGGGCTTGGATTCGCATAGAGTAGGGAGGACGAAGGGGTTCGTCGGGGGGCGAGGTGCACACGATACCCGCGCGCGCGCCACGCGCATCCAGTTGGCAATATCTCCTGCGCGCGAGGCTGGGGAGTGATCCGCGGCGCAGCTTGAAGTTCCTGCACCTCTGGCGTGACGATGCGAGAGGAGCTCCTCATGCGCAGTTGTATCGCCGCGTTCCTGGTCCTGCCGCGCCGGCGAGAGCCGATGACCGTCTATCTCGACAACTACGCGCTCGGCGCAACGTTCGCCGCCGTGAGCCCCTCGCAGTGGCGATAGGGGCCAGCGGCTCCGACAGATCGGGCCGGGACCTCGGGGACTCGCTGACCTACTGCACCGACGGGTGCGAAACTCCGTCGTCCTTGCCCTCGAGCAGCATGAACTTCACGGGCGGCATGTCCACGTCGGCAGCGTGCACGTCCTCGCCGGCGAAGAACCGCAACAGCACCGGCAGCACCTTGGGATTGCGCATCCAATCCTCGTGCCCAGCGTGCTCGCTGATCAGGTGGGTCGACCTCGCGAACCCCCACCGCACTTCCTCGGCCTGCCACGGCGGCGTGTTGGCATCCAGCGTGCCGGTCAAGAACAGCGTGCGCACGTCGGTGACGATCGGCGCGCGGAAGTGCTCGCCGAGCACCGGCATCTTCCAGACCGCGTCGACGTCCGGGAAGTCGAAGTTCATCGCGTTGCGGAACAGGGCCGTGCTGGCTTCGCGCGCGATCCGCGCCGCGCGTTCGGGCGACGCACCCGAGGCGGGATCCGTCGTGAACCACAGTGCGTTGAGCCCGCTGAACTGTCCGTAGCGCTTCTGCACGAACCAACGCAGCACCGAGCCGTCGCCCTTCTTGATCGTGTGCAGGAGTCGCGGGAACACCACGAGGTCGCTCGTGTCGCCGAGGTCCATGCGCAGCAGGAACAAGAGCCCGTCGGCGCCGACGGGCACGGTCACCTGGCCCGCGCCGCCGGGCCCGCGCACCGCGACCTCGATCGGCTGCTTGCCGAGCTGCTCGAGCACATGGTGCAGCAGCGCGGTCAGATCCGGCACCTGCGCGCCGATGCGCGGGTCGCGAGCGACCAGCAGCGCGAGCTTGCGGAAGTGCGTGTCCCAGTTGCTCGGCAGCTTCCACGTGTGGTCCGGCCCCTCGACGCCGACGAGCACTGCGGCGTCGACGCGCCGCCCGTGGCGGCGGATGACCGACAGCCCAAGGTGCGTGCCGTAGCTGAAGCCGAGCAGGCGCATCTTCTCCGCACCGAGTGCCTCGCGCAGCGCGTCGACGTCGTCTGCGTTCTCCTCGGTCGTGTAGGCGGTGAGGTCGATGCCCTCGGCCGTGAGCTTCCCGTGCAGTTCGCGGCTGCCCGCCGCGATCGCCTTGCCCATCGCCGCGCTGGTCGTGAACAGCGTCGCGTCGGGCGGCGTCTGCAGTGCGCGCGCGAGCGGCGGCTTGCTTCGCCCGCAACCGCGCTGATCGAACAGGATCACGTCGCCGAGCTCGCGGAAGCGCGACCAGAACGGCAGGAACGCCGGGTCGCGCATCTCGCCGCTCGCCGAACCGCCGGGGCCGCCGTGCAGATAGAGGATCGGCGGGCCGGGATCCTTGGCCGTGCTGTCGAGCTTGAGCACCGCGAGCTCCAGCTTGCGGCCGTCGGGCTTGCGGCGGTTCTCGGGCACGGTCAGCCAGCCACGCGCGCTGGGCACGCGCGTGCCGTCGGCCGTCTCGGCCTCGTAGCGCTCGAGCTGCAGCGCAGCAGATTGTGCGAACAAGCACGGCGCGGCGAACAGCAACACCAGCATCGGTCGGGAGCAGTTCATGGCTGCCTTCGGTTGCGAGAAGGAGGCGAACAGAACAGCAGCGAAGCGAGCTCTTGCTCGAGCGCGGTTGCGGCGCCTCGCCTGAGACGGAAATGTCAGGAACGGCTGCGAGGGCCGCAAGGCCGGTCTCCTCGGATTGCAGCCGGGCCTTGGAGCGACATGGCTCGGCTCCGCGGCGCAGGGCGATATTCCGGGCCGGATCGACATCCTCACTCAGCATCGCAAGCGCGGTCACGGAGCGTCAGGTGCGGGTGCTGGCGGCGGCAGAGGGTCATTTGGCGCGAACGGCTGCGCCTCGCGCGCGGATCCCCACACTCGAATCGAGGTCATGCATGGCACGGGGAATTCCATGGGACCCCCATCTACTCATCGCCGGAACATTCGAGAGGGCGCCTGGCGCCAGAGTCCGACTTCAAGTCGCTGCTGTCGACATCTCTGGAAGCCCGCCGATCGGGCTGGAGCGAGTTCCGAGGATTCCTCGAAGCGTCAACCTGAGCAACGAAGCGCGATCTTCGGGCAGCCGACGTGTTCTCGACGATCAGGAACCGGACGCGACGGCGAAAGCCCGGCCCTCGCACGAACTGGGCCGCAGCACCCCGGACGGGTAGAAGCTACGCCATGACCCGACTCCGCGTTCTCGTCGCCGGCTGCGGCAACATGGGCACGTCCCACGCCCGCGCCTACCACCGCCTGCGCGACGACTTCGAGATCGTCGGACTCGTGAGCCGCGGCCCCGAATCCCGCGAGCGCCTCGCGAAGGAGCTCGGCGGTCTGCGGACCTTCGCGGACTTCGAAGCTGCCTACAAAGCCACGCGCCCCGACGTCGTCTCGATCAACACCTATCCCGACACGCACGCCGCGATCGCCCGCACGGCCCTGGCCGGCGGCTCGCACCTGTTCGTCGAGAAGCCGCTCGCCGAGTCCGTCGCCGAAGCGCGCGAGATCGCTGCGCTCGCGCAGAAGCACCGCCGCAAGATCGTCGTCGGCTACATCCTGCGCGTGCACCCCGCGTGGCAGAAGTTCATCGAGATCGCGCGCACGCTCGGCAAGCCGCTCGTCATGCGCATGAACCTCAACCAACAGAGCCGCGGCAAGGACTGGCTCACGCACAAGGCGCTGATGGACTCGATGTCGCCGATCGTCGACTGCGGCGTGCACTACGTCGACGTCATGTGCCAGATGACGCAGAGCCGGCCGGTCCGCGTGAGCGCGATCAGAGCACGGCTCTCCGACGAGTTGGACCCCGGCATGTACAACTACGGGCAGCTCCAGGTCGCGTTCGCGGACGGCTCGGTCGGCTGGTACGAAGCGGGCTGGGGACCGATGATGAGCGAGGTCGCCCACTTCGTGAAGGACGTCGTCGGGCCGAAGGGCTGCGTCTCGATCGTCGACCGGGCAGGCGAACGCGCGGCGGGCAGCGCCGATGTCGACTCCCACACGAAGACCAACACGCTGCGCCTGCACCGATCGGAACGAGACGCGAGCGATCAGTTCGTGCACGCCGACCAGTGGATCGACACGACCGACGAGCCCGATCACGATGGTTTGTGTCTGCGCGAACAGGAGTTCCTGCTGCGCGCGATCCGCAGCGACGGTGATCTCACCGAGCACCTGAACTCGGCGATCGCGAGCCTCGAGGTCGTACTGGCCGCGGATCGGGCGGCGCGCGAGGGCCGCACGATCGCACTGGAATGACCTCGGGACTTTGGCGCGATTCCCCAGCTCCGATCGTGTTTACCCAAGACATCTCGCTCGCCGCGCGCGCCGGGAGCCTTTTCCGGGCTCGATGCGTCGGAGTTGTAACAAAACTTGAAATCAGCCGCCTGAATAGACTTCGGAGGGCCGTCCGGCGTCGACTTGGGCACAATTCGACGCCAGCGTTGCTGGAGTCAGTCATCGCGATCCCGCGAGGCCCGTGCCTCGCCGCAGCCATCCTGGGAGTTCTGAATGTCCGTCATCCCGTACTTTCGTGTTGTTCTCGTCTCGTTGGTGTTCGGTGCGGCGCTCAGCGCCCAAGTGAAGACGGACCTCGACAAGCTCGTCAAGGTCAAGGAGTGGGGCTACCAGATCCAGCCGATCAAAGGTTGGAAGACCATGCCGGCCGACCAGAACGACCGCTTCAACGTCGGCCGCTGGACGCTGCCGACCGACCAGTTCGAGAAGAAGGGCGACTGGGACAACATGCATGCTGCCCAGTATTGCGAGCTGGCGATCGTTCGCATCCAGCCCAAGAACGAAACGCCGGCCGGGTCACCCGGTACCGAGGAGAAGCCAGACAAGAAGGAACGCCCGATCGGCCTGCCGGCGGCGCTCGAGAAGAGGCTGAATCCCAAGACGTTGGATGACTGGATCGAAGCCAACTTCGAGGGGGCTAGCAAGCGCATGAAGCGCGAGCCGCTCAAGGGATCGAAGATGCCCGGCGACCTGATCGAGTTCGGCTCCGGCTCGCAGCACATCACGATCGGCCAGTTCCGCAGCTTCGGCGTCGAATGGGCCGTGGTCTACACGTGTTTCGAGGAGAGCTACCGCAAGAACTGGCGCGATGCCTACATCAAGAGTATCGGCACCTTCCAGGTCACCGACAACGTCGATCCCGCCGTCGCCGCGGCCAACAGGAAGGATCCGTCGAAGCTCGAAGGCGACGAGAAGCGCGAGGCGCTCAAGGCGAGCGTCGCCGGCAAGCCCGGCTGGTTCACGGTCGACACCAAGTACTACGTCTTCATCAGCAACGCCGACCGCGCCTTCGTGACCACCCTCGGGAACAACCTGGAGCTCGTGCGCGAGAAGGTCTACGTGCCGAACTTCAAGCCGCGCAACGAGAAGATCCCGCTCAACCCCGTGCGCGTGTTCGCGACGCAGTCGGAATACCACCAGTTCGGCGGCTACCCCGGCACGGCCGGCTACTTCGATCACCGGAAGGGCGAGCTCGTGCTGTTCCAGAAGTTCGATGACCAGTCGGCCGCCAAGTCCAAGGAAGACTGCAAGTCGGTGATGTTCCACGAGGGCTTCCATCAGTACATCTACTATGCGATCGGCGACGTGTCGCCGCACTCGTGGTTCAACGAGGGCCACGGCGACTACTTCGCGGGGTTGTCGGTCGGGGGCGGGCAGATCGGCAAGACGCAGTGCTTCGAGTGGCGCGTCAACTTCCTGAAGAAGCACATGCGCGACGGCAACGACCTCGTGCCGCTGCGCAGTCTGCTGCGCTACGAACAGCAAGAGTACTACAGCAACGGTCTGCTCAAGTACTCGGAGGGCTGGGCGCTGATCTACTACCTGCGCGAGGTCTGCAAGGACAAAGCAGCGAAGCAGGCGCTCGACACCTACTTCAACTACGTCGCCGACAACGTGACGGCCTTCCGCTCCAAGCAAAAGGAAGGAGAAGCCCCCGTGATCCCGGGCACCAGCTACCGCTTCGTCAGCTACGAGGACAATGCGAAGGTCCAGGAGATCCTGTCGCAGGCGGTGGACAAGGCGTTCGCATCCGTCGACCTCGAGGCGCTCGACAAGGCGCTGCGCAGCTGGATCGAAGGGCTCTGATCGAGCTCGCCTGCGGCGAGCGCGATCAGAGAGTTGCTAGGAGCGCCGCTACGCGGGGAAATAACAACGGCGTAACACGCAGCCGGCCCCGCTGCGGCGCGTACGATCAGAGAGTTGCTAGGAGCGCCGCTACGCGGGGAAATAACAACGGCGAAACACGCAGCCGGCCCCGCTGCGGCGCGAACGATCAGAGAGTTGAGCCAGCCCGCTACGGCGCGTACGATCAGAGAGTTGAGCCGGCCCGCTGCGGCGCGCACGATCAGAGAGTTGAGCCGGCCCGCTGCGGCGCGTACGAAGCCTGCTCGCCCTTGCGAGGGCCTGTCTGTTACAACGGGATGTTGCCGTGCTTCCTCGGCGGGTTGCTGTCGCGCTTGCTGCGCAGCAGTTCCAGCGACTGGATCAGCACGGGACGCGTGCGCCTCGGCTCGATGATGTCGTCGATGTAGCCGTAGGCTGCCGCCTGGTAGGGGTTGGCGAACTTCGCGCGGTAGTCCGCGGCGAGCCGCAGTTCCTCGGCCTTCTGGTCCTTCGCGGCCGAGATCTCGCGCCGGAACACGATCTTGGCCGCACCCTCGGCCCCCATCACGGCGATCTCCGCGCCGGGCCAGGCGAGGTTGACGTCGGCGCGGATGTGCTTGCTGTTCATCACGTCGTAGGCGCCGCCATAGGCCTTGCGTGTGATCACGGTCATCTTCGGCACGGTCGCTTCGCAGAACGCGTAGAGCAGTTTGGCGCCGTGCGCGATGATCCCGCCCCACTCCTGGTCCTTGCCCGGCAGGAAGCCTGGCACGTCCTCGAACGTGACCAACGGGATGTTGAACGCATCGCAGAAGCGGATGAACCGCGCGCCCTTGATGCTCGCCTTGATGTCGAGCACGCCGGCCAGGTGGTTCGGCTGGTTGCCGACGATGCCGACGACGCGGCCGCCGAGACGCGCGAAGCCGACGATGATGTTCCGCGCGAACCGCGCGTGCACTTCGAAGAACCTGCCGTGGTCGACCACCCGCTTGACCACCTGCCGCATGTCGTAGGGCTCCACGCTCGTGGATGGCACGATCGTGTCGAGCGCTTCGTCCATGCGGTTGTGGTCGTCGTCGGTCGCCTGGAAGGGCGGATCCTCGGCGTTGTTCAACGGCAGGTAGGACATCAGCTCGCGGAGCTGCACGAGGCAGGTCGCATCGTCGGGCGCCGTGAAGTGGGCCACACCCGAGATCTCGGAGTGGACCCGCGCGCCGCCGAGCTCTTCGCTCGTCGTGTCCTCGTGCGTCACCGTCTTCACGACGTCGGGCCCCGTGATGTGCATGAAGCTCGTGCCCTCGACCATCAGCACGAAGTCCGTGATCGCCGGCGAATAGACCGCGCCGCCGGCGCACGGGCCCATGATGGCGCTGATCTGCGGCACGACGCCGCTCGAGAGCGTGTTGCGCAGGAAGATATCCGCGTAGCCACCCAGCGAGACCACACCCTCCTGGATGCGCGCCCCACCCGAATCGCAGAGCCCGATCATCGGCACGCCCATCTTGACGGACATGTCCATGACCTTGCAGATCTTGGCCGCGTGCGTCTCCGACAGGCTGCCGCCGAAGACCGTGAAGTCCTGCGCAAAGAGGAAGACCGGGCGCTTGTCGATGCGCCCACTGCCCGTCACGACGCCGTCGCCGAGGATCTGGTTGCCCGGCGCATCCATGCCGAAGTCGCGGCAGCGATGGGTCACGAAGCGATCGATCTCGACGAACGTGCCGGGATCGACCAGCAGATCGATCCGCTCGCGCGCCGTCAGCTTGCCCTTCTGGTGCTGCGCCTCGATGCGCCCCTGGCCGCCGCCGAGCAGCGACCGTTCGCGCATCTCTTCGAGTTTCGAGAGCGGATCACTCATGGGCTGGATCCTCGACGAACTCGGCCAACACGCCGCCCAGGTGCTTCGGGTGCACGAACGCGACGCGGCAGTCATGCGCACCAGGCGCAGGCACCTTGTTCAACATCGGCGCGCCGCTCCTCGTCATCGCATCGATCTGCTGCTGGCAGTCGCGCACGCCGAACGCGAGGTGGTGCACGCCGGGCCCCCGGCTCTGCAGGAACTTGCCGACCGGCGAGTCGGGCGCCTGTGGCTCGAGCAGCTCGATGCGCGTCGAGCCTGCCATCAGGATCGCGACGCGCACTCCTTGCGTCGGCACGTCTTCGATGCCGAGCAGCCGGAGACCGAGGCCGGTCCAGCGCGGCAGGGCCTCGTCCAGGGAACGGACGGCGATGCCGATGTGGTGTAGACCCTCGAGACGAGGTGCGGATTGCATTCGGCGCGGCATGCTAGCGGAGCCAGCATACTGCTGCAGCACCTTCCGCCTTCTCCCCACGCCGTGCCCGAACTTCCCGAGGTCGAAACCGTTCGCGCGGGCGCTGAGCCTCACCTGCGGGGCCGCCGCCTGCGCAACGTGACGCTGCGCCGCCCCGACCTGCGGTGGCCGATCCCGCGCGCTGCGCTCATGGCCCTCGTCCTGCGAACGTGCACTGCCGTGACCCGACGGTCCAAGTATCTGCTCGTGCATTTCGACGGCAGCAGGAAGCCCGTTGCGATCATCCACCTCGGCATGACGGGGCGACTGCTCGTCGAACCCCGCGTAGCAGGCGCGCTGGCGCCCGAGTATCGCAAGCACGAACACTGGCGCATGGACTTCGGCGACCGGCTCGTGCGCTTCATCGACCCGCGGCGGTTCGGCGCGCTCGACGTCGCCAGCGCTGACGAACTGACAACCCACGCGCTGCTCGCGAACCTCGGCCAGGAACCGTTGCAGGCCGGGTTCGACGGCGACTTCCTGCACCGCGTGTCGAGGCGTCGCAAGGCGAGCGTGAAGTCGCTGCTGATGGATGCGAAGGTCGTGGTCGGCGTCGGCAACATCTACGCGAGCGAAGCGTGCTGGCGCGCCGGCGTGCGGCCGCGGCGGTCCGCCGGTTCGTTGACGCGTCGCGAGTGCGCGGCAGTCGCGGCCGGCGTTCGAGCAGTCCTGAATGCGGCGATCGCCGCCGGTGGCACGTCGTTCCGCGACTACGTCGGAGTCGCCGAGGATGCGGGTTTCTTCGCGCGCGAGCTCGCCGTCTACGAACGCAGCGGCGAACCGTGCAGGCGCTGTGGCGCAGCGATCCGGCGCACGACGGACCACGGGCGCAGCACCTACTGGTGCGCTTGCTGCCAGCACTGATTCCCGCTCGTCTGCGCGGCCGGATGCCTCACGTGTCGAAGTGGATCAGCCACAGCAGTCGCACTTCGGTCTCGTGGGCCTTCGCCTCGACGTGGATGAGACCGAACAGCGCACTGAACACGTTGCGCGTCTTCACCTCGCGCGTCGCGGAGTCAGCCACGTAGTGATTCGCGTTCCGCATGATCACGCCGAACGGACCGATGCTCCACTTGTCCATGAAGGTCCCGTCCTCGAGGTGGAAGATCAGCGGGACCCAGACGTTGGTCTCGTCGCTGTAGTCCTCGAGCTCCACCGTGGCATCGTGGCCGGGTCCGGATCCGCGCTGCACGTGCCACCGCATGCTCTCCCCGGCGGCGCCTTGTTCGGCGATCCTTTGCGTGAGCTCGGCGACCGGGGGAACGGGCGCGCCATCGACGGTGTCGATCACGTCGCCGGCCCGGACGCCCGCGAGCCAGGCCGGCGAGCCGACCTCGACGTTGATCACGGCAACCGCGTTGCGCGGCGTGCCCCAGATCTTCTCGCACCACGCAGCCGGAATGCCGCGCAGCGTGGCGCCGGCAACGGGCGGGTGGTGTGGCGGCGCCGACTCGAGCGCGATCTCCTCGGATTCCGACACGCGTTCCTTGCCGACGAGTGCTGTGAGCGACAAGTCGAGCTCGCTCTGCCCTCGCAACACCTTCGCGGTCACGGCCTGATCGGGCCGCAGCTTGGATTCGAACTCAGCGAGCTGCACTGGATAGACGGTCGCGGCCTTGTCGAGCGAGAGCAGCACGTCGGCCGCGAGCACACCGGCCCTTGCCGCGCTCGAATCCGGCTCGACGCTCTTCACGAGCAGGCCGGACCACGGAGCCACGCCACGATCGTCCGCGCGGCTCTTGTTCAGCTCGACGACCTTGATGCCGAGCGACGCGCGCTCGCGCCGGTACTCGGTCTTCACGCGCACCGATGACGCGGAAGTGCACAGCTCGTAGGTCTCGGTGCTGCCATCGGGCCGGTTTTGCGTGGCCAGCACGTAGTCGCTCGCGCCGAGCGTGACCTCCCTGCTGTGGGTGATGACGCAGCCATGGAGGCAAGAGAGGCAGAGCAGCGGGGCAAGCGTTCGGTTCATGGTAGGTCGCGGCAAAGCGCACGATGGCGCGGAATGTAGCGCCGCGGCCGGTGATCACGACGCGCTATCGCGCGAGCGCGCCGGCGGTCCTTCCTTTCGCATCGACCGCCAGACGAAGACCATGCAGACCAGGAACAGGACGAAGAACACGAGATCGAGCCAGTCGGCGAGCCGCTCGGTCGCTCGCCCGCGACCACGCACGTCGCGTTGGAAGCAGTCCCACCACCGCCGCGCGATGTCGCGCGACAGTGCTGCGGGCGTTTCGCCCGCGACGAACATGTCCACGACCGCCGCGAGGTCGGCAACCCGGTCCGGGTCGGCCAGCCAGCGTGCGGCGTCGAGGACCGGTGCCGTCGCGTCGGCAGTGACGGCGAGGCCGAACCGGGCGCCGTTCGGCCCGGCGATCGATTCGACGCGCACGCGGCCCGCGCTGCGGAAGGCCGCAGCCCGTAGCAGGTCGCGAGGACCGAGGCAGGCTCCGAGCCGGCCGCCGATCAAATCCTCGAGCATCGGCGCGTAGGCGCCGGAGAGCGTGCCGGCGCGCGCATCGAGCGCCGTCCACCAGGCCAGACCGATGTTCTCCGGCTCACCGCGCTCGAGCCGGTCGCGCATGGCGAGCAACCACGGCGAGCCATCGACCTCGGGGGCCACGATGCCGAGGCGTCCGGCGAGGGCTTCGTCCATCGCGATCTCGTGCCACGCTCGCCCCGGACCTGCCGCGGTCGGCACACTGGTCGCAACCGCGAGCGCGTAGTCGCCTGCGAACTCGAGCACGAACGGCTCCGCCGCGGGTGATCCGGCCCGAGGTGCGATCGGGCGCAGCGAAGCCGAGTGGCGCGCGAGCGTCCATTCGTCCCAGAACAGCAAGAGGCGCGACCCCGAGAGCGGGCCTTCGCCGAGGTTCTCCGCCGGCTCGACCACGAAACCCGCGCGATGCGCCGACAACCAGGCGCGGACTCCTTCGGCGCGATGCGCCGGCACCGTGACGACGACGCGAGCAGTGGCCTCCTGAGCGCGCGCCTCGTGCACCGATCCCAGGAGGCCGGCGACCATCCAGGCGAGAGCCACGCGCGGGGCCATCTACCTGCCCTCCCGCACTCCGAAGCGGATCGAGACGTAGGAGAGCAACTGGCAGCCGGCCGCCATCAGCAGCACGCCGCGGAACCCGAGCGCGGAAGCCACGGGCGCAGCGCCCAGCGCAAAGCCCACGACGCCCAACTGCATCACGAAGCCGCGCAGGCCCATCAGCGTGGCGAACTGCTGGCTCGGCACGAGTCCGGACACGAGCGCCTGCAGCGGACCCGTGCGCGCTGCGGCGCTGACTGCGAGCAACGCGCCCTCTGCCATCATGACCCACGGTCCCGGTTCCCGCGCGAGCAGGATGAAACACGCGACGAGCACGACCGACGTCGTGAGCACGAGGTTCCGTTTGCCGACGCGGTCGCTGAGCCGACCGAGCAGGGCGCTGCCGAGCACGGATGCCACACCGAGGCCGACCCAGAGCGGCATCTGGTCGTCCTTCGCGACACGACCCGTCTCGTCGAGCCACGTCGTGGCGAGTTGCACGGTCGTGAAGAACGAACCCACGTGCAGCATCGTCGCGAACAGGCCCGCGCACACCGGGCCGTTGCGCAGCACGGAGCGGAACGACGCGCGTACCTCGTGTTGCCTCGAGGCCGGCAGCGCGCGCAGCACCCACCAACATCCGATCGCGCCCATCGCTGCCTGCACGCCGAAGATCCCGGGCCAGTATCCGGCTTTCGCGAAGGCCACCGAGAGCGGCATGCCGATCGGAATGGCGAGGAACATGCCCGCCGTGAACGCACTCATCGCAGAGCCGCGGCGAGAATATGGCGCGACCTCGGCGGCGAGTGCCGACGCGGCCGCATATGCGAGGCCGACGGCAGCTCCGGAGCCCGTGCGCAAGAGCAGGAACGGCCACAGCGATCGGACCGGCAGATGCGCGAGACTCAGCGCTGCGAAGGCGACCAGTCCGCCGAGCAGCACAGCGCGCCGCCCCAGCCGGTCCGTCAGCGGCCCGGCGCCGAGCGCCCCGAAGGCCGAGCCGAACGCTGCGGCAGCCACGAGATACTTGGGGTCGCCGTCGCCGAGCGCGAGGTCGACCCTGACGAAGGGCAGCAGCGCACCGAGCACGTTCGTGTTAAGGTTCAGCGCGAACGCGGCCAGCGCGAGCGCGCCGATCGCGACGCGTTCCTGGGACCGCGGCAGCTCCGCGGCAGGTGGAAGGTCGGGTCGAGGCGCCACCAAGGGCCAGCATCATGGGCGGCTGCCTGGTCGAAAGCTCGCATGGGGCAACCGAAACCCGGCCGCCGCTTCCATTGTCGCTCGTTGTCTCTCGTCCGGCGCGGCGCCACCGATGTAGAGTTCTGCGCCTCGTGTACCAGATGCTGCCGGAGCCCCCCGCGTGAAGATCGCCATCCTGGGCGGCGGCATCTCGGGTGTCGCCCTGGCCCGCATGCTCGCAGCCGACGGCCATCGCGTCGTCGTGCTCGAGAAAGCCGAGCGCGCAGGTGGCTTGTGCAGGAGCCGCAGCATCAGCGGCTTCACGTTCGACGAGGCCGGCGGCCACATCGTGTTCTCGAAGGACAAGCGCGTCCTTCAGTGGCAACTCGAGCGCTGCGGCGGCGAAGCGCAGACCGTGCGCACGGTGCGCAACACGAAGATCCGTTGGCACGATCGCTGGGTGCCGTATCCGTTCGAGAACGGAGTCGGGCACCTGACCAAGGAGGCGATCGTCGACTGCATGGCAGGTTACGTCGAGGCCTATGCCGGCCGGCGGGCTGGCGCACCGTGTCCCGCGAACTTCGGCGATTGGATCTCGTGGCGTCTCGGGGACGGCTTCGCTCGCCACTTCATGGTTCCGTACAACGAGAAGGTCTGGAAGTGCGACCTGCGCACGATGGCGAGCGACTGGGTCGCGGGCCGCGTGCCCGAAGCCCCGATCGCCGACATCCTGCGATCCGCGATCGGCATCGACACCGAGGGCTACACCCACCAATCGGTGTTCTGGTTCCCGAAGCAAGGTGGCTTCGAGGCGATGGTCAAGGGAACCGTGGCGGGCGGCGGCTTCGACCTGCAGTGTGGGGTCGAGGTGCGGCGCGTCGAGCGGCGCGGCACGTCGTTCCTCGTCGACGGCGAGCCGTTCGACCTGGTGGTCAACACCGCGGCGCTGCCGCTGATCGAACCTTGCATCGCCGAGATTCCGGGCGAGATCCGCGCCGACATCCGGGCGCTGCGGCCGATCTCGCTGGTCAACGTGATGATCGGCGTGCGGCTCGACGAGCCGATGCCGAAGCTGAGCTGGGTCTACCTGCCGTTTCCCGACCAGGGGCCGACGAACCGCGTAACCTACTACAGCAACTACTCACCGCACAATGCGCCGCCGGGTCACGGCTCGTTCCTCGCAGAGGTGACGCACCGCGGTGAGCTGCGTCCCGATGCAGCCTGGTTGCGCGAGATGATGTCCGGCCTCGAGCGCGCGGGAATCCTGCGACGCGAACAGGTCGTGCTCACGGAGTGGTGCAACAACGAGTTCGCCTACATCGACCAGAACCTCGAGTTCGGCCCGCGGATCGCGAGGGTTCGCCAGTGGTTCGATGCGAGCGGCTACATCACGTTCGGCCGCTTCGGCAGATACGAGTACCACAACAGCGACCAGTGCATCGCGAGGGCCATGCAGGTCCATCAGCACATCCAGGCGATCGCGAAGAGCGGCGCACACGCGCCGCTGGCACTCGATTGACACATCTGTTCCCGCGAGCGCTGACCTCGGCGACGAGGAGTGTCCGGCAACGATCCCGATCGGAACCGCACACGTTGTTCAACGGGGTTGCCGCATGCGCGCGCGGCGTGATCGCTGGCATGTTTTTCGACGCCGCAACGGAACCTCGGATCGAGTCGCTGTCGTCCAAGGCGCGTTCCGTGGGGACCATGCCTTCCCACGGGGCTTCTTCCTGTTCTCAGGATCCCGCTGCGGGCAACTCGGACGCCGAGGCCGCATCGCGAATCAGAGGGGTCTGTTCAGGGCGCAAGCCCAGGTGCAGCTGACCAGTCAGCGAGCTGGTTGGCAGGTCTCGCGCTCGCTAGCGCGATCCTGAGGATGGGACTTTCTGGTGGCCGGCAGCATACCGCGGGGGAAGGACGCCGGCCGTCGGCCACGCGCTTGCCCGGGACGAGGTGTTTCCCGAGCCTCGGCACAGGTCCGCTTTCCTTTTTCGGTGCGCTGTGCTCTTGTTCGCATCCAGTAATGGCGGTCTGAGGCAGGGACAGGATGCAGAACAGAACCGAACAGGACGGAGTGCGCCTGCAGTGGGGCGCCCAGGGTTTCTCCTGCGAGCTCTGGATCGATCCACCCGACCAGGTCTGGCACGACTTCCAGCACGATGTGGACAAGAGGGCCCTCCTGCTCGAGGGCATGGCCCAAATCGAGATGCAGGGCAAGGCCGTGCGCTTGCAGGCGGGAGACGAGCTCATGATACCCGCCGGTACGAGGCACACCGTGCGCAACTGTGGCAACGGTCCAGCTCGTTGGTTGCACGGCTACCGCGGGCAACACGAGGCCAGCCAGGGGTGAGTCACTCGCACATCGTCCAGGTCCCGCGCTGCCCGGGTGTCTCTTCGATGCCGATCGAGAGTTGGCGTACGCGCAGTGAGGCCCACTTCGCGGCCATCCGTTCGCGCAGCGTTCGTCCGAACCACGCCGCGAGATTCTCGGCGCTCGTGTTGCCGATCGGCAGCACGATGACCTCCTCGGCCGGGATCAGGTAACGCCGCTCGCGATAGCGGATCTCCATCTGTGATCCGACGCGGACCGCCGTCAGCACGGGGTGCTCCCCGGGGATCAGCAGATGCTCGTCGAGTTCGTCGCACACCTCGCGCACGAGCGGTTTGATCTCCTTGAAGTTGACGACGAGACCATGCTCGTTCAGGTCCGTGTGCACGTCGACGAAGACCTTGTAGTTGTGTCCGTGCAGCCGCTCCGCCGTGCCGTCGGGGAAGATCAGGAAGTGGGCGGCGCTGAACTTCAGGTAGTCCTTCGCGATCGAGATCGACCAGCTTTCGACAGGGCGGGGCTTCATGGGCCGCCTAGGATAGCCGCATGGACTTCGCCGCGATCCCCTGGCGCACGACTCGTTACCGGGGCGTCCGCATCCACTTCTATGCCGTGGACCAGCGCTCGGGCCGCGCCCTCGTGCTGATCGAGATGGCGCCGGGCCACGGCTACCCGCGTCACCGGCACCGCGGCGCCGAAGAAGTGCTCGTCGTCCAGGGCGCCTACCGCGACGAAACAGGTGACCACGGCGCCGGGCAGTTCGTGAGCTACGCGGACGGGACCGTCCACACTCCGGTCGCGGTCGATGGGCCGCAGGCGGAATCGTGTGTGCTGCTGGCGCTTGCCCACGAGGGCATTTCGCTGCTCGCCGGCGCGAACTGATCGACCGCAGAGGACCGCACCGGCTCGAGGCGCAGCGCGCTGACGAAGATCACGGTTTGACCACGTCCGAGAGCACCTTCTCGGCGATGTTCGGCGGCACCGCCTCGTAGGCCGCTGGCTCCATCGTGTAGGTGCCGCGCCCCTGCGTCAGCGAGCGCAAGTTCGTCGAGTACTGGAACATCTCGGCGAGCGGGACCTTGCCGGTCACGGCCGAGATGCTACCGGGCTTGCTGATCATCTCTTCGACGATGCCGCGGCGCGCGCTGAGGTCGCCGATCACGTCACCCGTCTTGTCTTCGGGCGCTTCGATCTCGATCTTCATGATCGGCTCGAGCAACAGCGAGTTGCCTTCGGCCGCGAGACGGAACGCGAGCACGCCGGCCGCTTCGAACGCCATCGAGCTCGAGTCGACGTCGTGACTCTGGCCGTCGTAGAGCTCCGCCACGATCTTGCAATAGGGGAAGCCGATGCGGCCGCCGCCCTTGATCGCGGCCTCGATGCCGGCTTCGACGGCGGGGATGTACTCGCGCGGCACCGAGCCGCCCCTGACCGAGTCGACGAACTGGAACTCCTCCACCGTCTCGTCGGGGCGGAACCTGACGCGCGCCACGGCGAACTGACCCGAACCACCCGACTGCTTGATGTGACGCGCTTCGACCTGCTTGGGTCCCCGGAGCGTCATCTTGTAGGCGACCTTCGGCCGGCCCACGGTGACTCCGATCTTGTAGTCGTTCTGGATCATGTTGCACTTCACCTCGAGGTGCAACTCCCCCATGCCCGAGATGACCATCTGCCCGGTCTGCTCGTCGGTCCGCGCCTTGAACGTCGGATCTTCACGAACGAGCTTGCCGATGACCTCGGCCAGCTTGTCGCGGTCCCCGCTCGCCTTCGGCTCGATGGCCATGCTGATGACCGTGTCCGGGAAGTTCATCGCTTCGTAGATCACCGGGTGCTCACGCGTCGAGAGCGTGTCGCCCGTGATCGAATCCCTGATGCCGACGGCGGCGACGATGTCGCCGGCACTGGCGGTGTCGATCGGCTCGCGCACGGCGGCATGCATGCGCACGAGGCGGCCAATGCGTTCGAGGCGGCGCGTGCGCGCGTTGTAGTACCGTTCGCCCTGCTTCATCTCGCCCGTGTAGATGCGGACGAACGTCAGGTCGCCGTTCGGGTCGCTGATCGTCTTGAACACGAGGCCAGCGAACGGCTGGTCGGGCAGCAGCTCGCGCGCGACCTTCTCGTTGTTCTCGGGGTTGGTACCCTCGATCGCGGGGCGGTCGATCGGGCATGGCAGGAAGTCGACGATCGCGTCGAGCACGTTCTGCACGCCCTTGTCCTTGAAGGCCGCGCCGCAGAACACGGGCGTGATCTTGAGGTCGAGCGTGCCCTGGCGGATCGCGATCATGATCTCGGGGATCGTGACCTCCTCGCCTTCGACGAACTTCTCGAGCACCGTGTCGTGGCATTCGGCCACGGCCTCCACCATCACCTCGCGGCGCTTCTTGGCTTCGGCCAGCATCTCCGGCGGCACTTCGCCGACCTCCATCTCGCGCGCATCGTCTTCGGTCCAGACGCACGACTTCATGTGGATCAGGTCGATGACGCCGCGGAACTCCTTCTCCTTGCCGATCGGCATCACGAGCGGCACGGGGTTGGCGTTCAGCCGCGTGCGCATCGAGTTCACGGCCTTGTAGAAGTCGGCACCCGTGCGGTCCATCTTGTTGACGAACGCGATTCTAGGGACCTTGTAGCGATTGGCCTGGCGCCAGACCGTCTCCGACTGCGGCTGCACGCCGGCAACCGCGCAGAACACGCCGACCGCACCGTCGAGCACACGCAGCGAACGCTCGACCTCGGCCGTGAAGTCCACGTGGCCGGGCGTGTCGATGAGGCTCAGGCGATGCTGGCGCCAATGGCAGGTGGTCGCCGCCGACGTGATCGTGATGCCGCGCTTGCGCTCCTCCTCGAGGTAGTCCATCGTCGCCGCGCCCTCGTGCACCTCGCCGATCTTGTGGCTCTTGCCCGTGATGTAGAGGATGCGTTCGCTGAACGTGGTCTTGCCCGCGTCGATGTGCGCAATCACCCCGAAGTTGCGGTAGGTCTTGATCAGTTGGACGTCCTTGGAGTCCTTCTTCTGAGACATGGCAGTGCGGGGGGTTGAACTCGGAGAAGACATGGAAGTTGACACGGCGGTGCCGCGCGGCAGGCGAACCGGTGCAACCCGGCGCAGCCGCAGCACCAGGTGGCGAATCCCCAGGGCGGTTCCGCCCGGGATAGAAGGCGAAGAAGGGTAGCGTCCTGCTCCTTCTCGTCAAGGCCAGCAGGTGAATGGCACATCCGTTCGGCGTGGACTCACCCCATCGTGGCGACTACCCTGCATCGTCTTTCCGTCGTGAACTACACACCGACCGTCCTCCTTCTCGGCATGGCGGCCTCCTGCGCGGTCGACCAGAGCGCGGGGTCGGGCACGACCGAGCCCACCGAACCGAGCCCCGCGGTCCGCGAGCAGAGAGCGGCGCACAGCAGTTGGTCGGAGGACGTGGTCCGCCGGCTCAGCCGGGGCCATGCCGTCGGCATCTTCATCAAGCACCTCGACTGGTCCCCGGACTCCCGGAGCATCGTGTTCACGGCCTCGACGGAAAACGACCTCGGTCTGTTCGTCGTCGAGCGCGACGGATCCGGGCTCACGGGTTTCCCCGGAGCGAACAACGAGTCCGAGGCCGATTGGTCGCCCGATGGCCATCGGATCGCGTTCAAGTCGTCGCGCGACGGGAACGCCGAGATCTACGCGGCAGACGCGGACGGGGCGAAGGCCACGTGCCTGGCCGCGAACCCAGCACCCGACGCCCACCCCTCCTGGTCTCCCGATGGTTCGAAGATCGCTTTCGCATCGAAGCGAACCGGAACGTGGCAGCTCTGGATGCTCGAGGTCGGAGACGGAACGCTGCGCCGTCTCACGGAAACCGCAGCGAACGAGACCAATCCGACCTGGTCCCCGGATGGCAACTGGATCGCATACGAGACCGACCGCTACGGCGGTCAGGTGGACATACACCTCGTGTCGCCCGACGGCTCGAACGACCGCCGCTTCACGCAAACCGACGCAAGCGAGAGCCAGCCGTGCTGGTCGGCGGATTCATCGCGGCTGCTGGTCGGAATCATGGAAGGGGGGCGGCGTCGCATCCGCTGTCTGAAGGTCGCCGACGGTGCGCGCGATCCGGAAGTCTCGTTCGACGACGCCTACGCCGCTGCGTGGGCGCCCGACGGCTCGGGCATCGCGGTCGCGCACTTCGAGAGTCCACCGGATCAGCCGATCCGCTCCTGGCTGTCGTTGCACGCCGCCAAGGCACCGCGATCCGAGGTCCGGCTCCTGCCGCGGAACTGATCGCACGAAGAACATCGCCGCGATCGGGCGGCTGGATGCGATGTTCCGCTGGCTCGTGGGTCGCCCCGCGGCGATGGGAAACTACTGCAGGAACTTCTCGAACGCCTCTCGCCGCGGGCGATCGTTCTCGTGGTCGAAGTAGAAGCTCTTCCACTTGTCGAAGTCGGCGCGGACCTGATCCTTCGTCTTCGTCGGCATCGCCGCGATGTACTCGTCGAGCACCTGCGTGAAGTCCTGCACGATGATGCCGGGATCGCGGCGGCGCAACTCCTTCATCAACGCGCTGTCCCAGGTGACGAGGCGCGCCGACAAGCCTGCCGGTGCATTCGGCGGCATGAACGTGATGTCGCGCCAGGCATCACCCTTGCCGTAATACCCCTCGAACATGAAGTGAACGCCCCGCCGCTCGAGGTAGCCAGGATACATCCAGTAACCCTTCTCGTGGCCGGGCTTGCCGCGCTTCGAATCAGGAAGAGGCAGGTGCGCGATATAGGCGTCCGTGAGACCAGTGGAACACTCGATCGCGACCGGAGCGCGAGAGCGGTAGGCGAGGTTGGCGTGCCCACCGGCGATGCCGAGGCGAACGTCGAGACCGGCAAAGAGCTTCTGCAGGTGTTCGCCATAGACGCGTGCGAGATCGACGAGCGGCATCGAGTCGAAGAGCGCCATCGAGATGCGGCGGTTGTCGGAGACCGGGCGGCCGTAGTCGTCGAGCCCCCCGGGCTCGGCGCGCAACACGATGCCGGCGACCAGCACCACCGTGATCGCGGGCTGCAGCCATAGCCATCGCCAGCGCAAGCAGGCGAAGTCCCACCCGAGCAGCAGGATCGGCACGATCGGCAACAGGAAGCGCGCGAACATGAAGTCGCCGCCGACCCAGACGACGAAACCCAGGTAAGGCAGCGGGAACGCGAGGATCGCGAGCCAGGGCCGCCGGCTCAGATACGCGCTCGCACCGGCCAGCGGGTCCTTCCACAGCAGGGCCAGGCACGGCAGCACGAGGGCAGGCAGCAGAGCGTAGTAGCACTTCGCGAACCCGAGGACGTAGTCCCATCCCTGCGTCGCATACGGGTCGCCGCCGGACTTGGCGTAGAACGT
Organism: Planctomycetota bacterium; assembly: GCA_035649575.1. Classification (GTDB taxonomy): domain Bacteria; phylum Planctomycetota; class UBA1135; order UBA1135; family UBA2386; genus DASVAL01. The sequence goes on from DASRJH010000062.1 coordinate 28,258, forward strand.
GTTCGGCAGCCAATAGCCGTAGTAGGAGTGCCGCCAGAGCAGGTAGGGCACAAACACGAGTACGAACGGCGTCACGTAGGCCAGCAGCAACCGCGGCGCCTTGCGGCTCCAGGCGTCCCACAGCACGAACAACCCCGCGCTGGCCACGAACAGCGCCCCATCGGGCCGGGTCATCGCGGCGAGCACGCCGACGAACCCGGCGAACCAGGCATCGCGCACGCAGCGCATCGACAGCGAGCAGCGCAGCAGGACCGCGGCGAGCAACACGAACGGCGCCGTCTCGAGACCCGCGGGCGCGAGCGACGAAGCGTGGTGCACGGCCGCGTATCCGCACGCCGCGATCGGCACGATGGCACGCCCCACGCTCGCACGCCAAGTGATCAGCGCGAGCAGGAACACGACGCCCGCATGGCAAAGGATGCCCGAGGCCATCGACCACCACTCGAGCGCGACGTCTCTGCAGCCCAGGAACACACCGAGCGCGAGCCACATCGTCCAGGCGAAGTTCGTGTAACCCTCGACGGGTGGTTCGCTCGGGTCCAGGTTGAACACGAGGCCATGCCCATCGGCAAAGTGCTGGGCGTAGCGGAACGAGATGAACGCGTCGTCGCAGGTCCAACGCAGCACGAAGGCCTGCCATGCGGCGGCGCCGATAGCCAGGGCTGCCACATACCAGAAGACGTAGCGGCGCATACTCGCGCCGAAACGTAGCTGTGGCGCGCGGCACCGCCAGCAACGGCTCCGACAAAGCGGTCTTCAGCCGGCTTTCGTCGGGCCGCCGAGGCCCAGGTTCACAAGGGCAGGGCCGCCAGCGCAGTCTCCGCGAACGTGCGCGGATCGACCCTCGGCCACACCTGCACGACCTTGCCCTCGGCGTCGATCAACACGGCGATGCGCCGCGCCATCGCAGCCGAAACGTCGTCCACGGCACCGTAGGCCAGCGCCACGGCGCGATCGACGTCGCAGAGCAGAGGGAACGGCAGACTGTGCTTCTGACGGAACGCCGCATTGTCGCTCGTGCTGTCGACCGAGATGCCGAGCACTGCCACACCCTGTTGCTCGAAGTCGGCGAAGTGGTCGCGCAGGCCGCAGCCCTGCGCGGTGCAGCCCGGCGTGTCGGCCTTCGGGTAGAACCAGACCAGCAGCATGTGTCCCTTGTAGTCGGCGAGCTGGCGCACGGCGCCGGTCTCGTCGGCGGCGCGGAAGTCGGGCGCAGGCTCGCCCTTCTTGAGCTTGCTGGCCACCGCGGCCGCGGCTGCCGCTTCGCGCTCGCCGCGCTGACCACGGCGTGCGTCCCTCGCGGCCGAGGTCGGATCGGCCTTGGTGTCGTTCCCGTTCCCGTTGGCCGACGGCGCAGGACCCTTCACCTCTGCGGGAGCTACCTTCGCCTCTGACGGAACTGCCTTCGCCTCTGCCGGGGTCGGCTTCTGCTCGGAAGGAGTTGCCTTCGCCTCGGCCGGTGTGGCCGCGGCAGCTGCAGGCTCTGCCACCGGCGTGGCCGCCGGAATCTCGGGAGCCTTGGGGGGCGGCGGCGGCTTGATGTGCGCGTCGATGTAGCTCTGCGCCATCGGCAGCTTCTCGAACTCGCGCTCGTGGTAGGGCACGCCGTCGGTCATCCACTTGGGAGCCGGCGCCCCGCGCAGATGGTGCGCGAAGTACTCGCTCATGCGGCGCGTCCAGTCCTTCATGTTCTGGCGCTGGCGCAGGCCGTGGCCCTCGCCGTTGTAGTTGAACAGGTAGACCTCCTTTCCGAGCCGCCGCAGCGCCGTGAAGTACTCGATGCCCTGCGTCCACGGCACGGCCCCGTCCTGGTCGTTGTGCAGCAACAGCACGGGCGTCTGCACCTTGTCGGCGAAGTAGATCGGCGAGTTCTCCCAGTAGCGCAGCGGGAACTCCCAAGGCGTGCCGCCGATGCGCGACTGGGTCTGCTCGTACTGGAACTGGCGCGAAACGCCGCTCTCGTAGCGGATGCCGCCGTACGCCGACAGCATGTTGCAGACGGCCGCACCACACTCGACCGCCGCGAAGATGTGCGTGCGCGTCACGAGGAACGCGGTCTGGTAGCCGCCCCAGCTGTGGCCGGACGCGGCGATCGCCTTCTCGTCGACGAAGCCCTGCGAGATCAGGTGCTGCACGCCGGACACGACGCACTTCACGCACGAAGCGCCGGGGTAGCCGACCTCGTAGACGACGTCGGGCATGAACCACAGGTAGCCGTTGCTGACGTAGTAGCTCGCGTTCGGCGACGTGCCCGGTGTCGGCGCCACGTAGTTGTGCAGGCCCTGCGACATGCGCTCGTAGAAGTAGACCATCATCGGGTACTTCTTCTTGGGGTCGAAGCCGTCGGGCTTCACGAGAATGCCCTTGCGGTCCTCGCCGTCGCCGTCGATCCAATGCACGAGCTCGGCCTTGCCCCAGCGGTAGTCCTTCTGCTGCGGGTTCGCGTCGGTGAGCTGTCGCTGACCAGAGAAGTCCCCGGCCGAGGTCCACAGGTCCGGGAACTGCGCGAAGGTCGACTGCGTGAAGAACAGGCGCTCGCTGCGCACGGGGCGCGTGAGCTCGCCGAGGTTCTTGTCGGCGAGCAGCAGCCGCTGCGGCTTCTGCGCGCGGACCAGCGAGTCCGCGAAGAACCCTTCGCTCATCGCGTCGATCTGCGTCGCGGCGAGCAGCAGGTCGTCCTCGACGTACTCGCGATCTTCCTCGCGCGGCAGCCGCTGCAGGCGCAGGCGCATGCGGTTCGCCCTGCCATAGCCATCGGTGACACAGACCGCGTCGCGCGTCGACATCGAGACCTTCCAGATGTCGAACTCGTCGTAGAGCAGCACGGCCGCATCACCCTCGGTCCAACCGGCGATGCCGTGCGCGCCGTCGGGCTCGGGGTGGTCGTCGTCGCTGCGATGGAACGCGACGGGCAGCTGGCCGGTCAGATCGGTGCGCGCACCGGTCGACACGTGATAGCTCCACCAGTGGTAGTCGGGCCCGAACCAGATCAGGTAGCGGCCACCAGGTGAGTTCGTCACGTTGCCGCGCAGCTTCTCGAGGATCCGCGTGCGCGAGCCGTCGAGCGAGTTGACGAGCCAGACGTCCGCGTAGCGGCCGTCCCACGTGGTCTCCTTCTCGTAGGCCTTGCCGTCGCTGCCGAGCATGCGCAAGCCATCGGGACCGCAAAAGCGCAGCGAGCGCAGTTGGTCGTCGCCGAGCACGACGAGGCGGTTCTGGTTGCGATGCCACACTGCGGTCAATGACGGATTGCGTTCGCCGTTGCCACGCTTTGATTGCGCGGTCTGCAACATCCCGTCCTTCCAGTTCCAGATGTCGAGCACGACCTTGTCCTCCGGCAGGATCGGCAGCGGCTCGGGCGCGGGCGGATCCTGGATGGAGAACTCGATCACGGAGCCATCGCGCGAGAACGACGCGCCGCCGGCGACGCGCTTGCCGGCAGGCATGCCGGGTGCGCCGGCGTGCGCGATGCGGCGCGCGGTTCCCGTGCCCTCCCAGAGGTAGAGGTCGCTCTGCGGCTTGTCGGCGGCGAAGTCCTCCTTGTCACTCGTGAACGCGAGCACGCTCTCGCTGCGGTCGAACGTGACGCCGCTGACGTGCACGGTGCCGTCGAGCACCTGGATCGGTTCGCCGCCACCCAGCAGTTCGAGGAAGAGGCCGTAGTTGGTTTCGGGCTGCGGCTTCTTGGCCGAGGTGTGATACCAGAGCCACCGGCTCTTGCGCGACAGGCCGTAGGCGACCACGTCGGCGATCTTGCGTTCATTTCCCGTAGCGAGGTCGCGCACGACGAGGTCGGTGCCTTCGGCGCGCTTCTTCTCGAGTGGATCGGTCGGCGTCGCGGGCGCGCCACCACCGGCTCCGGCCACGGGGCCACCGCCCGCGCCGCGGCGGCCACCGCGACGCCCTTCACCACCTGCCCCACCGCGCTCTGAGCGTGTCGCCGTCGCTGGCTCGGCGGACTTCGGTTCTTCCGCCTGCGCCGGTTCACCGGCGGCCTTGGCTGCGAGTTCACCCGGCTTGGCAGGCTCGGCGCCGGACTTGGCCGGCTCGGCACCAACCTCCCCCGTCTTGCCCTCGGCCTTCTCGTCGGGCTTCTTCTCGTCCGCCTTGGGCTCGGGCTTTTCGACGTGATAGAGCAGCAGCGCTACTTCGGTGGGAGCTTGAAAGCCCTTCGTCTTGCCGATCTTCTCGACCTTGCCCGTCGCGAGGTCGAGCACGGCGAGGTCGCCGCGTTCGCGTGGCGCCCCTTCACCGTCACCACCGGGGCCGCCACCGGGGCCTCCGCCAGCGCCGGGACCACCGCCTCCGGGTCCACCACCGCCGGGACCACCACCACCGCGGCGGCCGCCGCCGCGCCCGCCGAGGGCCGGAGGACCAGAACCGGCTCCGCCAGTTCCGCGCGCGCTCGTCTCGGACCGCGGCGTCTCGCCACCTTCACCCTCCGCTGCAGCCGGCTTGTTCTGTTCCTTCGCCTTCTTGCGCAACTCCTCGATCTTCTTGTCGCGTTCTTCGATCTTCGACTTGCCGATCGTGAACACGACGAAGCGCCCATCCGAAGTGAACCTCGCACCGCTGCCGAGCGGCTGCCGGTAGATCTTGTCCCCCGTCGATTGCCGGATCTCGAGCACGCCATCGCCGAACTGTGGCTCGATCTGATAGGCAACCCAACTGCCATCGAGGCTGTAGGCCGTCCCCCGCAGCGACTTCCACTGGTCGTAGTCGTCGTGTGTCAGCGCACGAGTCGACTGTGCAGCGAGCGGTCCAGCAGCGACGAACAGAGCAGCGGCGACGAGCAGCCGGTTAGAGAATCGTGGCATGAGATGACTCCGGGGGTTGCGGGTCGCGCATCTTACGGACTGCCTGCCAGCGCGCCGGGGGACGTTGTCGCGACGTTGTCCCTTCTGGCGTCGTGTCGCGCGGCGTCGTTCGCAACGCCCCTTCCTGCGAGGCGGCGAGCTGCGTTGGCTGCGCGTCCGGCTACCGCTTGCCGAGGTTGCGCAGGATCTCCGCGAGGGGCGGCACGTCCCACTTCGCGCGCTCGCTGTCGGTCGTGTTCGGATCGACCGGCCACAGCTCCCGGGCACCTTCGCGCTCCACCACCTGTGTGCCGAACTTCTGCGGCTCGCCGGCGAGGCGACGCAGCCGGTCGTAGGCGGTCGCCGCGAGCAGGCGCGCGCGCCGCAGCATCGGCATCGCGGTGAGCGCGAGCGCCTGAGCGGCCTGCACCTCGGCGGCAACCTCGCTGAAGACGAGCACGCTCGCGGCGGCAAGCTGATCGGCGGCCGAGCGAAGCGCGCCCGCCTTCTGCATCGCCATCACAGCCTGTCGTCGCGACGCCGCTGCGGAACACCGGTGATCGGTCTCCGCCTCGTGACCGCTGACGATGTGCCGCAGGATCGGATCGAGCCCGCTCATCGCGCCTTCAGCAGCGGCAATATCGCGGCGGCGAGCTTCTTCGCGATGACGGCCGGGGTCTCACCTTCCTCGGCGCGCACGAGCGGGATCCCGGTGGCCGCCGCTTTCTCGAGCACGGCGGACAGTTCCTCCGGCAATCCGGCCTCCGTGAACACGACGAGACCGCAGGCGTTCGCGATGCAGTACTGCTGTGCCAGGTGCAACGTGGCATCGAGCGCGCTCGGGTCGGAACGTGGCACGCCGGTGGCTTCGTCGACCGCGGCCTCGTCGCGCGGCACGCCGAACACGAGCACGTTCGGCCGGTAGCCCGTGAAGAAACCCGAGAACAGGCGCCACTGCTGCTGGCTGTGGCCGTCGACCGTCGGCAGGCACGGCACGTCGACCGGAACGAGCAGGCCGGCGCGCAGTTGGCCGCTGAGTAGCGACTCGAGGTGCTCCGCCGGTGTGGCGCGGTCGTAGAGCAGCTTGCCACCGAGCAGGAACACGCGGTGGGCCGCCGGCCCGACCGTGTGCACTCCGACGTGCGACGGGCCGCGCACTCGCTGCGCCAGCGCCTCGCTGACCGTCTCGCCCGAGTGCGGGCCGAACACGGGGTCGAGTGCTCTACCGTCGTGGCGCAATTGGCGGTCTGCATTCCAGACCAACAGCAGAGCACTGGCCAGCAACGCGAGCAGCCACGGCCATCGCACCGAACGCTGGCTCGCGAGCGTGGTGGCCAACGCCGCGGCGAGGATCTGCAGCAGGGCCAGCGGGGGCGGCAGCGACAGCTCGGGGCTGCCCACGCCCGCGAACAACCAGGCCGAGCCGAGCAACAGCGGGCCCGCCGTGAGGAACCAGATCGGGCATTCACCGCGCGCATGGCCGATGGCGACGAGCATCGCCGCCCCGAGCGCACCGAGCCCGGCCCACCACCACGCCGACCACAGCCACGCGCGCTGTTGTCCCCTGGACTCGATGACGAGGTTGTGCAGCGCTGCCTTGCCACCGCGGGCCACGAGCGTGGTCATGCCGTACTCGTCGTCGGCGAGGAACCACGGCTGCCACTTGCCGGCCACGTTGGCCCGCAGCAGACGGCCTCGCGCCTGCACCCACACGGTCGCCACGTAGCCGGGCGCAAGTTCGACGCCGCCGTCGTGTGGACCGAACAGCGCCTGTTCGCGTGTTCGCCAGCCCGGTGCGTCGGCCTTGCTCGACAGGCGCAGCACGCTGAACCGGCCGTGGAACTGCAGGAACTGGTCGCCCACGTTGCGCGGCTCCACCTGCCGCAGCAGGATGTCGAGCTCCATGCCTTCGCTGAGCTCGACGTCCATGTGGAGGTCGAAGTCGCCGTAGAGCCAGGGCACGAGGAACCACGCAGCATCGCTGACTTCGAAGGCCTTGTCGGGCTTGCGCTCGAATGGGAAGGCCTCGTTGCGCAAGCCCTGTTCGTTGCTGCCCAACACCGACGGCAGGCGATGGCAGACGAGCCAGCCCGAGAATGCCCCACACGACACGAGGAACAGGGAGGCGATGGAGAGCAATCGCATGCGCACCGTGATGCTAGCCCACCTCCACACGAGCGTAACCACGCGCCGTGCTGGCGAGCGGGAAACGCAGCACCTACGGTATCGGCTGTGACCGCTTCGGAGTGGATCGTCGCGAACGCCGTGCTGCCGCACGTCGTGCAGGCTTCTACCCGCATCACCGCGCAGAACGGTCGCATCGTGGCCATCGAGCAGGTGGCGCCACCACCCGGGGCCGACCGTGTGTCCGGCACGTTGCTGCCTGGCTTCGTCGACCTGCAGGTGAACGGAGCCGGTGGCCGCAGCGTCGACGAAGCGACGCCGGAAGCCCTCGATGCGGTGGCCGAGGCCACGTGGCGCGGCGGCGCCGTCGCGTTCCTGCCGACGCTGATCACGGCACCGTGGGATCGCCTGCTGCGGCAGGTCGATGGCATCGCACGATGGATCGCAGCCTATCGCGGTCCCGGTGCTACGCCGCTCGGCCTGCATCTCGAAGGCCCGTTCCTGCTGGCCGCAGGCGCCCACGATGCAGAGTGGTTCCTCGATCCGACGCCGGCGCGCGTGCGCGAACTGCTCGCGGTGGCGCGCGGGTATCTGCGCCTGATCACTCTCGCCAATGCGCGCGCCGGTGCGGCCGAGGCCGTAGCACTGCTCCGCCAACACAGCGTCACGTGCGCGCTCGGCCACTGCGATCGCACCGAGGGCTTCGCCGAATGCACGGCCGCCGGTGCCACCGCGGTCACGCATCTGTTCAACGCGATGGGGCCGCTGCATCACCGCGACGTCGGCATCGCGGGGCTCGCACTCGACGACGATCGCATCGCCTGCCCACTGATCGCCGACGGCGCGCACGTGCACCCGGTCATGATACGCAATGCGTTCCGCATCCTGGGGCCCGACCGCACCGTGCTCGTGACCGATGCCACGGCCGCGGCAGGCCGGCCGGACGGCGACTACCAGCTCGCGGGCAAGCGCCTGGTGGCGAAGGACGGCGTCGTGCGCGACACGGCGGGCAGGCTGGCGGGTTCCGCGCTGACGATGGGACGCGCGGCCTCGAACTTCCTGCGCTTCGTGCCGCAGGCGGGGCCGTGGACGCTCGCGCGGATCGCCAGCGCGAACCCGGCGCGCCTTGCCGGCGCGGGCGACCACGGCGGCATCGCGATCGGCAAGCGCGCGGCGTTCACGCTGCTCGGCGACGACGGAACGTTCACGTGTGTGCGGAGCTGACGCTTACGCTCCCCGGATGCTGCGCTCACTCCTCGCTCCGTCACGCGCGCTCTGGCCGGCCACCGCATCGCTCGTGCTCGCGGTCTTCAGCGCAGCGGGAGTCGGCTCTGCCCAGAGCCAGGCGCCGTACTTTCCTCCGGCCGGCTCCTGGGCACGCAAGACAGCGGCCGAGATCGCCATGGACGCGGACAAGCTCGCGGCCGCGATCGCGTTCGCGCAATCCCAATCGAGCGACTGGCCGAAGGACTTCCGCACGCAGGAAGCACAATTCGGCGCGCTGCTCGGCCCCATGCCGAAGGATCGCGCCGACACGAACGGCCTCGTGATCCGCCACGGCTACGTCGTCGCCGAGTTCGGCGAGACGGAACGCGTCGATCCGACCTACTCGGTCGCCAAGAGCATGCTGGCCACGATCGCGCTCGTCGCGCTGCGCGACCGCCGCATCACCGACCTCGACGCACCGGTCGTCGCTCTCGTCGAAGATGGCGGCTACGACTCGCCGCACAACAAGACCATCACGTGGCGACACCATCTGCACCAGGAGTCGGAGTGGGAAGGCACTATGTGGGGCAAGACGCACGACTTCGTCGGCAGGAGGGACTTCGGCGCCGCGGAACGCAAGCCGCGCCAGCTGTCCGCGCCGGGGACGCTCTACGAATACAACGACGTCCGCATCAACCGCTTCGCGCTGTCGTTGCTGCGTGTGTTCGGCCGGCCTCTGCCCGACGTGTTCCGCGACGAGGTCATGGAACCGATCGGCGCGTCGAAGACCTGGCGCTGGATCCCCTACGACAACGCCTTCGTCGAGATCGACCGGGTGAAGATGCCGTCGGTGAGCGGTGGTACGCGCTGGGGCGGCGGCGTCTGGATCAGCGCCCAGGACATGGCGCGTTTCGGCCTGTTGTGGCTCCGCCGAGGCAAGTGGGGCGACCGCGAGATCCTGCCCGTAGCTGCGGTGGCCGAGGCCCTCGTGCCGAGCTCACACGGACCCGACTATGGCTTCCTGTGGTGGCTCGACACGAAGGGCAAGAACTGGCCCGGGCTGCCCGCGAATTCGTTCGGCGCGCGCGGGGCCGGCAGCAACACGATCTTCGTGTCACCCGACCACGACCTCGTCGTCGTGTGGCGCTGGCACAGCGGCCGCAACAACGCCGATGCGAAGTTCTTCGGCATGCTGATCGACGCGATCGTGAAGTGAGGCGAAGAAGAGCAGCCTCACGGTGAGTCGACGGCGCGCACCTCGGCCTCCATCTGCCCATCGAGCGAGGCCTCGACCGGCACCACGTAGGTCCAGGTCGCCGTGCACGATGTTCCTGCCGGTCCTTGCCGCGCCGCGCCGCGCACGCACAGGCGCAACACGCCTCGCCCCACTCCGGCCACCGGCAACAGCACGACGGCCCGCGCGGCTTCGACCGTCGCAACCGCGTTGCGGTTGCAAGCGAGCACGGGTCGGCCCTCGTCGATCGCGTTGACTTCGAGCGGCACCTTCTGGTCCAGCTGCCACGGAGCCGGCAATGGCAGCGCGACGCGCAACGTGACGTCACAGAACGCGCGCAGCACGAGGTTCGCCGCCAGGTCCGCGAGGCCCGCGCCCGACGCTTCGGGCAACGCCGGCACATCGCGCAGCGGCACGCGACGCAGCGAGCCACTCGCGAGGTCGGCCTCGAACAGACAAGCGGTGCCCGCGTCGGCAATCCACAGCCGGTCGCCGGCGACCGCGAGACCGACCGGCTCGACGAGTCCATGCGCGGCATCGAACCGCGTCTCGAGCACGCCTCCGGCCGGGTCGTAACGCAAGACCGCCGGTTGCCAGCTCGCTGCGATCCAGAGCGCGTCCGCGGCGGCGACCACCGCGGTCGGCCGCGCCAACCCGCGCAGCACCGTGTGCACGCGGTGGTGGCCGAGCTCGAGCTGTCGCAGCGTCCCGCCGCCCGCGTCGACGACCCACAGCGACCCAGCGAAAGACGTCGCGGCCCACGGTTCGACGAAGGCGGCTTCGTCACCTCCGTCGGTCTCGGCGCGCTTGCCGGTGCCGAACCACGCCGAGGCTGCGCGCGTCGCCGGATCGAACTGCCAGAGCTGGTGCGCGCCCGCCTGTGCCACGACGACCGCACCCTCGTGCACGAAGAGGCCTACCGGCGAACAGAGCCCCTGGTCGCGCGCGAAACCTCCGCCCTGGCGGTCCGTGCTGCGGCGGCCCGTGCCGCACCAGGTCGCGACCTCGCCGGTCCGGCATTCGATCGCACGCAGCGTGTGGGATCCCGCGTCGGCAACGAGCATGTGATCTTCCAGCGCACACAGCGCGGCCGGCGACCGGAACGTCGCGCGGGCGGCCACGCCATCGTCGGCCCCGACCGCGCCGCTGCCGATGGCCCGCAGCACGCGACCGTCGGTGTCGGCGACGAGCACGCGGCGATGCCCGGCGGCGGCGAGCCAGAGCTCACCGCGGAACGCCGCGAGCCCACACGGCACGAGCGACCGTTCGCGGCGGCCCGCACAAGGAGCAAACGGCACCGCGGCCGCCCGTCCGTTCTGTCCCGCTTCCGCGAGCAGGCGGTCGATCGCGTCGACGAGCGGCAGACGGTTCGGTTCGCCCTGGCCACGGAAGCGGATCGCGGCGGCGGCATCGGCCAGCACGAACATCGGCAGCGTGGACACGCCCAACAGACCAGACAGCGCTCGCCGGTCGTCGATGGCCACCGCGAGGGGTCCGTCGAGGTCCTGCAGCACAGCCCGCAACCGCGCTTCGTCGCGCTCGGCAGCGCAGGTCGGCACGTGCACGGCCACGACGGCGAACGGTCGCCGCGCGTACTCGACCTGCAGCCGCGCGAACTCCGCGAGCGCCTGCCGGCTGTGCACACAACCGAGACGCCACAAGAGCACGACGACGACGTGGCCCGCGAGCCCCGTGGCCACCTGCAGTGCGGGGCGATCGAGCCAGCGCAGGTCCGGCAGTTCGGGAAGGCGTTCAGAGAGCGCCGTCACGGCGTCGCCACGCCTGCCTGCCGGAACGCGTCGAGATCCCCGCTGAGCTCGAGCACCTCGGCGCGCAGGGCCGCGATCGTCTCCGCTGGGTCGAGATCCACGTCCCACTTGCGTTCGCGCAGGAACCGCAGATGCGCGTGCCGCAGACAGGGCTCCTGCAGGCACGGCCCGAGCGAGTGCGCGAGACGCCGGATCATCACGTCGGCAAACGTAGCAGCCCCGTCGTGGCGCAACGCGTGCACGAGCTCGGCCTCGAGGAACGGGCGGTGCGGGCAGAGCGGCCTTTGGAGGTCGGGCTCCGCCTCGATCAAGGCGCGCAAGAGCGCGATGCGGCTGCCATGCCGCCACCAGAGGGGCTCCTTGACTTCCGCGGGACCGTCGCCGCCGGGCAGGCAGAGCCAGCGCGTCGGCGACGGATCGCCGAACCCGAAGATGCGCGCGATCGTCCGTTCGGCCAGCGCGCGGTGCGTCGTGAGCTTGCCGCCGACGATCGTGTGCAGCGAGCCCGTGGGAAGCGCTTCCTGCACCACGAACGCCTCGCGGTTCAGGGCGCCCGGTGGGCCTTGCAAACGCGGCAGCGAGCGCCAGCCCGCGTAGGCGAACTTGACATCCGTCGCTGTCGGGGCCGGTTCGAGCAGGAAGCGCAGGGCGTCGAGCAAGTATTCGAGGTCGGCCGCGGGCGGCGACGTCTCGTATCCGGGCAACGGATCGGCGACCTCCGTCGTGCCACAGAGCGTGCCGTCGCGATGTGGGATCACGAACTGGATCCGCCTGTCGGGCAGGAACGCCGCGAGCGCCGTTTCGCCCGGCCTCGGGGCCAACACGAGGTGGCTGCCGCGGCTCTGCATGACGAGGTCGTTGCCGCCGACGCGAAGGGTGGAACGCAGCGTGTCGGCCCGTGGCCCGGCCGCATTCACGACGTGGCGCGCGCGCACGGCGACCTCCGCCCCCGTGAAGTGGTCGACGAGATGCAGGCCGTCGCCCTCGACACCGACCACCTCGCAGTGCATCGACACCTTCGCGCCGGCCGCGTGCGCGGCGAGCACGTTGGCCAGGGTCAGGCGTGTGTCCTGCGTCGCCGCATCGAAGAACTCGATCGCCGAGCGCAACCCGCGGGTTCGCAGACCCGGGAAGGCGGCCACGGCCTCTGCGGCCGAGAGCGACCGCGGACGCGGCAGCGTGCTGCGGCCCTCGAGCGCCGCGTAGAGGGCCGTGCCGAGACGCATGATCCAGGGCGTTCCTCCCCCATCGGTGAAGAACGGCATCAACATCGGCACCGGCCGCACGAGGTGCGGGCAGAGACGCAGCAGGCGGCCGCGTTCGAGCACCGATTCGCGCACGAGAGCGAAGTGTCCCTGGCGCAGGTAGCGCAGCCCGCCGTGCACGAGCCTGGAACTGCGCGAGCTCGTACCCGCAGCGACATCACGCGCATCGAGCAGCAGTACCGCGAGACCCCGGACAGCCGCTTCGCGCGCGACGGCAGCCCCCTGGATACCCGCCCCGACGACAATCAGGTCGTAGGTCGTCCGGTGCAGCTCTCTCGGGTCGGTGCGCAACGCGCCGATTGTGGCGCACGACCAGATTGCACTCCAGCGTGGCGCTACTCTTCTGGCATGTCGCCGTGGGACGACAAACCCTGGTTCCATGCCGCCGTGCAGTTGCTGGACGTGCGGCGGCTGGATCGATTGCTGGCCTTGTATTGCGATCTGAAGCAGACGCGCGACCTCGCCACGTTGGTCGGTGGGCGCGGCGAGCTGACCGTGCTGATGCCGGACCGCGTGATGGCCGAGAGCGTGGCCGAACAGGGCTGGCCGCAGGTCTCGGTGCTCGCGCACGAGGCAAAAGGCGACGAGAGTTTCGGCAGTTTCGACGCGATGCTGATCGCACCGACCACCGGACCACTGCTGCCGAGCGGCGCATTCGCGGAGCTGTCGCTGCGGAACCTGCGCCCCGGCGGTCGGCTCGTCGTGGACGTGCCGGGACCGGACATGGTGCCCGACCTCTGTCTGGCGTGGCAGCAGCTCGACT
>DASRJH010000063.1:0-25649 GCA_035649575.1 Planctomycetota bacterium
GCGCCGAACGACGCGAGCGATCCCCAGGTCGCGCTCGTGAACGGCACCGCGATGCTCGGCCCGGCATCGGAGAACGGGTGCACGATGTCGCCGGTCAACCGCTGGAAGCGATTGATCTCGCCCCACGGCGTCTGCCACCTACCGAAGTCGGCCGCGAGCTTGTCGCTCGCCTTCGCGAGCGCCTCGAGCTGCTGCGTCGGCGTCGTCTTGCTCGCGATCGCGTCGAAGATCAGCATCTCGTCGCTGTCGGGATCCCCGCGCACGCTCTGCCACATCCTCTCACCCCAGAACACGGCCAACGGCGTCGCGACCGACTCCGCCGACCAGCGATGGTCCCAGGCTCGCAGCGTCGCGATCTGTTCCGCGAGCTTCGCCTGCAGCGGATCGCCGGCCGGCAACCCATCCCACGCGCGAACCAGCAGCGGGACGAGCCGGTCGAACGCGGGCAGCCAGCTGTCGTAGGCCGCGTCACGCAGCGACGCGAGCGTGAAGTCCTCCTTGTCCGACAGCACGGCAATCGCGTGCAGGCCGCGCGCGTTCTCGGGATGGTTCTCCATGTAGCGCGGGTAATCCTTCTGCGCAGGACTGTCGGGACCCGCCGCCGAATACGGCCAGTTGTTCGTGTTGTAGAGCCATCCGCTCTTCGGATTCAGCACGAACGGGCTCTCCTCGACGCCGTGCAGCGCACCCCACTCGGTGGCCGGATCGCTGCCATCCACGGGCTTCTGCCAGTCGAGCTTCGGGTCGCGTTTCGCCACGTGGTTGGCGTGGAAGTAGGCGATGTTGCCATCGGCGTCGGCGTAGATCGTGTTGTTCGACGAGTTGGTGTGCAGCTCCATCGTCGCGCGGAACTCGGCGTAGTTCTTCGCCTTCGTCCGCGTGTAGCTCTGCGTCAGCGCCGCCAAGGGCGAGTTCATGAGCTTCACGCTGATCCACTTGCCGTCGGCCTCGCGCACGACCGGACCATGGTGCGTGCGATACACCGTTAGTTCCTTCGTGCTCAGGCCCGAGGCCGTCTTGAAGGGCACCGCGATCTTCTGGACCGCAACGGGGCGCTCTTCGGTCCCGTACTTGTAGAAGGCCCGGCCGTCGCGTTTCACGATCGTCTCGGCGTACTCGTCCACCACGTCCGCGCCGCTCGAGGTGTGCATCCAGCCGGCACGCTCATTGAACCCCTGGTAGACGAAGAACTGCCCCCAAGTCGTAGCACCGTAGGCGTCCAACCCTTCGTCGCTCGTCATCTGCAGCTCCTCGCGGAAGAAAAACGACGTGTGCGGGTTGATCAGCAGCAACGCGTGCTTGCCAACCGTGTTCGACGGAGCGATCGCGAAGCCGTTCGAGCCGCCCGGTTCGTCATCCTCCGGGAACTGCTCAGGCGCGGATGCCGCGCGTTTGCCGCCGTAGAAGGCCTCGAGCTCGCGCAGCGACACGTCTTCGATGTCGCCGCCGATGCTGCCCTCGCTGAACGACAGCGCCATCCACGGTAGAAAGCGCGTGATCACCATCGGCTTCGTCTCGGCGTGCGTGGCGAGGTAGTAGTTGAGCCCGTCGGCCCATGCGTTCATGAGCAGCTGGAGCCACTCGGGGCTCGCTGCGTACTGCGCCTGCAGCTCCGCGGGGTCGATGAAGAGCTTCATGCGCAGATCGCTCCAGATCGCGCGTTCACCCTCGGCTTCCGCGAGACGACCCATCGCGTTCAGGTAGTTCACTTCGATGCGATGGAAGTCGTCCTCGGCCTGCGCGTAGATCATGCCGAACACCGCGTCGGCGTCGGTGTGGCCCTTCACGTGCGGAATGCCCCAGTCGTCGCGCGTGATCGTGACTTTCGCTGCGTGCTCTTCCCATCGGGACAGTTCGCTGCGCGGGTGCGACGCGCACGCGGTGAAGGCGGCTGCGACGAGCAGGAGGAGGGACTGCTTCATGCCCGGATGCCACGCGGTCGCGCGTACCCTGTCAAGGACCGCAGGCTCGCTACTGCTTGGGCCGCAGATACTCGAGCAGGCGATAGATGTCCCAGTCGGGATTCTTGTGCTTCAACGCGAGCGCCACGGCGAGGCCCGCGACGAGGATCATCACGTAGAGCACGAGCTGGCTGAACAGTTGGAACACGATCCCGCCGCCGCTCTTGGCGCGCTGCCGGCGCGGTGCGGAGCGCGGGGCCGCCTGGCCGCCCACGGGGATCGTCGGATACTCGACCTCGGGTTCCGCGACGGGCTTGCCGGGCGGCGGTGCAGCGATGCTCGCGGTGGAGTTCTGGATCTCCATCAGATCGTCGCGGGCCTGTTCGGTCGTGGGCCGCGCCGACGGCTCCTTCGCCAACAGCTCGCGGATCAGCTGATCCAACGACGGCGGAATCGACGAGTCGAGCGGCAACAGACTCGGGGCTCGCGAGCGCTGCTGCGCCTCGGCGATCCGACGCGCCGAACCCATGAACGGCGGCCGCCCGGCCAGCGCCGCATAGGCGACGCACCCGACGGCATAGAGGTCCGCGCGCGCGTCGACGGCTTGCCGGTTCAGCTGTTCGGGGGCCGAGAAGGACGGCTCCTCATCGGCCCGCGGGAACGAGTTCGACCGCGGGTCCGCGAGCTTGCTGCCGCCCTTGTCGAGCAGGAAGACGTTCGCGGGTTTGACGGCGCCGTGGACGAGGCCGTGCTGGTGCAGGACCTCGAGGGCCTGCAGCATGTCCGCGAGCACGGGCACGAGCTCTGCCCACGGCATGCGCCGCCCGTGGTCGATGCGTTCCGCGAGGCACTGACCCTGCACCAGCTCCAACGCGGCGAAGCAATCCGCGCCGACCTCGCGGATGTCGAAGACCTGGACGAGCAGCGGATCGGCGACCGACGCTGCCGTTCGCACGTCGGCGAGGAACCGCGCACGCTCCTCGGCGGCCTCGGCGCCCGGCGGCGGACGGCGCAGGACCTTCAACGCAACCCTGCGATGCGCGACCTTCTGGTTCGCCAGATAGACGGTGCAACGGTCGCTGCGTCCCAGCACCAGCTCGATGGTGAACCCGCCCAGCTCTGCACCGACCGCGAACTCGTCCTGGTCGTCGCCGCCGGCATCGGGAGCGACCTCGTCGCGTGGTTGCGGAGGCGGTGGCTGCGGAACGCGTGGTTGCGGAGCGGCTGGTTGCGGAGCGGGGGCCGCGGGGCGTTCTTCTGCGCCGCTCTCGCGTTCATCGAAGCGAACGAACGTCTGCCCGACGTGGAAGCCATCGCCTACATCGATCTCGAACTTGGCGAGGTTCTGGCCCCGGTAGGTCAGGCCGTGCGAGGAAGCGAGATCGGTCACGAGCAGCTTCCCGTTCACGAACTCGAGGCGGCAATGCTCGCGCGACATCTTGGGATCGCTCACCTTGACCGTGCAGCGGCTGCTGCGGCCGAGCGTGACCGGCGTCCCAGGGCGCAGCTCGAACCGCATCGTCTCGCCGCGAGTCGTGGCTGTCAGTTTGCCGATCTGCATGAGCCGCTGAGCCTAATCGAGGCGGCGTCGATGGCACGCGCGAATGTCCGGCCGGAGCGAGCCCCGTCGCTCGCAGCCGGGCTGCCCCTTGCCATGGCGGCCGCATGAGCCACGGACATGACCGGCGCCGAGGCATCGGCCTGCGGTCTCCCCTGCTCCGCAGGTCGATCCGGATCTGCGCTCGGCCGTGCCAGGGCAAGAGGCTCGCAGCGCTCACGGCACGCGGCGTCCGCCGGCTCGCGGCGGACACGCACCGCTGGGCGCGAATCAACGCAGCAGGTCCCTGGCCTCGTCCTCGGCGTCCTCGACGCGCACACGCTTCCGCTCCTTGCCTTCGCGCGCGGCGTCGAGCTTCTCGCTGATGCCCTTCATGATCTTGTCCCAGTCGGCTGCGTTGAACGCACGCTCCTCGCCATGGAGCTTCTCGAAGAGGGTGCGGACGTGGTCGTGATCGAGCTGCGCCTTGTCGAGGAGGTCGCTGTGGAGCTTCTCGAGGAGGTTCCTCTTCGTCTTGGCCTTGTCCGTGTCGTCGAGCTCGGTCTCGTGGCCGTGGAGCTTCTCGAAGAGCGAGCGGACGTGGTCGTGGTCGAGCCGCCCCTTCTCGAGGAGGTCCTCGTGGAGCTTCTCGAACAGGCTCCTCTTCATCTTGGCCTTGTCCGCGTCGTCGAGCTCGGCCTCGTGGCCGTGGAGCTTCTCGAAGAGCGAGCGGACGTGGTCGTGGTCGGGCTGCGCCTTCTCGAGGAGGTCCTCGTGGAGCTTCTCGAGGAGTGCCTTCCTGCTCTTGTTCTTGTCGGCTGCGTCGAGTTCACGCTCGTCGCCGTGGAGCCGATCGAGGAGGTTGCGCACCTGGTAGTGATCGAGCCGCAGTTTGTCGAGGGTCTCGTTGTGGAGCTTCTCGGCGATGGCCTTCTTGATCTTGTCCTTGCCGGCCACGTCGAGCTCCCGTTCCTCGCCGTGGAGCTTCTCGATCAGGTCGCGCACGTGCTCGTGCTGGAGCTGCGCCTTGTCGAGGGCACGCTCGTGGAGCTTCTCGCCGGACTCCCTGTGGTCGGACCCGGCCATCCGGCTCAGCTCCGCGCGCAACGCCTCCATCTCTTCGCGCAGCTTCCGGATCTCCTTGCGCGCCGCGCGCAGCTCTTCGCGGGAAATGGCCTCCTGGGGTTCCTGTGCGAGCGTCGGGGCGAGCGGGAGCACCAGGGCTGCTCCCGCGCACAGAGTCAGGCGCAGGATCCAGGACATCGGTCGGGTGGGTGCAGCGGTCATGATCATGGTCAACCTCGTCTTCATGTCGGTGAACGGGCCGGCGCCGCACGCCACGGGCGGCATGCCGCGCGTCGCGCCAGCAAGGAGATCCAGGGTCGCCAACAGGGCATTGGCGTAGTCGCGGCTGCCGCCGGGGATCGCGGCCATCACGCACTCGTCGCAGCAGCGCTCCTCGGCGGCGCGCAGCGTGCGCCGCAGCAACCACGCGGTCGGCAGCCACCAGTACAACACCGTGGCCAGCAGCTCCAACGCGCGCACCCAGTGGTCGCGGCGGCCGGCGTGGGCGAGCTCGTGGGCGACCAGCGCGTCGAGCTCCGGCGCCGGCGCGGTCAGCAGCGCGCGCGGCAGCAGGATGTGCGCGCGCCGGCCCAGGACGCACAGCATCGGCGAGATGCGCGCCGGAACGACCAGGAGCTCCGGGCACCGCCGCAGCTGCATGCGCCGCGCCAGCGTGTGCGCGCGTGCTGCAAGCCACCGGGGCGGTTGGTTCGCGACGCGCAGCAGGCGCCGGAAGCGACGCGTGCGCAGCGCGGCGCGCGCGGCCAGCAGGCACGAGCCGAGCAGGGCCGCCGCAGCAAGCAGGACCGGCCAGCGCCACCCGGTCGCGGCGCTCGTGGACTCGCCGTCGGCGAGCACCGCCGCGAGCCACGCGTCCGCGTTCCATACCGGCGGCTCAGGAGACGCGGCCACGGGCAGCCGGACCAGGGGCGGCGTGACCAGTTTGATCAGGGCCACGACGCACACGAAGTGCGCGACCCGGTGCTTGCCCCTTGCCAGCAGGAGCCACGCCATGAGCGCAAGCAGGCTCGCCACCACGGCGTTCGAGGCCGCGACGACGAGCAGGTCCTGCGCGACGGAGCTCATGGCCGCTTCCTGCGCTTGCTGTCGATCTCCTGCACCATCGCGCGCAGGGCCTGACGCTCCGCGTCGGTCAGGCGCTGGTGCCGCACGAGGTTGGTGAGCAGCGGCGCGAGCGAGCCTTCGCACAGGTCCTCGGCCAGCGCTTCGAGCCGCTGGGCGATCAGCGCCTCGCGGTCGATGGCGGCCGCGAACACATGCGGCACCTGCGCCCGCTCGCGCCCCACGCACCCCTTGCCCTCGAGGCGCTCGAGCAGCTTCTGCACGGTGGCGTACGCCGAGGTCCCGCCCCCGCGGTACAGTCGATCGGTGAGCTCGCGGATCGTGGTTGGACCGCGCTCCCACAGCTCGCGCAGCACAGCGAGCTCGGCATCGGTCACGTCGCGCGTGTGTTTGGCAGCCATCGGCTTGGTCCAGACGGGATGTCTGAGCGGCATCTAAGACGAAATGTCTGAAGCGTGCAAGCCCCCGGTCGCGCCGGTGCCGCGACCGCGGTGCGCCTGCCACCAGCAGGCATGGGCGAGGGGCTCGGGATTCCTGCCCGCGCGGCGCCAGACTGCTGGTCGCCTGTACCTGGCATCGTGTCACTGCGTACTGGCACGAGCCGCTCCCATGGTTCGCGCTGCGCAGCCCTGATCGCAGCACGCGCCGCGGTCATCGGGTCGTTGCTGCTCGTCGGCATCGTCAGCCGCCCGCCGATCCCGCATGCCATCCAGGTGACGCCAGCAACCGCAGTGCTCGCGCTGGCTCTCGCCCGCTCTGCAAGCGTGCACTTCGCGAACACCGGCGAAGCGGCGCTCCACGTCGTGCCAGCGGGCGCCGACGACATGGTGCACACCGTCGTCGCGCGCCTCGTGCGCCGGCGCGCTGGCGCCAAGGGACTGCTGCCATCGGACCGTTCGCGCCGGGCGACTACGAAGTCTGCCGCGGCGACGAGCCAGCGGGCGACACCGTGCGGGTAGCGGGCCCGGAGACGCGAGTCAGCCTGCGCGCGACACGATGATCCGTGAATCCGGCTTTGCGGGCGCGAGCGGCATGGGTCGGGGACGCAGGCGCAGGTCTCGCCTTCCGCGGCGCAGGCTCCTAGGCTGGCAACGATGTCCGCTAAGGTGTCGGTCAGCGCAGGTGCAGGGACGCAGCACTTCGGGCTGTCGCAAGGCCACCGGTTGATCCTGGGCCGCGACGCCGGCTGCGACCTCGTCATCGACGAGGCCTCGGTCTCGCGCCGCCACTGCAGTCTGCTGCTGCATGGGGACATCCTGGTCGTCACCGACCTCCACTCCGCGTATGGCCTCGTGCGCGACGGCACACGAACGATGCAGTGCGACCTGCGCGTCGGCGAGCGCGTCCGCCTCGGCCGGGCCGAGCTGTGCTTCGAGGAGTTGACCTCGACCGGGCCACCTCCCGCAGCGATCAGCGAGGTCAGCGAACCGGAGCCCGCCCGCGAACGCGACGAGACCGACCACGCGCTGATCGGCCGCACGCTCGGTGGTTATCGGATCCTCTCGCTGCTCGGCGGCGGCGGTTTCGCCGCGGTCTACCGCGCGGAACAGATCCAGCTCGCGCGCGAGGTCGCGATCAAGGTTTTGCGGCAACCGGCCGACGGCGCGCAGCCCGAAGCGTTCGCGGCGTTCCTGCGCGAGGCGCGCCTCGCGGCCGCGCTCGCGGATCCGCGACTCGTGCAGATCTTCGACCTCGGCAGCGACCAGGGCCGCCACTTCCTGTCGATGGAGCTCGTGCGCGGCGGCAGCCTCGCGCGCCGCATCCGCACGGCGGGCCCGTTGCCGTCGGGTGAGCTGTTGCCGATCCTGCGCGATGTCACGGCCGCGCTGCAGGTCGCGCACGACTCGGGTCTCGTGCACCGGGACGTCAAGCCCGCGAACGTGCTGCTGACCAGCGATGGCCGCGCGAAGCTCGCCGATCTCGGCCTCGTGCGCAGCATCGGCGACGTCGCCGACCGGGTCGGCACGGCGGCGTTCATGTCGCCCGAACAACTCAGGTCGACGCCGATCGACGCACGCTCCGATCTCTACGCGCTCGGGTGCACGGCCTACGCCGCGCTGACGGGCAGGCCGCCGTTCGTCGGCACGGTCAAGGAAATCGTCAAGGGGCAGCTGACCGGAGAGCCGCCGCCGTTCCCCGAAGAACTGGAGATACCGCCGGGACTCGATCAGCTCGTGTTGCACGAACTGCTCGCGAAGGACAGAGACCTGCGCCCCGCCGATGCGGGCGCATTGCTGCTGGCCCTCGATCGCATCGAAGAGGGCATTGCAGGCGAGGACAGCCGCGCCGCCACGCGGCCGCGCAAGCGGCGCGACGGCAGCGGCGTCGTAGTGCTGATCCTCGTGATCCTGTTGGCTTCCGTGGCCGTGTGGATCCTGACCCAGAAGCGGTAGCCGCAGCCGCGGTCTTCTCGCGACGCGACTGGACACAGCCCGGCAGCCGCTCCAACATGGCCCCCCCGATGACGGACCAGCTCCAACATCTGATCGATCGGATTCGCCGCGATGCCGTCGAGGTGGGGCAGACCGACGCGGCCCGCATCCAGCAGCAGGCCAAGGACGAAGCGAGCCGCACGATCGAGGCGGCGCAGACACGCGCGGCGGCGATCGTCGCCGAGGCCGAGCAGAAGGCGACAGCGCTGATCGATCGCGGCGGCAAGGCACTCGAACAGGCGGCGCGCGATCTGTTGATCGCGATCGGCCAGCGCCTGCAGTCCATGATCGACGCGCTGCTCGCGAGCACGGCGCAGGAAACGCTGCGCCCCGAGATCATCGAACAGATGCTGCTGCGGCTCGGCGAAGCGCTGGCGAAGAACGGGTTCGACGAGAAGGCCATGACCATCGCCGTGAGCCCGGGCGAGCGAGATCGCGTGGCCGCGTTCGCGCTCGGCAAGCTGCGCGAAGCGCTGAAGCAGGGCGCCCAGGTGCACGTCGACCAGCATCTGCGGCAGGGCTTCCGGATCAGTTTCGGCAACGACACGGTGCGACACGACTTCACGCCGGCGTCGATCGCGGCCCTGCTGTCGCAGTTCGTGCGGCCGCAACTCGGCGAAGTCGTGCAGCGAGCCGCACTCGGCATCAGCGCGGGCAAGCCGTGAACCACTGGTATCTGGTCGCGAGCCTGCCGCTGGTCGCGCTCGGCGCGGAGCCCCCGTTGTCGATCGACGCATTCCGCGCGCTGTGCGGCGAGCATCTGCCCGATCGCGACCTGCGCGAGCTCGACGCCGTGCTCGAACGTGGCGCGGGGACCTCGGAGTTCGCGCGCGCGTGGCGCGAGACGAGCCTGCGCATCGACGACGAGTGCGTGGTCCTGCGCGCCGCGCGGCTCGGCATCGACGCGAGTCCGTGGCGCAAGGACATCGGCGTGCCCGATGCGACGCTGATCGCCGCGGTGCGCGAGGCGTTCCAGCAGCCCGATCCACGCGGCCGCGAGCTGCAGCTCGACACGCTGCGGTGGCGCACGCTCGAGGATCTCGCGCGCACGGCGCCGTTCGGACTGCCCGCGGTCCTCGCCTACGGTCTGCGGCTTCGTCTCGCGGCGCGCCAGGCCGCACGCACCGAGACGGCTGGACGGCAGCAGCTCGCGCGACACCTCGATGCGATGTTCGCCGTGTTCGATCGCAAAGCGCAGGAGAACCGACCATGACCGCGCACCAGGACCGCGTCCACGAGGGCAGGGTCACCGCGGTGAACGGCAACCTCGTGACGGCCGAGTTCGGGCAGCCCGTCACGCAGAACGAGGTCACCTACGTGCGGCTCGGCGGGCTGAGGCTCAAGTCCGAGCTGATCCGGATCCGCGGCCGCTTCGCCGAGATGCAGGTGTTCGAAGACACGACCGGTCTCAAGGCAGGAGACAGAGTCGACTTCAGCGGCGAGCTGTTGTCGGCCGAGCTCGGCCCGGGCCTGCTCGGCCAGACCTACGACGGACTGCAGAACCCGCTGCCCGAGCTCGCGGCGCAGTGCGGCAACTTCCTGCAGCGCGGCACCTACCTGCTGCCGCTCGACCGCGCGCGCAAGTGGCCGTGGACGCCCGTGGCGAAGGCCGGTGCTGCGGTGTTCGCGGGCGACACGCTCGGCACCGTGCCCGAGGGCATCTTCACGCATCGCATCATGGTGCCGTTCCACCTTCGCGGCGCGTGGACCGTGCAGCAGATCGCAGCGGCCTGCGAATGCGACGTCGAACGCGTGATCGCGAAGCTGCAGAACGCGGACGGCGCCATGCACGAAGTGCGCCTGATGATGCGCTGGCCCGTGAAGCTGCCGATCAAGGCGTACGCCGAGCGGCTGCGCCCGACCGAGCCGCTGATCACGAAGGTGCGCATCATCGACACGTTCTTCCCGGTCGCGCGCGGCGGCACCTACTGCATCCCGGGTCCGTTCGGCGCGGGCAAGACGGTGCTGCAGCAGATCACGAGCAGGAACGCCGACGTCGACATCGTCGTCGTCGCCGCGTGCGGCGAACGCGCGGGCGAAGTCGTCGAGACGCTGCGCGAGTTCCCGGAGCTGATCGATCCGCGCACGGGCAAGAGCCTGATGCAGCGCACGCTGATCGTCTGCAACACGAGCTCGATGCCGGTGGCCGCGCGCGAAGCGTCCGTCTACCTCGCCGTGACCGCCGCCGAGTACTACCGGCAGATGGGCCTCAACGTGCTGCTGCTGGCCGACTCGACGTCGCGCTGGGCGCAGGCACTGAGAGAAGTATCGGGCCGACTCGAAGAGATCCCCGGCGAAGAAGCGTTCCCGGCCTACCTCGAATCGGTGATCGCGGCCTTCTACGAGCGCGGCGGCGTCGTGCGGCTGCGCGACGGCTCGACGGGCTCGGTGACGATCGGCGGCACGGTCAGCCCGGCCGGCGGCAACTTCGAAGAACCCGTGACGCAGGCCACGCTGAAGGTCGTCGGCGCGTTTCACGGTCTGAGCCGCGAGCGCAGCGACGCGCGCCGCTACCCGGCGATCAACCCACTCGACAGCTGGAGCAAATACGTGTCGGTCGTGCCGCAGCGCGACGTCGAGTTCGCGCGGGCGACGCTGCAGGCCGGCAACGATGTCGGCCAGATGATGAAGGTCGTCGGCGAGGAGGGCACCTCGATGGACGACTTCGTCGTGCACCTGAAGGCCGAGTACCTCGACGCGAGCTACCTGCAGCAGGATGCCTACCACGACATCGACGCGGCGACGCCGGCCGATCGCCAGCAATACGTGTTCGCGGTCGTGCGCCGGATCCTGGCCACGAGGATGACGTTCGCCGACAAGAACGCGGCGAGGCGCTTCTTCCAGCGTCTCGTACAGGTCACGAACGACTGGAACCGCACGGCCTTTCAGCGCCCCGAGTTCGCGGCGGCCGAAGCCGCGATCGAGGCGATGGTCCACGGCGTTGCGGAGGCTCGGGCATGAACACCGTCTACACGCGCGTCGAGCAGGTCGTCGGCAACGTGATCGTCGTGAACGCGAGCGGCGTCGGCTACCGCGAGCTCGCCGAGGTCACCTGGCAGAACGGCACCTCGCTCGCGCAGGTGATCCGGCTCGAGGGTGGCCGCGTCTTCCTGCAGGTGTTCGCGGGCTCGCGCGGCATCCACACCGACGCGCAGGTGCGCTTCTTCGGCCGGCCGATGCAGGTGTCGTTCTCGGACACGCTGCTGGGCCGCGTCTTCACGGGCAGCGGCCAGCCCAGAGACAACCGGCCCGCGCTGAGCCACAACCTGATCGAGATCGCCGGACCGTCGGTCAACCCGAGCAAACGCATCATCCCGCGGCGCCTCGTGCGCACCGGCATCCCGATGATCGACGTGTTCAACTCGCTCGTCGAGTCGCAGAAGCTGCCGATCTTCTCGGTCGCCGGCGAGCCATACAACGCGTTGCTCGCGCGCATCGCGATGCAGGCCGAGGTCGACGTGATCGTGCTCGGCGGCATGGGCCTCAAGCACGACGACTACCTGTTCTTCCGCGACACGCTCGAGGAGAGGGGTGCCTTGTCGCGCTCGGTCATGTTCGTGCACACGGCCGCCGATCCCGTGGTCGAGTGCCTGCTCGTGCCGGACCTCGCGCTCGCGGTCGCCGAACAGTTCGCGCTGCAGAAGAAGCGCGTGCTCGTGCTGCTGACCGACATGACGAACTTCGCCGATGCGCTGAAGGAGATCGCGATCACGATGGAGCAGATCCCGAGCAACCGCGGCTACCCGGGCGACCTCTACAGCCAGCTCGCCGCGCGCTACGAGAAGGCCGTCGACTTCGCGGACGCCGGCTCGATCACGATCCTCGCGGTCACGACGATGCCCGGCGACGACGTGACGCACCCGGTGCCCGACAACACGGGCTACATCACCGAAGGCCAGTTCTACCTGCGCAACGGACGCATCGAGCCGTTCGGTTCGCTGTCGCGCCTGAAGCAGTTCGTGAACGGACGCACGAGGGACGACCACCGCACGCTGATGAACGTGATGATCCAGCTCTACGCGGCGTGCAAGGAGTCGCGCGAGAAGCGTTCGATGGGGTTCAAGACGAGCGCGTGGGACGACAAGCTGCTGACCTACGGCGAACGCTTCGAGCACGAGATGATGGACCTCTCGGTCAACATCCCGCTCGAGCAGGCGCTCGATCTCGGCTGGCGCATGCTGGCCGACTGCTTCGAACCGGCCGAGACCGGGATCGCGACGAAGCTGCTCGAGAAGTTCTGGCCGAAGGCCCAGGCTGCGGGAGCGCAGGCGGCACCAGCGCCGGCACCCACCGCCAGCGCCATGGCCACGGCCGGCAAGGCGGGACTGACGCCTCCAGTGTCCTAGCTTTGTCACCTCGTCGGGGGAGGCTGGACTCCCCCACACCAGGACCCTTACTCCGCACGGTTCCAAAGCGAGGTTGCCGAGTCTCTGCCCAGGCTCCGGGACCCGCATGTCCCAGTTCCTGTCCGCGATCCGGAGAATCTCCATGATGATGCATCGCTTCCTGTTCGTCCTTCCTGTGCTGAGTGCGGCGCTGCTCGCGCAGAAGATCGAGTTCAAGACGCCCCCCACCCAGGACCAGCCGCTGCGCTACTCGCTGCAGACGAAGCTGAAGACCACGGAGACCGGCAAGACGCTGGTCAACGGCGCCGAGCCGGAAGCAGGTGGCGCCGGCGGCCGCGGTGGCGGTGGCGGTGGCGAGATGTCGCTGGCCCAGGAGATCGTGTTCGACGAAGGCCCGAGTAGCGCGCCCTGGCGCGACTACAAGACCGTCGCCGCGACGCAGACGCGTCCCGGCCGCGACGGCACCCCGCAGGAGACCAAGACCGAAGGCGGCCTGCAGGGCAAGAAGGTGACGCTGAAGACCGGCGACGACGGCAAGGTGAAGTTCGCCGAGGGCGAAGGAGACAAGCAGGCCGACGTCGCCGCGGCGCTGGTGCGCGGCGTCCCCGGGCGCATCTCGTTTCAGGGCTTCCTGCCGGATCACGGCGTCGCGACCGGCGAGGAGTTCGACGTCGCCAAGTCGTTCCTGCCGGCTCTGCGCAACCTCGCGCACGCGGTCAACCGGGCACCCACGGAGGATGCGGGTGGTGCCGCGGGTGGCGGCCAGGGTGGCCGTGGCCAGGGCGGTCGTGGCCAAGGCGGCCGTGGCCAGGGCGGCGGCAACGTCGTGCTGCAGTTGCTCAGCGGTGGCAAGTTCGACGTCGATGCCAAGGGCAAGGTGACCGGCGTCGACAATGACATCGCGACGCTCGCGATCAAGGCCAAGCTTACCGGCAAGGGCACGAACGAGGAGATGGGCATCATGGGCGGTGGTTTCGGTGGCGCGGGCGGACGCGGACAGGGCGGCGGTGCCGCGGGCGGCGGCGCCGCCGCACCGGCGGGCACCAGCAAGGTCGACGCCTCGTTCGACCTGACCGGCACCGTGCGCTTCGACCTCAAGGCGCAGCGCGTCGTCGGCGTCGAGTTCACCGGCGACCTGCAGGTCGCGCGCGAATCGAGCAGCAGGATGCCAGATCGCAACGGCGAAGAGCAGAAGATCGACCGCACGTCGCAGAGCAAGGGCAAGGTCGAGCTGAAGGCCACCTGCGAAGCCGTCGCCGCCAAGTAGGCGGTTGGCGCACCCCGCCACGCGCGCCGGCGCACGGCAGCGCGTGGCGCGCCGCGGTTGCGCGCATCGCGAGCACGGCGAACACGCTGCCACCGCGCACCACTCGTCTCGACACGGCGCGTTGCCAGGCGACAGCGGCGCCATTCTGCGCGGCGAGAACTGGACATCGTCCGCGAGCCGTCCCAACATCGCGCGCCATGCTCGCCGCGGCCGTCGGCCAGCACGATCGAGATTCCGCGCATGGCCCGCATCAAGACCACGAAGAACGAGCTCAAGGCGCAGCGCGACACGATGCGCCGACTCGAGCGCTACCTGCCGACGCTGCAGCTCAAGAAGACGCAGCTGCAGGTCGAGGTGCGCCTCGTCGACGCGCGCATCGAACGGAGCCAGCAGCACGAACAGACGCTGCTCGAGGGACTGCGTTCGTGGGTCGCGCTGTTCAGCGACCCGGTCGACTTCCTGCCGTGGCTCGACATCGGGCGCGTGCTGACCGACACCGCGAACATCGCCGGCGTCACGGTACCGCTGTTGCGCGAAGTCGAGTTCGTGCGCACGCAGCCGCCGCTCGACGCGACGCCGCCGTGGTACGACGATGCGCTGGACAACCTCGCCGAGCTCGCGCGGCTGCGGCTCGAACGGCGCGTGTTCGAACAGCAGCGGCGCCTGCTCGCCGAAGAGCTGCGCACGACCAACCAGCGCGTCAACCTGTTCGAGCGCGTCAAGATCCCCGAGTGCAAGGAGGCGATCCGCAGGATCCGCATCTTCCTCGGCGATGTGCAGACCCTCGACGTCGCGCGCAGCAAGATCGCCAAGCAGAAGAGCCTCGAACAGGAGACCGCGTCGTGATCGTGCCGATGCAGCTCGTGACCGTGATCTGCCGGCAGCGTGATGCCGCGGCAGCGCTCGAGCAGCTGCGCGATCTCGGCGTGCTGCACCTGCTGCCGCAACAGGTGCGCGCGAGCTCGCGGCTCGATCGAGCACAGAAGCAGCGCGACCGGATCACCGAGGCGCTCGCGCTGCTGCCGGCGGACCGAGCCCACGCGGACCGGGGGCACAGGACCCGCGGCGCCGACCTCGACGCGGTCGTGACCGAGGTGCTCGAGCTCGGCAGCGAACGCCGCGCACTCGAACAGCTGCGGGCCGAGCTCGCCGCCGAGCGGTTGCAGCTGCTGCCGTTCGGCGACTTCGATCCGGCGGCCATGGCACAGCTGCGGCAGCACGGCATCGCGCTGAGGCTCTACCAGCTGCACGGCAAGGGTGACCTGCCGCCTGCCCCCGAGGGCTGCGCGCTCGAGGTGCTCGGTCGCACCGCGACGACCGCTACTGCGGTGCTGGTCGGGCCACCGGCAGCCGCGCTCCCGAGCACTGCGCTCGCGGTGCGCGAAGTGCCGCCGCCGGCCCGTTCGCTCTCGGCCATCGAGAACGAGATCGCGGCCAATACGGCGCGTTGCGCCGAGATCGAGACGCGCCTCCGCACGCTGGCCGTGTTCCAACCGGGGCTGACCGCACACAGCCTGGCGCTCGCCGAAGAGATCGAAATGCTGCAGGCACGCGCCGGCATGAACGAGGAACCCGACCTCTGCTGGCTCGGCGGCGCCTGTCCAGCCGGTCTGATCCCGCAGGTCGAAGCGGCCGCGGCAAACCACGGCTGGGCGCTCCACGTCCGCGAACCGGGCCCCGACGATGCGGTACCGACGCTGCTGCGTTCTCCGGGCTGGGTGAAGCAGATCCACTCGGTGCTGCAGATGCTCGGCATCACGCCGGGCTACGCGGAACCGGACTCGAGTGCTTTGTTCCTGCTGTTCCTCGTGGTGTTCGCGGCCATGTTGATCGGCGACGCGGGCTACGGCACGCTGCTGCTGATCGCGACGTTCGTCATCGCGCGCGGCCGTCCGGCCCCGCAGCCCGTGCGGCTGCTGCGCACGATCGCCTGCGCCACGATCGGCTGGGGCGCCATCACGGGCACCTGGCTCGCGATCCCGACGCTGCCCGCGTTCCTCGACCTGCCGCGCATCGAATGGTTGACCGGCCCCGACCCGATCACGGCCAGGAACCACGTGATGCTGCTGTGTTTCTTCCTCGGCGCCGTGCACCTGACCGTGGCGCACGGCTGGGCCTTCCTGCGTTCGTGGCAGAGCCTGCCGGCCTTGGCCCAGCTCGGCTGGATCGCGTGCACGTGGTTCATGTTCGCGATCGCGCGTCACATGGTGCTCGGCGAGCACATGCCGTCCCTGATGTGGACCGTGCTGGCCGTCGGCACGGGGCTGATCGTGCTGTTCATGACGCCGATCGCGAAGTTCAAGGACGAGTGGTTCAACCACGTGATGCTGCCGCTGAGCCTCGTCAGCAACTTCGTCGACGTGGTCTCCTACCTGCGTCTGTTCGCGGTCGGCGTCGCGGGCTTCGAGGTCGCGAAGGCGTTCAACACGATGGCGGTCGACGCGGCCGCCGGTGGCGGCTCCGGCTGGGTCTTCGCGGCGCTGATCGCGATCTTCGGCCACAGCCTGAACCTCGCGTTGTGCGCGATGGGCGTGCTCGTGCACGGCGTGCGTTTGAACACGCTCGAATTCAGCGCCCATCTGGGCCTGCAGTGGAATGGCTTCTCGTATCGGCCGTTCGCGCGCCTCACCGCGCTGGCGGCACGACCCGATCCCAGCGGAACGACGAACTCGGAGACATGACCGTGGACCCAGAAACGATGGCATCACTCGGC
This sequence comes from Planctomycetota bacterium, assembly GCA_035649575.1. Lineage (GTDB taxonomy): Bacteria > Planctomycetota > UBA1135 > UBA1135 > UBA2386 > DASVAL01. The sequence goes on from DASRJH010000063.1 coordinate 16,345, forward strand.
AAGCTCGGCGGCGCGATGGCGCTTTCTGTCAGCGCACTCGGCTCGTGTCTCGGGGTCGGCGCGGCCGGCCCCGCGGCCGTCGGCAGCTGGAAGAAGTGCTACCTGCAGAACAAGCAGGCACCGTTCGTGCTGGTCACGTTCATCGGTGCGCCGCTGTCGCAGACGATCTACGGCATGATCCTCATGAACCAGATGTCGGCGAAGTGCACGCAGACCGCGGGCATGAGTCCCGAGGCCTTCGCCACGGCGGTTTCGAACTGGCCCGCGATGCTCGGCATGGGCCTGTTCGGGGGCATGGCGATCGGGCTGTCGGCCTGGATCCAGGGCAGGATCGGCGCGTCGGCGAGCGATGCGATGGCCGAGACCGGCAAGGGCTTCGGCAACTACCTGATGGCGCTCGGCATCATCGAGACCGTCGCGCTGTTCGTGATGGTGTTCATCGCCGGCCTGCTGGCGTGACTGCCGTTCGGACTGGCAGTCGGCAGCCGCCTCGCATACCCTGCGCAACGAGCAATGCTCTCGAGCCCCGAACCGCAAGAAAAGACGCTGCCGCCGCCGTGGGACCGCATCTTCTCGCTGGCCACACGCACGTTCGTATGGGGCCTGCTGCTCTCGATCCTCTACCTGCTGCGGCCGTTCCTGCTGCTGATCTTCCTGACGTTCGTGTTCGCGTACATCCAGGCGCACGGCGTCGAGGGGCTGCAGCACCGGATCAAGAACCGGCCGCTGCGCGTGACGCTCGTGGCGCTCGTGTTCCTCGGCACGCTGCTGGCAACGGGCTTCACGCTGTTCCCGCTCGTGAGGGAACAAGCCGTAACGTTCTGGCAGAACCGGGAGAAGTACGCGGACGACGCGGACGCCGAGATCAACAAGACCCTCAAGCAGTACCCATCGGTCTACAAGTCGTTGCTGGAGCGCAGCAAGGCTCTCGCGACGATGCGCGAGAACGAGCCGAACCCGAAGGCCGGGGCACCAACGAAACACAACGGTCAGGACGGGGAACCGAGACCCAACGACGAGGAGTTGCATCCGATCGCAAACCTGCTCGACAACGTCGAGAAGGACATCGGGAACAACGCTCTGCTTTTCGGCCAGTCGGTGCTCGGCTACCTGTCCTCGTTCCTGCTGTCGCTGTTGTTCTCGTTCCTGATCGTGCTCGACCTGCCGAAGCTGAGCCGCAACATCGAGGGCCTTTCGAACACGAAGATCGGCTTCATCTACGACGAGGTCAGTGACAACCTGGCCGGCTTCGGCCGCGTGCTCGGTCGCGCGCTCGAGGCGCAGCTCTTCATCGCGATCTGCAACACGATCCTGACCGCGATCGGCATCTGGATGATGGGACTGCAGAACCTGCTCGTGCTGTCGACGATCGTGTTCTTCTGCAGCTTCATCCCCGTGGCCGGCACGTTCATCAGCTCGACGCCGATCTGTCTGCTCGCGCTGACGACGGACGGTGTCAGCGCGATGCTGCTCGCGATCCTGCTGATCTGCGTGATCCACGCGGTCGAGACCTACGTGCTGAACCCGCAGATCTACGGGCACCACATGCACATGAACCCCGTGCTCGTGCTGATCGTGCTGACGATCGGCGGCAAGCTGTTCGGCGTGTGGGGCTTGCTGCTCGGCATCCCGATCGTCAACTACTTCTTCCGCCACGCGATCCGGCGACCTGGCGAGCGACTCGTCGAGACCTGACGCGGGCTGGCAGAACGCCTCGGGCGAAGTGCAGCATCGACGGCGCCGCGCGCGTGAAACGACGAGCTAGACTCAGCGCCTCCAAGCTGGAGGACAGGAGCCGTGCACATCCGCTGAGTGCGCCCTGCGGCCGGCTCCCGTTCGAGCTGCACGCGTTCAGGCCAGGACGAACGGATCGCGGTCCGAACGCGCGATGCGCACGTCGAGATCGCCGTCGAGTGCTTGGTCGAGGCGTTTCTTCAGCACGCGCAGGAAGCCACGCTCGGTGTTGCTGTGCCCGGCGCACACGACGGCCGTGCCCGCGGCCACGGCCGCGAGCGCGTCGTGGTGCGACATCTCGCCCGTGACGAACACGTCGGCCGCGACGCCGCGCAGCACGCTGCCGCCGGCGCCTGCGGCGACCGCGACCGAACGCACGGCAGCACGCACAGGTTCGGGTCGCGCCACCTGCAGGTTACGCACGCCGAAGTGCCGCTTGCAGCGTTGCAGCAGCGTCGAGAAAGGCAGCGCGCGCGACAACTGCACGACGCGGCCGAATTCACCGTCGCCGCAGGGACGCAGTTCCCGCGGCGCCTGTTCGCCGACGACGCCCTCGACGAGCCAGTCCGCGATCCCGCTCGGCGCCGCGTCGAGCGCCGTGTGCGGCGAATACACCGCGAGGCCCGCAGCCAAAGCGAGCAGCACGGTGCGCTGCTTGCCGTCGTCGTACACCAGGCGCTTCAGCGGCTGGAACAGCGGCGGATGGTAGGCGACCACGAGGTCGATGCGTGCGGCCTTCGCTTCGGCCACGACGGCGTCGGTCAGATCGATGCAGAGCAGCACCCGCGCGACCCTGGCGCGCGCGCGCGGCTGCAACAAGAGCCCCACGTTGTCCCATTCAGCCGCCAGCTCGAGCGGCGCGATCTCGTGCAGGATGTCGAGGACCTCGGCGAGTGCGCACGGCATGCGGTTTTCACGAAGCTCCGGCGCTGATGACCGCGAGCCTATCGGGGTGCAGGTGCCGCTCGGCGACCTCGCGCACGTGATCGGCCGTGACCGCTCGCACGAGGTCCGGATAACGCTGCACGAAGTCGAACCCGAGCTCGAAGCGGCGCGCGCGGATCGCGTAGGCCGCGAGGTTGCTGTTGCGTTCGAGCGCGAACACGAAGCTGCCGGTCAAGTAGTCCTTCACGTCCTGCAGCTCCTGTGCTTGCGGCACTTCGCTGCGGATGCGCCGGATCTCGTCGAGGAACCCGTCGATCGCCTTCTGCCGGTGTTCGGGTGACGTGCCGATGTAGGCCGTGAACGTGCCGGGCTCCTCGCCGGCACTCGCCGTGATGCCGGCGCTCACGGCGTAGCAGAGACCCTGTTCGTCGCGCAGCTTGCGCGAGCATCGCGAGGTGAACCCGGGACCCGTGCCGAGGATGTGGTCCATGACCGTCAGCACGTAGAAGTCGGGGTGCGTGCGCCGGATGCCGAGATGGCCGAGGTAGATGTGCACCTGTTCGCGCGCCATCGGCACGTGCGCGTCGCGACCGCTCGGCGCGAGATCGAGCGCGGGCATCGGCGGGTGCTTGGGCGCCTTGCCGCGGAACTTGGAGAAAGCCTGCTCGAGGCGATCGAGCGTACGCTCGGGGTCCTCCGGACCGGCTGCCGCGACGTAGCCACCGGCCGGCCGGAACCACGCCTCGTGGAACTCGCGCAGGTCCTTCGGCTTCAGCTTGCTGACGCTGCGCATCGAGCCGGTCTGCTGGCGTCCGAGCGGGTGCTGGCCGTAGATCTCCTGGCGGAAGCGGCGCCCTGCGACGGCGCGCGGATCGTCCTCCTCGGCCTTGATCTCGGTCATCACTTCGCCCTGCACGCGCCGGACTTCGCGACCGGGGAACTCGGGCTCGACGATCATCTCGCGCAACAGGGCCGTGGCCTCCTTGCTCGAGCTGGCCGGGCACATCACGACGCCGCCGCGCTGGTTGCCCTCGAGCATGGCGCCGAGGTTCTCGGCCGCCGACGCGAGCTCGAGCGCCCCGTAGTGCTTCGTGCCCTCGTCGAGGCACTCGCCCGTGAGGTTCGCGAGACCCGACTGCTCGGCCGGCTCGTCGCCGGGGCGCACCTCGAGCGAGATCACGCAGGCATAGGTCTGCACGCGCGGGTTCTGCACGGCAAGCAGGCAAAGTCCGGTGTCGAGCACCCGCTCGGCGATCGACAGACGAATGACGCTCATGCGCGCTTGCCCGCCTTCTTGCCCTTGTCCGCCTTCTTCGCCTTCACTGCAGTCTTGGCCTGTTGGTCGGCCTGCGTTGCGGGCGGCGCATTCGCGCCCGCCGCAGGCAACGACCAGACCACGGCCGCGCGGTTGAAGTCGAAGTACTTCGATGCGACCTGGCGCAGCTCCTTGCGCGTCAGCGAGTCGTAGGTCGGCAACACGGTCTCGAGCGTGCGGTAGCCATTCGGCGTACCTGCCTCGAAGCGGCTCAGTTTCATTGCGAGGTCGAGCGCCGCTTCGTCCTGGAACAGGAACGACGCGCGGATCTGACTGCGGATGCGGTGCAGGTCGCGCTTGTCGACGCCTTCGGCGATCTGCTTCTCGATCTCTTCGCGCACTGCAGCCTCCACCTTGGCGGGGCTCGCACCCTCGCGCAGCTCGCACAGCACGAGCAACGCGCCGGGATCCTGCCTCGTCTCGTTCATCACGCTGACTTCGATGACGAGCTCGTCCTTCAGCACGAGCCGCTTGTAGAGCCGGCTGTTCTTGCTGTTGCCGAGGTCGTGCGCGAGCACGTCGAGCGCGTAGTCGTCGCGTTCGCCCATGCGGCAGGTCGGGAACCCGATGCACAGCCGCGTGACCGAGTGCGGAGTCCGCAGCACGGCGCGCCGCTCGCCCTGCGGTGCAGGCTCCTTGACCGGCACCGAGCGCTCGGTGGCGCGTGGGATCGGTCCGAACAGCTCGCGGATTCGATTGCCGGTGCGCACCTTGTCGATCGCGCCGCAGACCACGAGGAACGCGCGGTTGGGCCCGTAGTGACGTTCGTAGTAGTCGCGCATCTGCTGCGCCGACAGCCGTTCGAGCTCCTCGCGATACCCGATCACCGGGTGATGATACGGATGCACCTGGAAGAGCAGCGACTCCGTGGCCTGGTAGAGCGGCCGCCACGGATCGTCCTCGCCCATCGCGAGCTCCTCGAGCACGACGTTCTTCTCGCTCGCGAACTCGAGCGGATCGAGCAGGCATCCGCGCATGCGGCTCGCTTCGATCTCGAGCGCCGTCTCCCAACGATCGGCCGCCAGCGCGAAGTAGTAGGCCGTGCTGTCGTTGTCGGTGAAGGCGTTGTTGCTGCCGCCCATCTTGCTCGTCTGCAGATCGATCTGTCCCTTCGCGTAACGCTGCGTGCCCTTGAACATCATGTGTTCGAGGAAGTGCGAGACGCCGGTCTCGCCGGTGCGCTCATCGCGTGCGCCGACGCGATACCACATGACCGTCGCGACCACGGGCAGCGGGCCTCGTTCGACGAGCATTGCCTTGAAGCCGTTGTCGAGCTCGACGAGCTCGACGTCGGGCAACATCTTCATCTCGTTCATCGGCCGGTTCTCCGCGGAGTCCCGTGCGCAGGCTCGTCGGCGGCCCGCGCGAGCTCACGCAGCCGTTGCACCTCGTTCGGCTGCAGGAAACGCCACTCGCCCGTGCCAAGACCGCGCAGGTCGAGCTCGCCGATGCGCACGCGCTTCAGCGAGATCACGTTGTGGCCGAGCTTCGCGAACACGCGGCGGATCTCGCGGTTCTTGCCCTCGCGCAGCGTGACCGTCATGTAGGTGCGATCCTTGCCGAGACGTTCGACCTTCACGTTCATGCCCGTCGTCGGGCCTTCGGCCAGCCACACGCCGCCGCGCGCCTTGTCGATGTCGCGTTGCTCGATGCGTCCTTGCACAAGCACGGCGTAGAGCTTTGGCACGCCGTAGCGCGGGTGCGTCATCTCGAGCGCAAACGCGCCGTCGTTGGTCAGCAGGATCAGGCCCTCGCTGTCGAGGTCGAGCCGGCCGACCGTGAACAGCCTGCCGCGGACCTGCGGCATGAAGTCGATGACGCGCTTCTTCTGCTCGTGTCGCGCGCTCGTGCAGACGATGCCCTTCGGCTTGTTGAACAGCACGTAGACGGGTCGCTCGGGGAACACGCGCGTGCCGTCGAGGCGCACGTCGTCCTGCTTCGGATCGACGCGCACGCCGAGCTCGGTGACGAGCTGGCCGTTGACCTCGACGCGGCCGCCCGCGATCAGGCCATCGGCGGCGCGCCGGCTGCAGACCCCGCCCATCGCGAGGAACTGGTTGAGCCGGACCTTGCCGTCCTTCGCGACGCCGCTCTTGTCGAATGGGGGCGCCTTCGCTGGAGTGACGATCAGGCCTCGCGCGCGACGCCCGCTGTATCGCGGCGCGTGGCGACGCCGGCCCATCGTCCTGTCTTCGTGCCGCAGCGCCATCAGGCCCCTCCGGGGCTCGCGACCAACACCTCGAGCCGGCCGATCGGCGACACGAAGACCTCGCTCACGCAGGCCGGTATCAACACCGTGTCGCCGAGCATCAGCTGCATCGGCGTGTCGACGCCACCGGAATGCCAGCCGAGGATGCCGCGACCGCCGACGACGGTCACCGTCGCGAATTGTCGATCCGTCGCGAGCGTGTATGGACGTGCGAGCTCGTAGCGCCGCAGCCGGAAGTGCTTCGTCGTGATCAGCAGTTTGCCGCCATCGGGCAAGGTCTGTGGCGGCACGACGGGCCGATCGACCGCGCCGCTGCCCTCGTCTGGTCGCATGACGGCGAGCGCCTTCTCGACCTGCACCTCGCGCGATCGCCCCCAGTCGTAGAGGCGATACGTGACGTCGCTGTTCTGCTGCAACTCGAACACGACGACGTTGGGGCCGATCGAGTGCACGGTGCCCGGCGGCACGTGGACCGTGTCGCCGACGCGCGGCGTGAAGGAGAACAGCATCGGCTCGACGGCCGCCGTGTGGGCGCCCGCGCGAAAACGCGCGAGGTCGACGCCGGGCCGCAGACCCCGGATGATGCGCGCGTTCTTGCCCGCGTGCAGCACGACCCAGACCTCGTTCTTGCCGCCGTCGCCCTCGACCTGCGCCTGTTCGTCGTCGGGGTGTACCTGCACCGACAGCGCCTCCTTCGTGTCGAGGAACTTCACCAGCAGCGGGAAACGACCCCCGTAGCCCGTCGACACTCCGCTGCCCAGCCAGGCAGCCGGGTCCTCTTGCAGGACCTGCGCGAGCGTCGTGGAGTTGTCGCGTACGCGGCTGCTGCCCTCGGGCCGATCGAAGAGCTCCCAGGTTTCACCGATCGCTTCGCCGAGCGGCAGTCGCAGACCGAGGACATGTTCCAGAGCGCGGCCGCCCCAGACCTTGGGCAGCAACTTGCGTTCGAGCAACAACGGTCGTGGTGGGGGCATCGGGGGCGGGGAGCGCGCGTTCGAAACCCCGTAGTTCTATCAGGCGGCTTTCGCCGAAGCCACGCAGACCTCCGCCCGGGAAGCCGTGCCAGACCGTTCCGCGGCCCCGCGCAAATGCGCGTGATACCGTCGACGTACTCGTCGCGCGTAACGTCCAGGCCGTGAGGCAGCAGCGCAGCTGACCCTGACGCAGCGGGGCTGGCTGCGTCTTTCGCCGTTGTTGTTTCCCCGCTTGCGGCGTCTCTGGATGACCAGTTAGCGGATCGCCCCTTTGGGGCGAGCCGCTACTGGAAGCGATAGGAGAGCGAGAAGCTCTCGATCGACGGCGTCACCGGCGGATTCGCGTCGACGTTGTTGCTCGTCACGAAGCGCCAGTTCACGTAGCGGATGTTACGCGGCGTGAACACCTCGTTGGGGCCCTGGAACTGGATCGTGAACGTCGGCTCCATGAGGTCGTTGGGATCCTCGACGTAGGTCGTGACCGTGCGGTTGTAGAAGTAGGTCCACCAGTTGCGCGCCGCAGCGCCGAGTGGGATCGGACGGGCATCCCACTTGCGGATGTGGGCGTCCCCGGCCTTGTACGGATCCAGCGGGAAGTTCACGGCAGTCGGCTTCAACTGTTCGCGATGGGCTGGAGTGTACGGGGCACCGGCGGTGGCGCCGGTTGGGAACAGCGGAGTCGTCGCATTGATCCACGTATTCCAGTACCACGGCGTGGGGTCGACCACGCTGGCGCCGCGGAACTGCGGCACGACAGACGTACCGGGCGGCAGCTGGGCCAGCGGCGGATCGAACTCGAAGTCGAACCGCGGCAGCACACCGGCTGGCATCGTGGTCTGACCACCCTGCAGGTAGAACGGGCCAAGCCGCGGATCGGCGAAGCCCTCGGGCACGCGATGCGGGTTGTTGAGGTCGAGGAAGCCGTTCGTGATCACGCTCTGGCGCTTCAAGACGTCGAGCATGATCCAGTAGAACGTGTTGTCGCCGGGCGGCGTCGTCCCGGTGGTCGGATAGATGAAGCCTCCGCTGGCCGTCTGCCACTGCGGCTCGCCTTGCGAGCGGCAGACCGAGGGACCTGAACCGATCGGGGCTCGCCCCGCCGACAGCACGCGGAAGTTCGGCGTCGAGCCCGACTGCACGGTGATCGCCACCTGCCAGCCATTGGTGCCCAGCGCGATGTAGCCGCCGCCCGCCGGCAGCGACGAGAGGTCGCAGTAGGTCCAGAAGTCGGCGAGCAGCGGCAGCGCGACGCTGCCGACCAGGCCACCCGTGTACGCGTCCGAGCCGCCGCCGAGCGGGTTCGAGGACCCGTCGTTCCAGAACGAGTTGACGAACGACACGTTTGGCGCCACGTCGATCCAGCGCCGCCCCTGGCCATTGGGGAAGGGGCTCACGATGTATGGCATGAAGCCCGCCTGCATGTCGCCACTGATGCCGTTGTTCAACGCCTGCTCGCGCACCGTTTCGTCGCGGAACACGAAGTAGGGCTTCACGAAGGGGGGCAGCGGCAGGAAGCGGTTGACGTGGTTGGTCTCGTAGATGACCGTCGAGGGGTCCATCGTGAGCGGGACCCCCGCCGAACTCGGCGCCCCGTCCGCGACATACACCGCGCGCCGCGACGACTGCGTCTCGATCAGATCAGTGCCGGTCGGCCTCGGGTTGTACGCGAAGTTCTTCTCGAACACGAGGCCGAGGCCGGACGACGGCATCGACGCCAGCGCGCTGAAGTCGCCCACGCACGGCACCGGGCGGTACTCGGAGTGGCCCAGCCACAAGGCGACCTTGTCGAACTCGTCGTAGGAGAGGTTGGTCTGGGTGTAGGGCGCCCAGTACATCTGTTCGATGTCGAGGTTGAAGTCGAACGGGTTGGTGCGCGACAGGCTCAGATCGATCTCGCGCCAGACGGTCTGGAGCCGGCAGCCATACGGGTTCAGCGGGTTCTGCAGACCAGCATTGAGCAAGCTCGTGGACGAGTTGGAGCCGATCTGCTGCTCCCCTCCCACGAATTGCGGACACCAGGCAAGCGTCGCGGGTGGAGTTCCTTGCGGCGTGTTCGGCACGTAGGGGGACTGGTTCAGGTTGTCCGCGACCTGCCGCACGCGCGTGGTCGTGCGCGCCACGAGCTTGTTGTCGAGATAGACGAACGCGCCGAACAGATCCTCGAGCGGATAGGCAGCGGCCCATGACG
>DASRJH010000064.1:0-5013 GCA_035649575.1 Planctomycetota bacterium
TCGGCGGTGCCGATGCGCTCGTCCTGCGGCAGCGGGCGCGACAGCAGGTGCACGGTGGCCGATGGCCACGGCTTGCCGTCGAGCATCGCACTGCCGCGCACGGGTTCGCGATTCTCCTGCGCGCTGAGCGTGGCGGAAGCGAGGACGACGAGAAGTGCGAGCCGCATTCGATTGCCTCTCGCCGCAGTCTATCGCGGGCGTTCGCCGTCAGCGGAGCTCGAGGCGCAGCGGTGCTCCTTCCGCAGCGCCGACCGTGAACGTCGCCGCCGCGAATTCGCGCTTGTCGGCGACGACCGTCACGCGGTAGTCGCCTGGCAAGAGGCACACTTCGCAGCTCGCGGACTCGCCCCTGCGCAGCGCGGCCGCTGTCGTCACGACGAGGTCGTTGCCGCGGAACACATGCAGCCTGACCCATTCCGGCAGCGGGTCGAGCACGGGCGGCGCGAGCTCGAAGGCATGCCGCACTCCTGGCGTGAGCTTCACGGTCAGCGTCGCGGTCTCGCCTGCCTTCACGTCGAACGGCAGCGCCTGGGCCGCCACGTTCTTGCCCGTGACGAAGAGCTTGTGGCAGCCCGGCGCGAGCTCGGCGGACACGAGCTTGCCGTTGCTGTCGGTGAGTGCGGTCCCCTCCCCCGTCACCCCGTCGCGGATCGCGAAATGCGCACCCGTGCGGTCGCCTTCGACCTGCACCGTCGCCTTGCCGCCCGCGATCATGTGCACCTGCCCGAGGTCCCACGTCGCGTCGGCCCCGAGCTCACGCGGCTCGCTCTTCCAGCTGGGGTGCAACGGCGAACGCGCGGTGACGACCCACGTGCCGGGCGCGATCGGGCCGAGCTCGAAGACGCCGTCAGGACCCGTGGGCCGGATGCCCGACCCGTCGCGCGTGCTCGCTCCCTGTCGATCGGCATGGACCATCACGTTCGGCAGCGGCTTGCCTTCCGGATCGACGATCGTGCCGCGGATCACGACCGTCGCCGGCAGCGACCGGCGTAGCTGCAGTTCGAGGGGGCCGCGCGCCGCATCGACGTCGTTGCGCTGCAACTCCTCGAAACCCTCCGCCCGCACGGTGACGGTCAGTCTCTTGCCCTCGGGGCAGTTGGGCACCGAGAAGCGACCCTCGGCATCGGTGATGGCGTGGTTCCACCATCCCGGGACCGCACTCATGCACATGAAGTCGAGCATGGCCTTGCCGATGGCGGCCCCGTTCTCGTCGACGACGCGGCCGTGCAGTTCGAGGCCGCGCGAGAGCCGCAGGTCGCACGACGAAGTGCCCCCGGCGACCGCCTGCGTGCGCTGCTCGGCCTTGCCGAAGTCGTCGTGCGCTGCCTTGAGCAGGACTTCGCCCGGCGGCAAACCGGTCAGTTCGAAGTGACCTTCCTTCGTCGTGATGGTGCGGTAGTGCGCGAGGTCGTCCCAGTCGCCGACCTCGATCTCGACCCGTGCCGCGACATCCCCCTCGGCGGTGCGCACGGTGCCTTGGATCGTGGCACCGTCCGCGAGCTCGATCTTGAGCGGCGCCGTCAGGTTCGCGGTGACTTCGCACGTGCCCTGCCACGGCGCCTTGCCGCGCGCACGGGCGACGACAGGCTGGTTGCCGGGCGGCAGACCGATGGCCAGGAAGCGCCCGTCGCCGTCGGTCCGCACGAGGGCCGGGATCGGCGGCGCACCGGTACCCCTCGCGACGATGCCGGAGGTGGAACCGCGACCGACGCGCACGACGGCGTCTGCTACCGGTCGGTTGTGCGCATCGACGACGATCCCCGAGACCGAGCCCGCGGGCGGGCCGAGTTGAAGGCGCAGTTCGGCCGTGTTGCCGTCCTTGCCGACGAGGAACTGCAGCGGCGAACTGCTGTGACCGGCCGCTCGCGCGCCGACGAGCGTCTCCGTGGGAGCCGCGCGCACCGCGAATCTCCCATCGGCACCCGAGGTCGCCATCACTTCGGCGTCGGCGTCCGCACGCCCGAGCGGCGCCACTTCGATCAAGGCGCCCGGAACCGGTGTGCCGACGGCGTCGACGACGATGCCCGTTACCGTGAGGCCGACGTCGAGTTCGTAGTCGAGTTCGGTCGTCTCGCCGCCGCGGATCTCGGCGCGCTTGCCGAGGCAGCCTCGGTCGGACGTCAGCATGAGGCGCCCGGGCAAAAGCGACTCGAACCGCGCCGTGCCCGCCGCGTCGGTCTTGCAGCGCAGGCCTTCCACGCGCGGATCCGTGGCGGAACGGTGCACGATCAACACGACACCCGCCGCCGGTGCCTTGTCGTCGCCGTAGCGGACGTGCAGGACGAGCGTGCCCGTGGGGGCAGTGTCTGCCACCGGGGCGCTCACCGACTCGCGTTCGGTCTGGTTCGCGGGCGAAGTCGCGGCGATTGCATCGCGCGCGACCTTCGAGGTCTCGACCGACGCTCCCTCGACCATCTTGCCTGGCGCGTCGGGGCTGGTCGGGACCGGATCCCGCGTCGCCCAGAGGACCAACGCTCCGGTCACTGCCAACAGCACGAAGGTCGCCGCCACCAACTTGGTCTTCATCGTCATCGCGAGTACTCCGATTGCGAGAGCCGATGCGGACACCGCACTCGCGGGGATTGCCGGCCCGGCCCACGGCATGCCGTTCGTGCCCGCCGCGAACGGCACGAGCGGCAACATCCACGCGCGCCGATCGCCGCCGTGCTCGGCGTCGAGCCGTTCGCGCAAGAGCTGCAACGCGCGCCGCAGCTGGTTCCAGACGGTGGTCGTCGGTGCGTCGAGCCGGCGTGCGATCGCGCGCGGAGTCAGGCCCTCGAAGTAGCGCAACAGCACGACCGTTCGCAGGTGCTTCGGCAGGCGATCGACGGCGGCGACAAGCAGGCGGCGCTGTTCTTCGAGCTGCATTAGCTCGGCCGAGGACGGAACGAGATCCTCGTCACCGTCAGCACCATCGGTCTGTTGCTCGCGCCGTTGCCGCGCGCGCCCGCGGTGCAGGCTCGTCGCCACGTTGCGGACGATCTGGGCGAGCCATGCGCGCGGCGACACGACGCGGTCGCCGCCGTGCTGGATCGCCTGCAGCCAGGTCTGCTGCACCACGTCGTCGGCCTCCTCGGCGACCAGTTGGCGCGCGAGCAGCCGCACGTACGGCGCTTCGTCCATGAGCCGCTGCAGGCCGGGGTGGGGCGAGGTCATGCTGGCAAGACGCCGAAGTGGCCCGTCCCTGTACGGGTTCTTCGGGATCCGGACCGAGCATAGCCTGCCGGCGCGTCAGCGGAGCTCGACGCGCAGCGGCGCGGCTTCGGTGGCGCCGACCGAGAAGGCCGCGGTCGCGAATTGCCGTTCGCCTTCGCTGACGGTCAAGGTGAAGTCGCCCGGTGGCAGGCACAGCTCGGCGTTCGCGGGCTGACTCGCCTGCAGCGAGACCCACCAGCTGGCCAGCAATTCCCTGCCGCGCCGGACATGCAGGTTTGCCGCATTCGGCAGCGGATCGAGCGCCTGCGCTGCGATCTCGAACCGCTGGCGGACTCCAGGAACGAGCTTCACGGCGACGTGGGTCGGTTCCCCTGCCTGTGCCATGAACGGGATCGATTGCGCCGCGACGGTCTTGCCCTGCACGAGAAGGCGATGCGGGCCAGGTGCGATCCTGCGAGCCATCAGGACACCGTTCTCTTCGACCACGCCGCCCCGAGCGTTGTCAGTCGCGTCGACGACTCGGAAACTCAGATCGGTGCGATCTCCATCGACGGTGAGGATCGCCCTGCAGGACTCGGGCAATCGGATCTCGCCGAGGTCCCAGACTGCATCGGCGGCGAGTTCGCGCGGTTCGCTCCGGTAGCCCGGGTAGGCACTCGCATCCACCCAAACCGCCCAGGTGGCAGGCACCAACGGACCGAGCTCGAAGCGGCCATCGGCCGCCGTCAGTTGCGCGTCGTGTCTCGACGGATCGACCTTGCCGAGTCCATAGACCATCAGGTTCGGCAGCGGCTCGCCGTCGGGGGACATGACCACGCCCTTGATCCGCACGGTCATCGGCTGCGAACGGCGCATCACGAACTCGAGCGGAGCGTCCGGGGTGACATCGGTTCGCCGCAGGCTCTCGAAGCCGCGCGCATACACCCTGACGACCAGCACCTTGCCTGCGGGCCAGTTGAGGATCGCGAAGTGCCCCTCGCGATCGGTGCTCGCGCTGCCCATCTCCGACCCACCCGTCGAAAGGAAGCACATGAGTTGGGCCGCGGCGATCGGCGCCCCGGTCTCGTCGACGACCCGCCCGCGCAACTCGAGCCCGCGCGACAGCCGCAATTCGCGCTCGGACTCCGTGCCCGCTTCGGTGTGCACGCGTTGCTCTGCCTGGCCCAGTGCACTGTGCCGCGCCACGAGCAGGAGCTCGCCTGCGGGCAGGCTCGAGAGTTCGAAGCGTCCGTCGTCCGAGGTGGTCGTCACGTAGCGCGCGAAGTCGTCCGGTTCGCCCACTTCGACGATGACCTCGGCCGCGGGCTCGCCTTTCGCGGTGAGCACCTTGCCGCAGATCGAAGCGCCCGCGCGGAGCTCGATGCGCAACCGGGCGACGAGATGGGCCGCCACTTCGCAGGTGCCCTGCCATGGTGCGCAACCCTCCGCCGCCGCGACGACCGGTTGCATGCCCGGCGGGACTCCAAGCGCGCGGAAGCGGCCCTCGGCATCGCTGCGCACGAGTGCGGGCAAGGGCGGCATCACATTCGTAATGATGGAGAAGGATGTCGGTCCACTGCCGATCCGCACCACTGCACCGGGGATCGCGTGGCCGTGTTCGTCGACGACGAGGCCTTCGACGCTGCCCGCCGGTGGGCCGAGCTGCAAGCGAACCTCGAACTGGCTGCCGTCCCTGCCTTGCAGGAACTGCAACGGCGAGGCGCTGTGGCCTTCGGCACGCGCACCGACGAGCATGTGGCGGCAAGCGGCTCGAACCGAGAACCGTCCATCGCCACCCGAGGTCGTCAGCCATTCCGCGTCACCACCCGAGCCGCGGAGCGGAACAACTTCGATCAAGGCGCCCGCGACGGGAGCGTC
>DASRJH010000065.1:0-3506 GCA_035649575.1 Planctomycetota bacterium
GCCGGTGTGGCTCGCCGTTTCCTGGCCATCGTTCCACTCCAACCCGGAACCCTGAGAGCTCCGGAGGTTGCCTGGCTCGCGATCCGCGCGGCAGGCAAACCGACCTCGTGGCAGGCGCAGGCAGCCGTCAGCTGGACCGGATCCACGGGCAAGGCCGAGTGGATCGCCTACATGGCGCCGGGCAGCTACGAGGTCGTGGCGTGGACGCGAGGCGACCTCGAAGCGCGCACCGTCGTGCCGTTCGTCTTCGGCGACGACAGCCAGGTCCAACTCAACCTGCATCGCAAGTAGTCTGCCCGCGGCACGGGCGGTTCTGGGCCGCGCGCCTGCGGCGCGCCGCTGCGGTTCTGGGCAGCGTCACTACTTTGCGACACAATTGACCGCGGGCAGCGCCCGCGTGAGCCGGACCTTGCGTAAGCTGCGACCCCTCGGCGATCGCGTTGCCGAGACTCTCCCCGGGACCCCCATGCGCATCATGCCTTTCGTTGCCGCGGCAATGTTCGCGGCCACCGACGTCATCTGCCAAGAGACCGAATCCGAAGCGCCGCCGCCGCGCCCCGCGGAGAACCAGCCGCAGACGCGCGCGCGTCCCGCCGACGTCGCCCCCGAGAGCGTGTTCTCGCGTTCGATGTTCGACCAGCTCGCGTGGAGGAACCTCGGTCCCGTGAACCCGATGGGCCGCATGACGGACATCGACGTGCATCCGCAGCGACAGAGCACGTGGTTCGTCGGCAGCGCCGGAGGCGGCGTCTGGAAGACCGACAACGCGGGCACCACTTGGAGCAACGTGTTCGACCACGCGACTGCGGTCTCGATCGGCGATGTCGCGATCGCGCCGAGCAACCCGGACATCGTCTGGGTCGGCACCGGCGAAGAGAACGCGCGCAATTCCGTGCAATGGGGCGACGGCGTCTACAAGTCGACGGACGGCGGCGCGAACTGGCATCACATGGGACTGCGCGAGTCCTTCCAGATCGGCCACGTCGAGATCCACCCGAGCAACCCCGACATCGTCTACGTTGCGGCGCTCGGCCGCCTCTGGGCC
Organism: Planctomycetota bacterium; assembly: GCA_035649575.1. Classification (GTDB taxonomy): domain Bacteria; phylum Planctomycetota; class UBA1135; order UBA1135; family UBA2386; genus DASVAL01. The sequence continues at coordinate 1,046 of DASRJH010000065.1, forward strand.
GACAACGGAGAACGCGGCGTCTACCGCACGCAGGATGGCGGCGCTTCGTGGGAACGCGTGCTGTTCCTCGACGAGAAGACGGGTTGCATCGACGTGCGCATGCATCCGCAGGATCCGAAGGTGCTGTTCGCGTGCATGTACGAACGCAGGCGCAACGGTTTCGACGGCAACGACCCGAGCGTTCGCCTGAGCCCCAAGAGCGGGCTCTACAAGAGCGTCGACGGCGGCGACAACTGGCGCCAGCTCACGAACGGGCTGCCGAGCTGCAAGTGGGGCCGCAGCGGCATCGATCTGATGGCGACCCGTGCCGACACGATGTTCGCGATCATCGAGACGGAACGCAGCGGCTGGGTGCGCGGCGACCGCAAGGACCGCATCGCGAGCGACCCGCCCGATGAACCTCCTGCCGGCCAAGGTCCCGGGCAGGGACAGGGGGGGCGAGGTGGGCGCAACGCCGATCTCGGCATCGGCCGCGAAGGCAGCGACGGCACCGAGGAGGCGCCCGGTGCTGTGCTCACGCAAGTGACCGAAGGTGGACCTGCGCACACGGCGAAGCTGGCCGCCGGCGATCGCATCACGAAGGTCGGCGACGAAGCCGTGAAGACCTACGCCGACCTCGTCGAGATCGTGCGCGATGCGACCGCGGAGCAGAAGGTCGTGTTGACCTTCGTGCGCGGCACCGAGACCAGGACCGCGGAGGTCACCTACGGTCGCCTCGACAACCCGCTCGCGCAGGCCCTCGGCCGGCTCCCGTATGGCGGACGCCTCAACGGCCAGGTAGCCGACAGGCAGAAGGCCCAGGGCGAGCTCGGCTACGAGACCGGCGGCGTCTTCCGCAGCGACGATCGCGGCGAGACCTGGCGGCGCGTCAACAGCCTCACGGAACGCCCGTTCTACTACTCGGTGATCCGCGTCGACCCGCGCTCCGACCAGAACATCTACTGTGTGGGCACTTCGCTGTGGGGCACGCACGACGGCGGCGACTCGTTCAAGGCCATTCACCGCGGCATCCACGTCGATTTCCACGGCATCTGGGTCGACCCCGACGACAGCGACCACCTGCTCGCTCTGTGCGACGGCGGCGTCAACGAGACGTTCGACCGCGGCGCAACCTGGCAGGTGCACGCGGGCTTCAGTGCGGCGCAGTACTACGACGCGGTCGCCGACAACAGCGTGCCCTACAACGTGGTCGGCGGGCTGCAGGACAACGGCACCTGGATCGGACCGTCGCGCACCCGCTATCGCGAGGGCATCACGCGCGAGGACTGGCGCACGATCTACGGCGGCGATGGTTTCGGCGCGCAGACCGATCCGCTCGAACCGTGGATCGTCTACGCCACGAGCCAGAACGGCGCGCTCGGCATCGTCGACACGCGCACGGGCGGTCAGGCGCGGCTGCAGCGCGACCGGCCCGCGGAGGGTGGCCAGGCGACCTTCAACTGGGACGCGCCGTTCATCCTCTCGCCGCACAACCGGCTCACGATCTACCACGCCGGCACCCATCTGTTCCGCGGCGAACGCTACGCGCACCTCGACAACCGCAGTTCGCGACCGGGCCAGGATCCGATCCGGAACCAGGACAGCATGCGCATGCGGTGCATCTCGGGCCGGCTCGGCCGCACCGACTCCGGCGCCGCGGTCTCGCTGGCCGAGAGCCCGCGCGTGCAGGGCCTGCTCTACGTCGGCACCGACGATGGCGCGTTGTCGCGCACCGCCGACGGCGGCCAGACCTGGGAACGGATCGAAGCGAACCTGCCGGTCTTCGCGCCGCGCTACGTGAGCGACATCGTGCCGTCGCACTTCGCCGACGACCGCGTCTACGTGACGCTCGACGGCCACCGTTCGGACGACTTCCGCACCTACGTGTTCGTCTCGAACGACCGCGGCAAGACGTGGCAGGATCTCGGCACCGACCTGCCGAGCCGCGAGCCGTGTTACGCGGTCATGGAAGACCCGCGCAACCAGAACCTGCTGTTCCTCGGCACCGAGTACGGCTGCTTCGCGTCGCTCGACCGCGGCAACCGCTGGTTCCCGCTCGGCAAGGGTCTGCCGACGGTCGCGGTGCGCGACCTGTTCGTGCAGGACCGCGACAGCGACCTGATCGCCGCGACGCACGGCCGCGGCATCTTCGTGTTGGACATCGAAGCGCTGCGCCAGGCGACGCCGGCGGTCGCCAAGAGCAAGGCCCATCTGTTCGCGGTCGAGCCGGCGTTCCTCTGGCGCATGACGAGCCGCGGCTTCCAGGGCCACCGCGACTACAAGGCGCCGAATCCGCCGTATGGCGTGACGTTCCACGTCTGGCTCCAGGCGCCCGAGAAGGCGCCCGTGCTCACGATCCACGACGTGGTCGGCACCGAGATCGCCCGCGTCGAGGGCAAGGCCAGCGCCGGGCTGCAGGCCGTGCAATGGGACGCGCGGCTGGGCCAGAACCGCCTGGCATCGCCGGGCACTTATGCGGTGC
>DASRJH010000066.1:0-40707 GCA_035649575.1 Planctomycetota bacterium
CTCCGCGACGAGCGCCTCCTTGCCCGGCGCATACGGCACGCGCCAGTGGGCTGCAGCAATGCCGACAACCGGCGCACCGCCCGTGAACGCCAGGGCGACGATCAAAGCGAGCACGAGACCCGGCACACTGAGCGCGAGGTAGCGCCGCGGCGCGCCGAGGCTGAAACAGAACGCCGCGAGCAGTCCGAACCCGCCAGCCATCATCACGGCCGCCGAGCTGCCGAAGGACTTCATGAGCACCACGCTGAGTCCCGCGCCGACCGACGACCCGACGAGATCGCTGAAGTAGAGCTTGTTGACGTGCTCGACGAGGCGCGTCAGCGCGAGCCCGATGCCGAACCCCCCGAGCAGGAACGGCACGCCGATGATCAGGTAGATCAGGAACAGCGCGAGAAAGTTCTCCTTCTGCTGCCAGATCGCGAGACTGTCGATCCGCACGAGCGTCGCGAAGCAGAACGCGAGCATCACGCTGACCCCGTAGGCGAGGCTGCACCAGACGAGCCCGCGGACCGGTGATTCCTTGCCGCTGCCGATGCGGGTGGCCGTCAGCAGGCTGCCCGACGCGCCGAAGCCGAGCAGGCCGATCGAGATCACCATGTAGGTGAAGTGGTGCCACATCATGATCGCGAAGACGCGCGTCAACGCGATCTCGAACAAGATGATGGAGAGTCCGAGGCAGAAGATCCCGGCCAGCGTCGACTTCGGACTTGGTGACATCAGGTGGCGCCTGCTATGCCGGTGGCGCGTCCCCCGCGTCCCCCACGTCCCCAACTTCGGGGCTGGCCTCCGCGGCGGCAGCCGCTGCCTCCTGAGCGCGCAGCCGTTCCTCCTCGGCAGTGATGCCCGCGAGGATCATGTCCACCGTGACTTCGCCATCGGCGCAGAAGGTCAGGTGGATCTCGTCGAAGCAATGGTCCTGGCTCGCGCGCAGGTAGCCCTGCTTCATCATCTCGAGCAAGGCGATCAACGTTCCGATCAGGCCGTATCGCCCCTCCGTGCGCACGAACACGTCGGAGAAGCGTACTTCCTTCTCGCGCTTGAACGTGTCGAGGAGCCGGCGCGTGTAGTAACTGACATCGCGCTTCTCGACCTCGATGTTCATCGGGCCCTGCTCGCCGATCTCCTCGAGCAGCTTCGCGAACGCCGACGTCAGGTCCCAGATGCCCAGGCTGCCGAGATCGAGCAGGTCCTCGTCTTCGTGGTCCTGCAGATGGGACGGCTGCACGAGCACGAGCGGCGCCTGGCGCGCGCGGCGGTCGGCGCGCGTCTCGAGTTGTCGCGCGAGATCGCGGTAGCGTTTGTATTCGAGCAATCGCCGGATCAGGTCGTCCCTCGGATCGAGCTCCTGTTCGATCTCGACGGCCTCGTTCGGCAGCAGCTCGCGCGACTTGATCTCCATCAGCGTGCTCGCCATCACGACGAAATCGCCGATGTCGTGCAGGTCCAGCTGCTGCAGAACGCCGAGGTGCACGAGGTAGTCGCGCAGGATCCGCGCGAGCGAGATCTCGTGGATGTCCACTTCCTGTTCGCGGACCAGGTGCAACAGCAGGTCCATCGGACCGGAGAACACCGGGAGGTCGACGCGGTAGGTCACTGTGCGCAGCATAACGAGATCGCACGGCAAGCCCAGCGTTGTCTCCGCGCGGCGGGCCCCTCGATCAGTAGTCGTTGCTGATGCGCAAGCCGTTGCTCGCATCGAGCGGCACGCCCGGCAGCGACAGGTCGAACGTGACGTATTGCAGGAACGCCAACAGGCCCGGAGCCGCCGGCACCGTCAACAACAGCTGCGCGAGACCGGCCGCGTCGGCGACGAACCCCGCCGTCACATCGGGCGAGCAGAGCAGCGTGCAGGGCGCCCACGGTGCCGGCAATGGCAGCGCGAGCTGCGTGCCACCGAGGACCAGCAGGCCGAACGCGTTCGGAGCCGCACCCGCGACCTGCAGGACCGCCAGGTGCGTCCCGTTGGGCTGCGGCACGAGCACGCCCGTGAACGAATCCGTCACACACGGTGCGCCATAGGACTGCAAGCTCGCCGTCAACTGCAGACCGAGGTGATCGCAGAGCGCGCGGCCCATCTGGGCGCCGACCAGGCGGTAGTCGGCCTCGGTGTTCCAGGTCACCGTGTCGGGGCCCCTGCGGTAGGTGCCTTCGAACGTGATCGCCATCACCAGCTCCTGCAGACCCGGCGGATTGAGCCAACCGTTCACGGCAGTCCAGCGGTCGTGGCACATCGACTCGACGAACGGCCGCGAGACCAGCGCGCTCGCCTGCGTCGTGCCGAGGCTCACGAACGGGCTCCGCGCCTCGAACTGCGCGATCCACTGGCCCTCGGCGGCGTTGACGACGGGGATCACGCCCGTGTTGTTCGTCGTCGGGTGCCAGTTCGGGTTCGCGGTGTGTCGAAAGTGGAACGGGTAGTCGACGTTGTGCGAGCTGTGCAGGTTGAGCAGCACGCGGATCGGGTTGGCCCCGGGGCTCGCGACGGTGCCCATGTAGCCCTCGATGGCCGTGCGCAAGGCGATGACCTCGGGCTGCGTGCTGTTGTAGGGCGCTGACCACTCGGCCTCGAGGTCCGCCGAGTTGACGTTCGTGCGGTAGTTGCCGAGGAACACGCCGTCGGGGTTCACCATCGGCATCAGCTCGATGAGTGCCCGATCGAGCAGCACGGCCGCCCACGGATCGCCCGAGAGCAGCCACTCGACGAGACCCTCGACCGTGAAGTAGCTCGTCGACTCGGCCGGGTGGATGCCGGCATGGATCCACACGCGTTTCTTGCCGGCATCGGGCACCGTGCTGTCGGTGAGCTCGATCTTGTGGATCGGGCGCCCCTGCACCGAGTTGCCGAGCGAGCCGATGCTGCGCACGCGAGGATGGCCCGTCAGCGAAGCGACGAAGTTGTTCTTGCGCGTCACCGAGTACGGGAAGTACTTCGCGAGGCGGATCGCGATGACGCCGGCGGGCACCGCCAGCGTGAAGTTGTGCACGGTGCCGCCCGAAACCGAAGGTGTGGCGCTGACCGGCACGCGCGCATAGCTGCCGAACGTCGTGCCGTTCGTCGACTGCGCCCACACGGGCAGGATGACGTCGCTGTAGCCCGCATTCGTGACACTGATATGCAGAGTGACGCCAGCCGGACCGAGACCCCCGATCTGGCAGTGCCACCACCGGCGGAAGCTCGAGCCCAGCGACGGATCCACGTTGTCGTTCTCCATGACGAGCGTCACGTTGAAGGCGGCGCCGGCCGCCGTGACCGTCCCCGAACGCAGGCGCATCGTCTCGCCGCCGAAGGTCACGGTCGGGGTCTGTGCCGCCACCGAGCAGAGCAGGATCGACAGCAGGGCGACGTCGAGGCGCGCGCGCATGGCCAGACCAAAAGTGGCCGCCCCAGTCGCTGCGGTCAACTGCCGCGCCCAGATCCCAGCTGCGATCCCCTCGTTTGCGGCGGCTCGCATCGAGTCGAGGCTCAGGCCTTCAGGCTCGCGAAGGCCTCGGCGTATCCGGGTGCCGGCGTGCCGAACTCGCTCGCGGTGACGCGGGCCAGCGCGCACAGATGGCGCCAGCGGAACGCTGGCCGCGCAACCGCAAACTCCTCGACCGCGGTCCGGAAGAACTTCTCGGCGTGCAGCGCCCCGTCCTCGCTGGTCCCGTAGCGCAGCAACAGGTCGACGACTGGTCCCTCAGGATGACCGAGCTCGCCGTAGCGATGGACCAGCGCACAGGCACGCGCCTGATCGTTGCTGCGGATCGCGGTCTCGGTCGCGGCCACGAGCTCACCGGGATCCTCCGGCACGACGATCGCGAGGTGCTCGCGCAGCGGCCATGGCTGCCAGGCGAGGAAGTCGCCACCTCGGTCGACGCGGTCCGTGGCGGCCTGGAAGGCACCGAGGATCAGGCTCGCGAACGTATTGCGCGCATTGCCAGCGCGCGCCATGCCGCGCCATGCATTGGCCGAGTCGCACGCATGCACGCCGATCGAGTCGCCGTGAACGCTGGCCTCCGGCTTCTTTGCGTCGACCTGCTTGCCGGTGCGGCCGTGGTCGCGCAGCAGCAGCTGGTTCGTCGCGAGCGCGATCGCCTCGCCGATGCACTCGGGCGCCCAACCTTCGGCGAGCGCCGCCGCCGCGGCATCGGCCGCGGCCTCGGGCTTCTCGCGGAAGAAGAGCCGGCTCGTGCTCTCGATCCACGCGTCGTCGGCCACCCGCGTACCGGGTGCCTTGCCGAGCAGTTTGTGCTGTTCGAGCAGACGAGGCAGCAGGGCACGCGCGTCTGCGCTGCGCTCCTTGGTCTGTCGTTCGTTCTTGACGCAGTAGTGCACGGACTGGCGCAGCAGCGTGTGCGCGTGCTCGATGCCGATGATGTCGAGCAGGTCCCAGGCGCGATGCGGCATCACGACGCGATGCACGTCGTAGCCGTCCTGCACGGCCTCCAGCAGCGCGTTGAAGGCGTCGGGCGTGCTGCGCGACAACGCAGCGAAGGCCCCATCGGCCGCCGCCATGTCGGCCGCGCGCACGGCGTCGCGCAGTACCTCGGCACCAGAACGGCCCTCGGGCAACGCCGCCGGCGCAACCGTGCGCAGCACCTCCTTGCTGCGGCCACCGTACTCCTGGATGCGGTGCGTGTTGCGATAGAGCACCTTGAGCAGCGGCAACGGGCGCCTGTCTTCGGGCGTCGCCAGCGCCATGCGGTAGGCGGGGCCGAGCGCCATCATCGTGTGGAAGCCGACGTAGTCATGGCCGCCGAACGTTCGCGCGTTCGCGAGGGCTCCGGCAGTCGCCAGCTCGCGCAGGCTCGTCCCGGTGCGCAGCTTCTGCACGAGCGTGCGCATGAGCTGATCGGCCGGGGTGTCGGTGACCAGACCGACGAGCGACTCGAACGGACCGAACTCGAGCGGTTGCGGCTCCTGCACGGCGAACGACGACGCCATCGCGAGCTGGGACGCCGCGGAGAGTCCCAGGCTCGCCGTGATCATCCCGCGACCGACCTCGATCAGAAATGACCGGCGATTGCAATGGACCACGATTGTGCTCCTCGAGCGGGTCTTGCCCGCTGCTTCTGGTGTGGGCAGAGGGCGCAAGCTTATCCCGGCGCGACGGAAAAGGGTCGGCCACGCCTACCCGCCCTCCCCTCCTTCCTTCCCTTCGGCGCGCATCACCAGGTGCGCCGACACCAACCGCAGGATCTCGTACGACACCTCGCCGCCGAGTGCTTCGAACACGGGCTTCAGGCGCCCGTCTTCGCTCGTCATCAGCGCCGCCTCGACGCGGGCGTAGACCTCGTCGGGCACGAGCGCCGCGATGCGAACCGGACGCTCGGTCGCGATCCACTCGATGCAGTAGCGAGTCGCCGTGCTGAGCGCGCGGCCCGCTCGCCTCGCCGCCTCCTCGAGCGTCACCCCGCCCCGGAACAGCTCGAACAGCAGCGCGCGCGCGGCCGGCCGGTCCGCCTCGTCGTTCCGTTCGTCGCCTCGGGTCGACGACGAGTCGCGCGCGTCCACTTGCGTTCCCGCACCGAGCGACATGCCATGACTCTCAGCATGGTCCGCGATCGCCGCCAGGAACTCCTCGCCGAACGACTCGAGCTTCTTTCTGCCGACGCCGCGAACCGCGAGGAACGCAGTCGGCGAGCCGGGCCGCTGCTGCGCCATGTCTGCCAGCGTCGCGTCCGAGAACACCACGTAGGACGGCACGCCGAGATCGTTCGCGAGCCGGCGCCGCAGAGTCCGCAGCGCTTCGAACAGCCCCAGCTCCGCCGCGTCGAGCTCGCGCGCCTCGGTCGACTTCGCCCCACCATCGCGGGCGCGCTGCCGCTTGCCGCGCGCAGCCAGCGATTGCTTGGGCACGCGCAACACGGCCTGCTGCTCGCTGCGCAGCACTGCCATCGCCTCCTTGCCGAGGGACAGCGTCGGGTACTCACCATCGCTGCGCACGAGCCACTCGGCATCGACCAGCTGATCGATGTAGTTGCCCAGGCGCCCGGCCGGCACGTCCCGGCAAACGCCGAACGTCGGCAAGCGGTCGTGACCGCGCGCCGTCACCTTCTCGTTGGCCTTGCCACGCAACACGTCGATCACGTAGTTGCCGCCGAAGCGCTGCCCAGTGCGCACGACCGCCGACAGGATCTTCTGCGCCAGCACATGGCCGCCCGGGACTTCCTCGAGCTCGTCGAGGCACACGTCGCAGGCGCCGCAGTTCGGATCGTCGTATCGCTGGCCGAAGTACTCGCTGATCGCGCGATGCCGGCACCGCGCGCGCCCGGCGAAGCGCTGCATCTGCTGCAGCAGCTGCAACTGGCCTTCGAGCGCCACCGGATCGCCGTTCGCCCCGCCCGAGCTGCGCTGCATCAGCGAACGCCATCTCGCCGCGTCGCCTGCCGAGTACAGCAACAGACACTCGGCCGGCAGGCCATCGCGCCCGGCCCGCCCGGTCTCCTGCTGGTAGGCCTCCAGACTCTTGGGCATGCCCGCGTGCACGACCAGCCGCACGTCGCTGCGGTCGATGCCCATGCCGAACGCGACCGTCGCGATGACCACGTGCAAGCGTTCGGCGCGAAAGTCGGCGGAGACCGCGCTGCGCTCGGTTGCCGGCAACCCGGCGTGGTAGGCACGGGCGGCGATGCCGCGCTGCTGCAGTTCCGCGGCGAGCTCCTCGGTCTCCTTGCGCGTGATGCAGTAGACGATCGACGCCGCATCGGGATGCCGGCCGATCGCCTGCGCGGTCTGGGCCTCGAGGTCCTGGCGCGGCAGGACGCGGTAGGTCAGCTCCGGCCGATCGAACGTGCCCGTGAGCCTGACTGGATCCCGGAGCCGCAGCTGGTGCACGATGTCGTCGCGGACGCGCGGCGTCGCGGTCGCCGTGAACGCCTGGAACGGCGCGCGCGGGAAGTGCTCGCGCAGCTCGGCGAGTCGCCGGTACTCGGGACGGAAGTCATGGCCCCATTGGCTGATGCAGTGCGCCTCGTCGATCGCGAACGAAGCCACGTCGCGCGTACGCAGCCAGCGCAGGAAGTCGCCCTGGAACAACCGCTCGGGGGCGACGAACAGGAGCCGCAGCGAGCCATCGGAGGCCATCGCGCGCAAGGCCGCCCTGGTCCCGGACGACAGGTTGCCGTGCACCGCGGCGGCCGGCACGCCGAGCAACCGCAGCCCATCGACCTGGTCCTGCATCAACGCGATCAACGGCGACACGACGACAACGAGCCGGTCCTGCAGCAGCGCCGGCAGCTGGTAACACAGCGACTTGCCGCCGCCGGTCGGCATCACGGCCGAGCCCCTGGCGGCTTGGCGGGCGCACGGATGCACGACCATGACGGGCATCGCCGATGTTCCGGACGCAGTCGACCGCATCGCCGACGTGCTGGCACAGCAGAACATCCGCCACGCGTTCGGTGGGGCAATCGCAGGCTGCGGAAGTCCTCGACCCCGATCGTCGCGAAGAACTGCAACGTCTGGCGCAGATCTGAGCCTCTCCGAAGGGTCGAGTCCCCGGGTGCTCGCAACTCCCGAACGCACGACTACCATCTGCGAATGGCCGCAGCCCCCGCCCAGCCAGTACGCAAGACGATCTCGCGGCGGCGCCGGATCTTGTTCGCGCTCGTGCCGCTCTGCGGCCTGCTGCTGATCGCCGAGATCGCGATCCGCATCGGACGCGCACCGCTGCACTTCGGCAGCTTCCGCGCGCTGCGCACCGACCTCATGGCGCGCAACTACCCGGCCGAGCTCCACCCGACGCTCGGCTACGTGCCGCGCCCGAACTTCCAGAGCCGCGACAACCACTGGGGCACGCTGGTCTCGATCGACGGCGACGGCATGCGCCGCAATGGCCCCGGCCCCACGCCGACCGGCGACAAGGTCATCGCAACGGTCGGCGATTCGTTCACGTTCGGCGATCAGGTCGACGACGATGCGTCCTGGCCGGCACAGCTCGAAGTGGCGCTCGGCCAGCCCGTGAAGAACGGCGGCGTGTTCGGCTACAGCCTCACGCAAGCGGTGCTGCGCGCCGAAGCGATGCTCGCACAATTCCCAGTGGGCACGGTCATCGTGAGCTTCCTGCCCGACGACCTCGTGCGCTGCGAATACAAGACCCGCTACACGCCCGTACCGTGGTTCGACTTCGAAGGCGACTCCATCGTGCTGCGCAACGTGCCGCTCGACCCCACCGCCCCCGCCTCGCCGGCGAAGGCGTGGAAGGACCTGCTCGGCCACAGCGCGCTGCTCGACGCCGTGCTCGCGCACACGTGCAAAGTCTGGTGGATCGAGAACGAGAAGCAGGTGCCCGTGCCACACCTCGTCGGCAGGGGTTGGGAGATCGGCAAGGAGCTCGTCGAACGCATCGACGCAGCGTGCCGCGCGCGCGGTGTCCGTTTGCTGCTGCTGCTGCAGGGCGACACGCCGACCGAGCAGGCGCTCGCGGTGCTGCGCCATGCCGAGGCGCATGGGGTGCAGACGCTCGACCTCGCGAGCAAGTTCGCAGCAGCGCGCAGCACGGATGCGACGCTGCGCAAGCGTTACTTCGCCGGCCACATGACGCGAGAAGGCAATGCCTGGGTCGCGCACGAGATCGCGGACGTGCTGCGCATGCCGCGCTGAGTCGGAGACCGGCGCGTTCGTTCAGGGCTTGTGCATCCAGCGATCGACGAGGTGCATGACTACGCCGAACCAGCGCTTGCGCAGGCGCTCGCTGTTGGCACCGAGATACTGCCCCCAAGCCGTCCACTTCGCGTAGTCCGTCGCCCATCGCTCGAGCTCGGCGCGACGCTGTGGCGAGAGCCCGGGCTCCTCGGCGATCTGCTTGCGGAAGTGCGCGCCGCCGTCGCGCACGGCGCGTTTGCAATGCGCGAGGTCCGGTATCACGACGAGCCCGAACAGCGCGAACAGGTTCTGATGGTCGCAGTAGACGCGCTTGCCCTCCTGCTTGGGCGTCGTCTGGTGGCTGTGCACGACAGCCGACTCCGGCACGAAGGCGATGCAGCCACCACTCTCGATGACGCGTTTGCCGAACGTGACGTCCTCGCCGAACCGCTGCCAGCCGAAGCGATGTTTCTCCCAGCTCGTGCGCCGCACGCTGCTCGCGACGTTGTCGAAGGACGACAGCCGCAGGCGTTCCATCGGCTGGAGGTCCCCGAAGGTCTTGCCCGCAGGCAGGCGTTGCAGGGTCATGGTCTTGCGATCCCCCATCCACTCTTCGATGCGACGCCGCAGCAGCGGATTGCAGTCGCGCCGCGGGATCTGGCGGCACCAGGCCGCGTCGACCGCCGGATCCGTGTAGGCGTCGAGCAGAGCCGGCAGCCAGCGGCGATCGGCAGGGGTCGCATCCTGCGTGAGAAGCATCACGACGTCCCCCTTCGCACGCGCGATGGCGAGATCGCGCGTCGCACCGTGGTTGAACTCGCGCTGCGGGATCGTGTGCACGAGGAAGCCGTGCCGTTGCAGCGTGGCCACGGTCCCGTCCGTCGAACCGCTGTCGACGGCGACACGCTCGAGCTGGTCGGCGCCTGGCTGGGCAGCGACCGCGGCGAGAACTTCCTCGAGCAGCGGTCCGGCGTTCCAGGTCGGGATGACGAGACTTGCCCGCATGAGACTAGGCGCCGGGCTCCGGACGGCTCGCGAGCAGCTCCTCGTAGAGCGCCGTCAGGCGCATCAGGTTGTCGTCGATGCCCGGCGGCTGCGGCGGCGAGAACGCGAGCGTGCCGTCGGGATCGGCCGCGATCGACTCGAGCAATGCGCCGAGTCTGCGCGCGTCGCCGGCCGGGAACAGGAAGCCACTCTGGCCCTCGACCACGATCTCGGCCAGGCCGCCCAGATCCGAAGCCACGACAGGCACGCCGGCGTGCAGCGCTTCGAGCATCGAGAACGGAGTGTTCTCGTACCACAGCGACGGCACGACGAGCACGTCGAGTGTTGCCAGCACCGAACCGAGCTGCGCGGGCTCGAATGGGCCGTGGAACGTAACGCGCGCGTCGTTGATGCCATCGACGAACGCCTCCGAGAAACCGGGCTGCGAATCGCGGCTGCCGTGCAGGTGCACACGCAGCTCCGGCGTGGCGACGTGGCGCAATGCGTCGAGCAGCACCTGCACACCCTTGTGCCGCGAGATCGAGCCGATGTAGCCGACGTCGAGGTGCGGCTTGCCGCGCGCGGGCTTTCGCGGCGGCATCCGGGCGAATCGTTCGGGGTCGAGCCCGTAGGCCAGGTGCATGACCTTCTCGGCCGGCAGACCATGCCGTTCGTAGATCCCCGCGAGGAACGACGACGGCGCGATGACTTTGTGCGCCCGGGCCAGCAAGGCCATCAGGTGCTCCTTGCGGCCGATCAGCGCGTGGCCCTGGCGCACGTGCGAGCCGCGGTGATCGCCTGCCGGCGTCTTCAGGGACCCGATGCTGCGCAACTGCGGCTCGATGCGGCGCTCCGCGAGGGCGTCGTGCAGCGTCGGATCGACGCACGGGATACAGCCCGCGCCTCCTTCGGGCGGGCCGTCGCACAGACTGCCGTCGCGGCGCCACAGCAGGTAGTTCGGGCAGACCCACCAGAAGTCCATCAGGTGCACGACGAGCGGCAGGCCACGCAAACCAGGCTCCTCGATCGCCGCGGTGCCGATGTTGCGCGCGTGGAACACGTGCACGAGGTCGAAGGCCACCTCGTCGAGAAAGCGCCCCAGCATCTGCCCGGCGAGCGGGTTCTCGTAGTCGCGCAACTCGGCATTGGGCGACTGCCGGTGGTGCAACGCGATGCGGCGCACGGGCACACCTTCCTGCTCTTCGTCGCGCTCGATGAAGAGCCGGTCCGGACTGTCGTACTGCAAGAGCGGCTCGTAGGCGAGCACGCGGGCATCGATGCCGCGAGCCCGCATGCCGCGCGCCAGAGCCCGCACGTATTGCTCCGTGCCCGTGAAATGGCGCGGCAGATACTGGTGCACGACCAGGAGGACCCTCACGGCGTTCGTCTCACCCGCTCGAGCAGGGCTCGCTCGTGGTCGAGCAGCGCACGCGGGAACAGCCGCCGCTTGCCGATTTCGTCGAGCAGCGCGGCAATCCACCGTTCGCGTTCGCCGACCGTGGCGACCGCCGCGTCGAGCCGCTGCCCCAGCGAATCGAGACTGGCGAGCAGTGCCTGCGCATCGGCGGCGCCCGCAGCCCGCAATGTGGCGTCCAGCCGCTGCGAGTCCTCGTGCAGCTGTGTCAGGCGCTCGTGCAGCGTGCCGGGAGCCGCGGCGTCGGAGAGCCCGGCGACGCGAGCGAGCTCGCTGAAATGGTCGTGCAGCTCGCTCAGCTTCCGCTGCGTCTCGTCATGGGCTTGCGCGACGGCTTGCTGCTGCTGTTGCGATCGCGCCAGTTCGGCGCGCGCTTGCTCCTGCTGCTGCTGCGATCGCGCGAGCTCCGAGTGCGCGTGGTCGAGTCGCTGCGCGACCTCGTGACGTGCCTCGTGCGACTGCCGCAGTTCCTGCCGTGCCTCGGCGAGCCAACGCTGCACCTGATCCAACTGCGCCTGGGCCGTGGACCGCGCACCCTCGGACTGTTCCGCGCGCGCCATGTGGGCATGGCGCTCGACGTCGAGCGCTTGCAGTTCGGCGCGGACCTGCTGCGCGGTCGCCGCCGCAGCCGCAGCGAGACGTGCACACAACGCGATGTCGCGGGCCAGGGCCTCGAAGACCGCCTCGGGCGGGCTACGCGGCCCTTCGCTGTCGCGCAACCGGGCCGCGAGCTCGTCCTTGCCGACAGGCAGGTCGGCTCCCGCAAACGCACGCAGCAGCTCCGCGCGCGCCGCAGTCACGCGGCGAGCGACCTCGTTCGACGGCATGGCCGTCGCGATCAGCCCGACGCAGATCTGGTCGAGCACCGAGCGCTGGTCGGCCACTTCGCCGGCCGGCAGGTGGGCGAGCAACTCGGCCAGGAATCCGGTCGCCTCGGCGCCGAGCGTCCACAGCAGCCGGGTCTCGGCCAGCGCCTTGCCCAGCTTCGATGGCCGGTGCGCGGCCAACAACAGGAGCCGCATGCGCTGGTCGGTCTGCGACTCGAGCGAAGTCGCCCGCGCACCGGCGAGCACCTCGAGCCCCGGCAACGCGAACACCTCGAAGTTCTGCCGCCGCGCGCGCAACGTGTAGTCGAGCAGCGCTGCGGACCCGACGAGGCTCTCGTCGAACAAGCCGACGCGTTCGAACGCCGCGCGCCTCACGACGAATGCCTGAGCCGCCGGCCACGGGACTGCGGTGATGCCTTCGCTGTCGCCGGTGACGAGACGGGGGCTCAACCGCAGCACGTCGTCGCTCTCCTCACACCCGATCTCGAACGACTTGTTCCGCTCGATGCGCGGACACAGCACGGCCGCGTTCGGTGGCACGGCCTCGGGCAGCGACGGCGCGCGCAGCAACCGGGCGCCGGGGCCGAGCAGCAGCACGCATTCCGCGGCGGTCCCCGCCATCGCGAGGTTCCAGCATTGGGCTTCGGTGTGCGCGTCGCGGTGCACGACCGTCTGCAGGTTCCCGGCCGTGGCCTTGGCAGGCACCGATGCCGGCAGCCCCACCCACACAACCGGCACTTCGCTGCAGAACGCGCTGCAGGCCGCGGCATCGGCGAACGTCTCGCTGCCCCAGAAGGCGACCGCGAGCGGCGCCTGCTTCGCGCCATGCTCGGGCGGGCCGAGCACGCACCCACCCGCATGTAGCAGGCGTTGGCGTGCATCGGCGAGCGCTCGTTCGAGTTCGCCGATCCGGTCGGCGAGCCGGTCGCGATCTGCGTTCAGCCGCCGGGTCTCGGCCAGATCCTCGAGGAACCCGAGAGCCTGGTCGGTCAGATCGCGCAGCTGCCGTTCGCGATCGGCGAGATCACGCGCGAGGTCGACTGACGAGCGCGCGCCCGCGCCATCCGTGGTGGGTTTCGCACCCTTCTTGGTCATGTGCCTTCCGGGTTGGTCCGGCGCCTCGGCTCCATTTCGCGCAGTCTCATGGCTTGTTGCGACGGCTGATGCCATCGCGGATCTTCTTGATGCGGCGCTTGAGGGACCAGCGCGGCCGCTTCGGCGCAGCCGGGTCCATGGTCGTCGGGACAGGTGGTGGCGGCGCCGGCGCCGGCGCGGGCTTCTGCCCCATCTCGCGCAAGAGCGCTTCGAGCTTGCCGGCGTGCAAGTTCACCGTGTTCAGCTGTGCCTCGGCAGTGAGGCATCGCTGTTGCCACGCTGCGAGCTCGCGGTCGAGGTCGTTGAACTTGTAGCGCGCCGCGACCGCGAGGCTCTCGCGGATTCTGGGATCGAGCGGATGGCGCGGGCTCGTGCCCGCCTTGGCCGACTCGATCGCCTTCTCGTAGCACGCGAACGTCAGCTCCGCCGTGCGCCGCCACGAGTAGGAACGTTCCACGGCCGTGCCGCGTTCGATCAGCGCCTGCACCTCGGGCCCGCCGTCGAGGCACTTGCGCAACAGGTGTTCGAGCTCGCGATCGTCGCCGGGCCGATGCAGCCACGCGCCGTCGCGGCAGACCTCGGGGATCGACATCGCGTCGGCCGCCACGACGGGCGTGCGCAGCGCCATCGCCTCGATCGGCGGAATGCCGAAGCCCTCCTCGAGCGAAGGGTAGGACAGCGCGCGGCAGCCCTGCAGCAGCGCCTTGATGTCCAGGTCGTCGAGACCCTGTACCCACCTGACACGGTCGCCGAGGTCGAGCTTCGCGATCAGCTCGTCACTCGTCTCGCCGGGATTCTTCCAGACCTTGGTGCCCGCGATGCAGAGCCGCACATGCGACGGCAGACGCGCGAGCGCGCGCATCAGCGTAGCGTGGTCCTTGTGCGGGTAGTCCTTGCCCACGGCGAGGATGAAGTCGCCGCGGAAGCCGATGCTGTCGCAGCGGCGCCGCACTTCGTCGGGCGACAGCGGAACGTGGAAGTCGGGATCGACCGCGAGCGGCGCCACGTCGGCGATGCCGGGATCCCCGCGCAGGTCCCGCTCGATCTCGCCGATCACCGAGCGGCTGTGCACGAGCAGGCGGTCGCAGTTGCGGACCAGCCGCTCGATGAAGTGGTTGTACCAGTGCCAGTGCTCCCGATCGGGGAAGTACTCGGGGTGCCGATTGAGGATCGCATCGTGCACTTCGACGACGGACGCCGGCGCCAGCAGCGGCAGGAACAGGTCGCGCGGCGTCGTGTCGGGAAACCACGTCAGGTGGTAGACGTCGGGCTGTTGTTCGGGCTCGGTGAGGATCTTGACGATGTCTTCGGTGGTCCAGACCTCGCAAAGCTCGACTGCCTCGGGCAGGCGCTTGGGGGGGTTCGAATGCCGCTGCATCACGACGCGCACACGTTTCACGTCGGGCAGCTCGCAGAGCTCGCGCAGCACGTTGATCTGGACCCGCTCGAGACCCGACATCGGGCGATTGAGCATGCGGGCGTCGAACAAGATGTCCATGCGGCGAATCTGACAGGGCCAGTGGGCGCGCATCCTAGCCACGTGTGCTTTGGCGATACAGGCGGCGCTGCCGCCTCGCCGCACGCGCCCTTGGACTCCCCTCGTCGGATCGGCACAATCGCGCCGATGCCGCCACTGGCTCTCGTCGTCTGCCCGTTGCCTGCCGAACGCGCAGCGGCGCGCGCCGCGTTGTCGCTGCTGGCCGGCCTCGGCCGCGACGACGTCGTGCTGTTCTGTCCCGAGCCGTTCCACGCGCCGGCCGCGTGGGAACGCGCGTTTCGCCTGCTGCCGCTCGCGGACCTGCCGTTGGAACGCGCTCGCGGCGCAGTCTCGGCACCCGTCTACCTCGTGGACGGCGGCCCCGGCGAAGGCGCCATGAAGCGCTACGTCGCGAGCGTGCCCGGCGTCGAGGTCGACGCGCGTTCGCAGCCCACCGCCCGCGATCTGCAGCGCGCGGCCGCCGCCGTCCGCGCCGAACCCGCGGTGTTGCCCGTGACCGGCGGCCCGAAGGTCGAGGCCCTCGTGCTCGCCTACAAGAGCAAGGACTACATCTCGCCGTGCCTGCAGTCGCTGCTCGACCAGGACTGGCCCGATCTCGAGATCACCGTGCTCGACAACGCGTCCGGCGATGGCACCGCGGACTTCGTGCGCAAGCACTTCCCCTCGATCGAAGTGATCGAGTCGAAGACGAACCTCGGCTTCGCGGCCGGACACAACGTGCTCTTCGAACGCTCGCGCGCCGACTTCACTGCGCTGCTGAACCACGATGCCACAGCACGACGCAACTGGGTGTCCGAGCTCGTGGCCGCCGCCTTGGCTCTGCCGCAGGGCGCCTGCTTCGGCGCCAAGATGCTGATGCGCCGCTGCCCGACGATCCTGAACAGCACGGGCATCGTCATGAACGAGAGCGGCTTCGCGGCAGACCGCGACATCGGCCGACCGGACCGCAATCCGTCAGCGGAACCCGAACGCGTGTTCGCGGTCTGCGGCGGCTCCCTGCTGATGCGCGGCGAGGTGCTGCGGCAGATCGGCGGCTTCGACCCCACGTTCTTCATGTATGTCGAAGACGTCGACTGGTGCTGGCGCGCGCGCCTCGCCGGTCACGAGATCTACTACGTGCCGAGCGCCGTCTGCGTACACGACTGGCACGGCGACCTCGCCGCGCGCAGCAGGCCGAAGGTCGTCGAGGCCGAAGCCGTCGTCGCCGAGCGCGAGGGTCACCGCCGCTTCATGGTCGAGAAGAACCGCCTGCAGGCGGTCTACAAGAACTACGAACGGGCCCGACTGCGCCGCATCTGGCGCGGCCTGCACGACTACGACCGGGGCCGCCGCAGGGCCCTGGCCGAGCACATCGCGCGCGGCGGTGGTCCGCTGCCACAGCGCGTGCTGCAGGCAGTGCAGCAAGCGCACGCCTACTGCAGGACGCACCGCATCGGCATGTGGCTGCGGCGCTGGCGCACCCAGAAGCTGCGCCGCGTCGCAGACGAGACGTTCACGGGGCTCATCGTCGAGGGCCTGCACGAACCCTCGGGCATCGGCGACCTCTACGCGATCGTCGATCGCTACTGCGCCACGGGGCGCGCCGAGATCCACATGGCGACCGCCGACAGCGGCAGCCTCGGCCCCGGCTGGCACCATGCCGAGAAGTCGAACAACGGCCACGCTGCCCTGCGCTGGTCGATGGCGGAATGCTGGTTCTACCTGCAGGCCAGCGCACCATGGACGGCAGTGCTCATGACGCTCGTGCCGCAGCCACGCGACACCTGGGCCGAGCTGTGGATCGACGGGGAGCTCGCGCAGCGGCTGCCCGTGCCGAAGTCCTCACCCAACGAACTGCGGTGGACGGTGCCGCGCGTACCGGCGGGGCGCCTCGTCGAATGCCGGGTCCGGTGTGGTACGTTCGTGCCGATGCGAGAGGGTCTCGGCCAGGACCCGCGTGAGCTCGGCCTGCACGTCGCCAGCATCCGCACGGCTTGATGCGGCGCGCCGAAGGCGCGCGGCAAGGTCCTGGGCAGTTTGCCTGCAGCGCTCGGCAGCCTCAGAACCGCAGCGGCGCGCCGAAGGCGCGCGGCAAGGTCCTGGGGCAGTCTGCCTGCGGCGCTCGGCGCCGCAGGCAACCTGCCTCAGAACATTCCTACGCTCACCGTCAGCGCGTTCGACAGGTCGAACGCGGTGCCCGTGAACGTCGCGGCCTGGAACACCCAGTTCGTGAGCGGAATGTTGCCGGTGCCGACGACCACGGTGCGCAGTTCGCCGTTGTTGTCGAAGTTGAAGAACGTGATCAGACCCGCGAGAGGCTCGAGCGGGACCAGATACTCGGTCGGCGTGACGAGGTGCGGGTTCGCGGCGAAGCCGATGCCGATCAGGACCGGTCCGTTGGGCGGACCACCGCGCAGCTGGAAGGTCGCGCGCGAGAAGTTCGTCGAGAGCTGGTCACCGCAGATCTGCATCGTGAGAGAGCCGGCGCCGGCAAACCCGAGATTGGTCTGGCAGAACTCGCACTCGTCCGGAACGTAGTTCTGGTTGCTGTCCGCGCTCCACCCGGTCAGGACGTCCTGCAGGTCGTTCGTGTTGTTGCTGTTGCAGTCTTCCTCGTAGACCTGGGCGAACACGTTGAAGTCGATCGAGTCGACCCAGCCGTCCTGGTTGAAGTCGAAGACGGCTTCCGGGCTGTCGGGTGTGTAAGGACCGCCGGTCTGTGCCACGAGGAACGCGGCGAGGTCGGGCCGGCCGCGCACGTTGTTGCCGTCCCAGTCGAACTCGGCCCTGCCGAGCGAATCGAGGAACGCGACGACCTTGAGCTGATCGGCCGGCGGCAGCGCGAGGAAGGCCTGCGCGGCTGGCTGGGCCTCGCTGCCGAACGCGTTGTGTAGCGAGATCACGCCGCCAGGGCCGAGGATGCGCGACTGCAAGGTGCCGCCCGCGACGCGGCCATCGTGCCACAGCGGATCGCGCGAGCGGACGCCCCAGAGCAACGGCGTGCGCAGCTCCTGGATGTCGGCCTGGCCCTGCCCGATGAAGTCGGCCGCGGTCCCCATGTCGTGCAGCAGGAAGTCCGAGTAGGGCTTGATCGGCTTGTTCGAGATCGCGGCTTCGAGCGTCGGATCGTTGCGCGTCGTGTAGGACGCAATGTGGCAGTGCGCGCAACCGACGCTGTTGAAGATGGCCTCGCCGGCCATGCCCGCACGCGGCGTCTGCGGCGGAGCGGCCAGATACCGCTGGAAGTCGGTGATGCGATCGATGAAGTGCTGCCCCTGCGCGTCCGGTCCATCCTCGGGATCGGGCACGCTGTCCCACTGCAGCAGCAAGGCCTGGTTGCCGTTCGGCGCGTTCTCGGTCGGCGCGAGCCGGTTCGTGAACCCGAGCTCGTTCATGCTCGCGTCGCCCGAGAACGTGAGCACGGTCGCGACCTGGGCCTTCCAGCCGAAGCGACCGACACGCAGCGGCCCGGTCGGCGTCTCGAGCGGCGTCACCATGTGCGCGCGGCCGCTGACCTGGGCGCTCGGCGGATTCGCGGCGTAGTACGCGATGTCGGCGTCGGCGATGGCTTCGACGAGGCCGATGCCGAGCGCGGAAGGTGTCACGCGGTTGGCGGTCACGTTCGCCTGCGGTGGGATCACTTCCTGGCACGCGACGTTGATCGCCTGCGCCTGCAGCAAGGAGCCACCGAGCGCCGTCAACGGATCGAAGCCCGTCTCGGTGTCATAGAAGCCGAAGCGGAAGACCTCGATGCTGCCCGGGCCGCCGATCGGGTTGTTGTGACAGCTCGAGCACGCACTCTGGTTGAAGATCGGCCCGAGACCTTGGGGCACGGTGACCTGATGCTGGAAATCCCCGCGCCCGGTCAGGAACCGCTGTAGCTGACTCGCGGTGAGGCCGGCGAGCGGGGCACCCATCTTGGGTTGCGGCGACTGGGCGGGCACTGACGACGCGAGCAGCGCCGCCAGCAGGTAACGACAATCGAGGGTGCTCATGGTGCTCCGAGAGTGTCAAAGCGCCCCGGGCATGGCGGGAGAGGGCGCGCAGAGAGTGCAAGAGAAGAGAGAAGTCAGTCTGGCAAGGACACCGCAATCAGGGTCTGAACTGGATGCGCAAGCCGTTCGTGAAGCCGATGCCGAACGGCGTGGCGGCATCGAGGTAGATCGCTTGGGCGTACATCGCGAAGTTGCCGAAGCCGCCAGGGAATCCGGGTATCACCATGTTGCCGGCGCCATCGGTGCTGAACCCGAACATGAGAGCGGGGCCACCGTTGATCAGCGTGCCACCGCTCCAAGGCGCCGGGAGCAGGAAGAAGTCGGAGACCAGGATGCCCGAGGCAAACGGCGGCGTGCCGAGGATCGAGAACGTCGCGAACGTTCCGGACGACAGGTCGCCACCACACAGCGAGAACGTCGCAGTGCCGGGGCCCTGCAGCCCGATGCTCGGCTGGCAGAGCGTGCACGTGAACTTCTCGGCGCGGAAGGCGTCGATCGCGGCTTCGGTCGTGGTGTTGGCCGGGTTGTCGGAGGTCCGGAACCGGACGCGCACCGTGGCGCTCGGCACGATGAAGTCGCTGACGCGGAACGAGTGGTTGATCCACTGGTTCGCGTTGGGGCCCGCGACGGTCTCGACGGTGACCCAATTCACGTTGTCGGGCGAGACCGCGACCGTGAGAGTGTCGTTCCCGGTCGCGTTGCTGCGGTAGAACCACCGCTTGTACGAGATGATGCCGTCGCTGCCGCTGTAGTCGAGCGGCGGCGAGATCAGGTCCGTAGGCCCGCCATCGACGTCGGCCGCGCCGGCAGCGCCACCAGGCAGGCCGTTCTGCGTGACGTAACAATGCGTCGCCGAAGTGCTCGCTTCCCCGTCCTCGTTCGGCGCCGCAAACACGCCGAGCACCGTCGTCCCGATCGGCACGGCTACTTCCCACGCACCGCCGGTCAGCGAGACGTCGTTGACAACCGTCCAACCGGTCGGCGCCCCCTCGAAGGTGTCTTCGAACAGGGTCACGGTGCCGACAGCGGCCACCGCTTCGTAGGCGCCGGTCGGAGCGGTCGGCGGATCGAGATACGTCGTCGCGGTTGCGCTCTCGACGCTCACGTAGAAGCGCAGTTCGTCGGCGCAGTTCGGCAGGTTCGGCAGCAGGACCCGATACTGGCCCGGCGCGACGTCGGTCATCGCGTATTGCACGAACGCACCACCGTTGATCGACGCGAACAGCTTGCCCGTGCCTGGCTGCGGCACGACGCCGCCGATGCCCGTCGCGACGACGTCGAGATACCGGATCGCGCCGGGCGAGATCATCGTAGGCAGACCACCGGGGAACGTGAACGACACCCCGATCGGCGGCTGGTTCATCCAGACCTCCGTACCGGTGCAACGACCGATGACCATGTCGTTCCAGCCGTCGCCGTTGATGTCGAACACGGCGACGTCGAACGTTCCGGTCAGGAAGCTGATCGGAATGCCGCACACGGCGCCGCTGATCTGCTCTTCCTGCATCGAGACGTTCGGCGCATTGCCGAGATTGCGGAAGATGTGGCAGCGGCGGCTGCAGCCCGAGATGTCGACGTCGACGTCCGCGATGATCGCGTCCTTCCAGCCGTCGTTGTTGAGGTCGGCGATGATGTTGTTGCCACCAAAGCCGTCGTCCCCGCCGCCCCCCGTGTAGGTGAACGCCTGCGCCGGCCCGAACGTCGCCATGCCGCCGACCACACCCTGGTGCAGCTGATACCGGTCCTGGCCGTCGTCGCTGACGATCATGTCCGGCAGGTTGTCGTTGTTGAGGTCGCCGACGTGGAAGTGGTAGGGAGAGAGGTTGTTGTAGGCGAGCTGGTAGTTCGTGAAGAAGCCCGGGTTCGCGACGCCGTTGTTGTAGCTGATCGAGATGGCCTGCGGGGCGTTGAGCGCATCGTCCTTCAGGATGTCGACGAACCCATCGAGGTTCATGTCGACCATCGCGACCTTCATCGCGAACGACGACTCGAGCATCGTGTAGCTCATGCGCTGCGACGAGACGTCGGTGAAGTAGCCGAGCCCGTCGTTGAGCAGCAGGCGGTCGTCGACGTCGATCGAGCGGGACCCACCCTGTTGGTAGTCCCCGAAGTAGATGTCCATGTCCCCGTCGTGATCGATGTCACCGGCGGCCACCGAGCAGAATCGATGTTCGCCGTTCCAACTCGCGCCGACTTGCATGTCGTTGATGCGCAGCGGATCGTCGTAGAGGAACCCGAGCCAGTTGCCGATCAGGTCGTCGCCGAGGTTGATGTAGACGCGCGGCACGCGGATGTATTGCGGCAGCCCGGCCGTCAGCGTCGTCGCGGTCACGAGGTCGAGCCAGCCGTCGCCGTTGACGTCCACGGCAACGACGTCGCGGTCGTTCGTGTCGTCGAGGAATCCCTGGCTGCCGGGCACCGACGACGCACTCGCGAGCGTCGCCGTGCGGTCGGTCAGCACGCCGTTCTCGTTCATGAACAGCACGTTCGGATACCTGCCCGAGGACGTGAACGGCTGCTTGCGCACGACGACCAGGTCGATGTCGCCGTCCTGATCGAAGTCACCCCACGCGTAGTCCTTCTCCTGCGGATCGGCCGACCCGAGCGACGCCGCCGCGACGAGGCGTGTGGACGTCTGGTTCTGGAACGTCACCCACTGCGCGGGAAGTGGGGCCAGCAGCGCAAAGGCAGCCGAACAAACGAGCGCACCGAAGGTGCAGCTTGAGGGTGAGAGACGCACAGGTACCTCTCTGTCGAGCGTGAGCATGGGCTCCAACCTGGTGGAGCCGGCAGGGGGAAAGGCACGCGGCAGGTTACTGCTCGAGTGACGCGATGATCAACCCTGCTCGCTACTTTGGCGCGGTGGCGGTTTGCCGCGGCAGAGTTTCGGTTTGCCGACACTTGACGTCGGCCGCGCCTACTCGTGACGCTTCGCCCCCCACCGCCATGCTCACGTTCCAGCAACTCATCCTGCGCCTCCAGGACTACTGGGACCGCCAGCGCTGCGTGCTGCTGCAGCCCTACGACATGGAGGTCGGCGCGGGCACGAGCCACACGGCGACCTTCCTGCGGGCATTGGGTCCCGAACCATGGCGCGCCGCCTACGTGCAACCGAGCCGCCGGCCGAAGGACGGACGCTACGGGCAGAATCCGAACCGCCTGCAGCACTACTACCAGTTCCAGGTCGTGCTGAAGCCATCGCCGAGCGACATCCTCGACCTCTACCTCGGCTCGCTCCAAGCACTCGGCTTCGATCTCGAGAAGAACGACGTGCGCTTCGTCGAAGACGACTGGGAGAATCCGACGCTCGGCTGCTGGGGCCTCGGCTGGGAGGTCTGGCTCAATGGCATGGAAGTCACTCAGTTCACCTACTTCCAGCAGGTCGGCGGCATCGACTGCCGGCCGATCACGGGCGAGATCACCTACGGCCTCGAGCGCCTCTGCATGTATCTGCAGGGCGTCGAGAACGTGTTCGATCTCGTCTACGCCGAGGGCATCAAGTACGGCGACGTGTTCCACCAGAACGAGGTCGAACAGAGCGCCTACAACTTCGAACACAGCGACGTCGCCTTCCTGCTCGAAGCCTTCGCGGCGCACGAGAAGCAGAGCAAGCACCTCATGGAGCAGCAGCTCGCGCTTCCCGCCTACGAGCAGTTGCTCAAGGCCGCACACACGTTCAACCTGCTCGACGCGCGCGGCGCGATCAGCGTGACCGAACGCGCCGGCTACATCGGCCGCATCCGCAACCTCGCGCGCGCCGTGGCCCAGAGCTACCTCGAGAGCCGCGCGCGGCTCGGCTTCCCGCTGGCGCCCAGGGCCTGGGCCGACGAGGTGATCCAGAAACTCGCCGCCGCGGCGGCAGCGAAGACCGCGTGATCCAACGCGCTGGCCCTCGCATCGACGCAGCCGCCGACCTGCTGGTTGCCGTCGACCGCGACGAGGGGCCACCAGTGGGCCGCGAGGCAGTCGCTGCGATCGGGTGGCATTGTCTGCACGTGACCGAGATCCCCGCGGAGGACCTGCACGTGACCTTCGAGCGCATCCTGCACCGACCCGAGGAGACTATCATGAGCACCGCTGAGAAGCTGAAACGCGAAGGACGCGCTGAAGGGCGCACCGAGGGACGCGCCGAGGGGCGCACCGAGCTGTTACTGCGCCAGCTCACCAAACGCTTCGGCCCACTGCCAACCGAGACTGTGGCACGCATCAACGCGGCCGCGATCCCCGAACTCGACCGTTGGGGTGAACGCCTGCTCGACGCCCGGTCCCTCTCCGAAGTGTTCGCCGCCGGCTGAATTCTCTTGCGGCAGGCCCGCACGGGCAGGCCGCTGGCTTCGCGTGGCGACCTGCCCGTAGGATCGGGCCCACGCGATGAGCACGAATAGCCTGCTGGTCGAACTGTTCGTCGAAGAGCTGCCGCCGAAGTCCCTGAAGCGACTCGGCGAAGCCTTCGGCAGCGTGATCACGGACAGCTTGAAGGCCCAGGGCCTCGCGAGCGGCGACGCCGAAGCGACCACGTTCGCGTCGCCGCGGCGACTCGCCGTGCACGTGACGAGGGTCACGGCGCGCGCGGCCGACCAGGCGGTGCGGCAGAAGCTGCTGCCCGTGAGCGTCGGCCTCGACGCCCGGGGCAACCCGACGCCGGTGCTGTTGAAGAAGCTCGCGGGACTCGGCGCCGACGCGAGCGTGGTGTCGGGACTGAAGCGCGCGATCGAGGGCAAGGCAGAGACCTTGTTCCTCGACAAGGTCGTCGCGGGCGTCACGCTCGCCGCGGGTCTGCAGCAGGCGCTCGACGAAGCGCTGCAGAAGCTGCCGATCAGCAAGCGAATGAGCTACCAGGAAGCCGACGGCTGGACCTCGGTGACGTTCGTGCGCCCGGCCCACGGGCTCCTGGCACTGCACGGCGCCGACGTCGTTCCCGTGAAGGCGCTCGCGCTCATGGCGGGCCGCGACACGCACGGCCACCGCTTCGAAGCGAGGTCGCCAGTGATCACGGTGCGCGAGGCCGACAGCTACGAGAACCAGCTCGAGAGCGAAGGGGGCGTGCTGCCGTCGTTCGGGCAGCGACGCGCCGAGCTGCAGCGGCAGCTGCAAGAAAAGGCGAAGGCCGAAGGGCTCGTGCCCGCCACCGACGACGCGCTGCTCGACGAAGTCACGGCTCTCGTCGAGAACCCGAACGTGCTGCTTTGTCGCTTTCCGCCCGAGTTCCTCGTCGTGCCCCCGGAATGCCTCATCCTCACGATGAAGCAGAACCAGAAGTACTTCCCGCTGCTCGACAGCAGGGGCACGCTGACGAACAAGTTCCTCGTCGTCAGCAACATCCGCCCCACCGACGCGAGCGCCGTCGTCACGGGCAACGAACGCGTCGTGCGCCCGCGTCTCGCCGACGCGAAGTTCTTCTTCGACCAGGACCGGAAGAAGAAGCTCGAGTCGCGGCTGCCCGGTCTCGCGAAGGTCGTCTACCACAACAAGCTCGGCTCCCAGGGGGACCGTGTCGAACGGCTGCGTGCGATCGGCAAGGGCATCGGCCAGAAGCTCGTCGGCAAGGACCTCGCGACGCGGGCCGATCGCGCTGCGCAGCTCATGAAGACCGACCTGCTGACCGACATGGTCGGCGAGTTCCCCGAGCTGCAGGGCATCATGGGCGGCTACTACGCGCGCCACGACGGCGAGCCGGCCGAGGTCGCGCAGGCGATCGAAGACCACTACAAGCCGCGCTTCCAGGGTGACGCGCTGCCACGCGGGCCGCTCGGCGTCGTCGTGGCGTTGGCCGACAAGCTCGAGACGCTCGTCGGGCTGTTCGGCATCGGGCAGGTGCCGACCGGCGACAAGGATCCGTTCGGGCTGCGGCGGCATGCGCTCGGCGTGATCCGCATGCTCGTCGAACGCGAGCTGCCGCTGCGTCTCGACGAGCTCATTGCGCTCGCGGTGCCGACGTTCGGCAAGCTGATCGCCGATCCGAAGGATGCGCTCGTCGAGTTCGTGTTCGATCGCCTGTCCGTGACGCTGAAGGACCAGGGTTACACGGCGCAGGAGGTCGACGCCGTCACGAGTCTGCGGCCGCAGCAGCTCGCGGACGTGAAGCAGCGGCTCGCCGCAGTGCGCGCGTTCGCCGCGTTGCCAGAGGCGGCGTCGCTGGCCGCGGCCAACAAACGCATCGGCAACATCTTGAAGAAGAGCGAGGCCGTGGGCAGCGCGAAGGTCGACGTGAAGCTGCTGCAGGAAGCGCAGGAGCAACAACTGCACAAGGCGCTCCAGTCGGTCGCGGCGAGCGCGGGGCCGAAGTTCGACAGCGGCGACTACGGCGGCGGTCTCGTGTTGTGCGCGGCGCTCAAGGCGCCCGTCGACGCGTTCTTCGACAAGGTCATGGTGAACGCCGACGACCGCGCGCTGCGGCAGAACCGGCTCGCGCTGCTCGCACAACTGCACGCGCTCATGAACCGCGCCGCCGACCTGTCGCGGCTGGCGCAATGAAGTGCCAAAGACTGCGAGCCGCGAACACGGTGTGCTCGGGGCTCGCGTCCTGATCAGGGAGTGGTCCTGCCCGGCTGGCTCTCTCGATCAGAACCGAAGCGGCGCGCCGCAGGCGCGGGGCGAGGTCCTTGTCCCGTTTGCCTGCGGCGCTCGGCGCCGCGGGCAACCGGGATCAGAACCCACCGACCTTGAGCTTGAGTGCGTTCGACGTCAGCAGCCCCAGAGTCGGACCGAAGAACTGGTTCTGGGCCAGCGGGTCGAGCCAGACCGACTGGCAGAACAGCTCCGTGCCGAACAGGCCTGGATTCGGGGGGATCGGGAACGGGACGTTCATCGACCCTCCGAGGTTGTCGATCAGCGGCGAGATGCTCGGAGAGGTGTTGATGTTGACCACGCAGCCTGGCGCACCGAGGAAGCCAAGATCGAAGCCGGCTGGCGACAGGGGGCCGAGGTCGGCGATGCCGATGAAAAGGATGCCGACGCTGAGGCCGGTCTGCTGTGACGTCGTCAGGTTCACGGTCGCGCCGATGGTCGGGTTCACGTCGCCCACGAGTCGCAGCGCGTGGCGATCGACGTTCTGGGTGCTGAGCGGCGGCGTCGCCGCGATCGCGGCGGACAGGTCGATGATGCCCGGGTCGAGCGCGCCGTTGCCCGTCGTGAAGCCGATCAGTGCGGGCCATCCACCACCGCCCCCGACGCTCATGGCTCCAAAACGGAACTCGACGTCGCTGTTGGGGAAGAACACGATCTGGAACGTGTTGCTGCCGCCACCTGCTACGCCACCTACTGTTGCTCCAGGAACGCCCTGCCAGGTGAAGATGTGCTGTCCGTTGACCGCATCGTAGTCGTAGTGGGTCGTGCCACCGAGCGACGGATCGGCGTTGTAGTGACAGCCAAGGCGGACGGCCAAGCCACTGAGCCAGGCGGCGACTGTCGGGTTGGGCGTTGCGGCCACCGAGCCCTGCAGGTTGACGTAGAGGTTGGAACACATCTCGACTGTCGTCGTCGCGATGCCCAGGCCAAGGGCGGTCGGGAACAGGATCGGCTGTGGGTTCGCGACCGGCTCGAGGTTGATGGTGATGTTCGTGTCGTTGGCGTGGCCGAGCGACGCGCTGATCGGGGCGACTGGTGCAACCGTGCCACCGACGATCGAGCTGTAGCGGTTGTTAGAGGCATCCAAGGTCATGTACATCGACTTGTTGGCCATGTCGAAGTTCACCGCCGGGTTCCCCCAGAGCTCGTAGAACGACTGGTAAAGGGCGTAGCAGCCGGGGCCGTAGGGCTGACGTTGAGCGAACGGCATCGGTGTGCCACCGATCGTGTAGTTGAGCGCGCCGGACAGCACCCTCGGCGAGAACGTGGGCAACGTGAGGAAGGCGTTGGAGGCGCCACCGAGCACCGCTGTGACGAACGGGTCAGAGTATGTCTGGGAGGTTGTGAAGTTCTGGTAGCGCCACGCGTGGCCGGTTGCCTTCAGCGCGATCCCGTAGGTGCCAGGCGCGAAACAGACGGGTCCCGGGTTCGGGCCGGCGGGGTTGATCACGCCGGTCATGGGTGTGAATGCGGCGCCGCCCGGGGTCGGGACTGGCGTGCTCGAGCCGACGAGCGTCCATACACCAGGGTTCACGGCCACGTTGTTCACCCACGTGCTCGGCCCGACGAAGACGTCGAAAAAGGAGTTGCCGGCGGCCCCCCCAGTGCCAACGTAGCTGATGCTGTCCAACGTCGTCACGGTGGCGAACGTCACGTCGAAGTAGATCCCGCCACCCACATTGCCGTTGTTGTTGTGGGTCGGCGAGAGCGCAAGGGTGCCTGATTGCGCGACGGCTGCGAGTGCGAGGGCTGGCAGAATGAAGACTGCAGGCATGTGCATGGCATGGGCCTCAGTGAGAGAGAGACAGGGCTGCGCATCACCGCGACACACAGCACGGAGCAGCATAGACAGACTCCGGTGACCGGGGAGGGGGCGGTGCCTCGTAATGGAGTGAGTGCCCTGGTGCGTAACGGAATGACTGCCCTGGTGTATGTCCGCGATCCCTCCTGCAACTGCAGCCGCGCAGCCGAGGCACATGTGAACGCCCGGAGCAGGCTCGACCCGCGTAGCTCGCCGAAGGTCAGGAGGCGTGGCAACTTCGGCCGAGTCACCTCCATCGGGGCACTCACTTCTGCGTCGATGCTCTTTCGCAGCCGGGGAAGAGTGCGGACCATGGGCCCTCGACCATGGACCTCTCCCGCTTCCCGCGCCGCCGCTACTCGACCGGCCCGACTCCGCTCGAGTTCCTGCCCAACTTCACGCGTGCCCTCGGCGGTCCCGACATCTGGATCAAGCGCGACGACATGCTCGGACTCGCGCCGGGCGGCAACAAGACGCGCAAGCTCGAGTTCCTCGTCGCCGACGCTCTTGCACAAGGCGCCGACACGCTGGTCACCTGCGGCGCGCCGCAGTCCAACCACTGCCGCATCACGCTGTCGGCCGCGGTGAAGGAAGGTCTCAAGTGTCGCTTCGTGATCGAAGAACGCGTGCCCGGCAGCTACCGGACCACGGCGAGCGGCAACAACTTCCTGTTCCGTCTGTTCGGCGTCGAGTCGATCACCGTCGTGCCGGCCGGCACGAACCTCGTTCATGCGATGCAGCACGTCGCGGACGACCTCGCGCGCGCGGGCCGCAAGGGTTACCTGATCCCCACCGGTGGCTCGAACGCACTCGGTGGGCTCGGCTACGTCGCGTGTGCGCAGGAGCTGCAGCAGCAGTTCTTCGAACAAGGGGTGCGCATCGACCGCGTCGTCGTCGGCTCGGGCAGTTCGGGCACGCACGGCGGTCTGCTCGCGGGCTTCCTCGGCAACCGCATCGAGATCCCGATCACCGGCATCGGCGTCAGCCGCGAGCCCGCGGACCAGGTGCCGATCGTGCAGAAGGAGGCGCAGGCGGTCTGCGATCTGCTCGAGCTCGGCATCGCCGTGCCGAAGGAGTCCGTGATCTGCATCGGCGGCTACTGGCAGCCCAAGTACTCGGTGCCCAACGCGGGCATGGTCGAGGCCGTGCAGATGCTCGCGCGCACGGAGGCGATCCTGCTCGACCCCGTCTACACGGGCAAGGCCATGGCCGGCCTCATCGGCATGAGCCGGCGAGGCGAGTTCAGGCGCGGCGAGAACGTGCTGTTCCTGCACACGGGCGGTGCGCCCGCGCTGCACGCGTACGAAGCGCAGCTGCTCGGCGATCCGGTCGCCTGAGATCGATCCGGTCTCGTGTCGTTCGTCCCAGCGCGGGGTCGCGAAGCCGATGCCGCTCAGGGCACGAGCACGCGACCGGCCGCGCATCGACTCCGGGGGGTGGAACGGCAACACCACCATTGGTCAGCTATTGTGACTTGCGAAGGACCCACCATGAAGTGCCCACGAACTCACATTGCGGCGTTGCTGCTGTCGTTCACACCGCTCGGCGCGCAGGAGCCGCCGTTCGCCACCGGTCCGCTCGCGGCAGCGCGCGAGGCAGCGGCGAAGGCCAGCCGTGCCCTCGTCGTCGATTTCTCGCACGATGCGATCGCGCCGTGTCGCCGGCTGCGCCAGGAGACCTGGGCGGACCAGGCCCTGTGGACGCAGCTGAAACCGCTCGCCGACGTCGTCCGCGTGGATCCCGAGGCAGACACTGCGGCGGCGACGGAGTTCGCGATCGTCGCTTACCCGACGCTGGTCGTGCTGGGCAAGGACGGCAAGGAACTCGGCCGCGTCGTCGGCTTCGTCACTGCAGCGGAGCTCGCGACGAAGGTGGTGGAGATCATCGAGCCGTTGCCAACCGATTGGAACTCGCGCGAGAAGCTCGCCGAAGACCTCGCCCGGAAGAAGGACCTCGACGGCGCGAGCAAGCACTACCTGTGGCTGTGGGACGAAGGGGTGCAGCACAACCCATCGTACACAGGCGTGCGCGTGTCGTTCTTCCTCAGCAAGCTCGCGCAGTTCGCGCGCCGCCATCCTCCGACCTTGGCCGCCATGCAGCGGCGCTGCGAAGCGATGCAAGACGCCGTCGCGGCGGGCACTGATGTCAGGGGCACGTTGGGAGACCTCGTGCACCTGACCGGAGCGTTGGGCGACACCGACCGACTGCTCGCGCTGTACAAAGCAGTGTCGAAGGAGGACTGGGAGGCCGACGACTACGCCAGGAACCTGCTCACCGGCGCTGTGGCCGGCCCGTTGATCAAGCAGGGCAGGTTCGCCGAGATCCTCGAGCTCGTGCCCGATCCGCTGGCTCGACTCGAAGATGGTCTGAAGCTGATCCGCGACGTCGCGATCCCCGAACAGGTTCGCACCGTGGTGGTCAGACAGGCGCTGCAACAGGCGAAGCAGGTGCTGACGGCGTTGTTCGCGGTGAAGGACGCACGCAGCGCTGCCCTCGTGGATCGGATGCTCGAGATCGACGAATCGCGGAGCACCTGGCTGTTGGTGTTGAACGCGGCAAAGGACAGCGGCAATGACGTCGCTTGCCACGACCACGCGGTTCGCGCTCTGCAGACACTGCCCGAAGCGGACCACGACCGGGTGCGCGAGTTCCTGAAGAAGAGGTGACGCGGTGCCTCGCCGCGTCGCGGCGCCGCGGGCCCTCCTTCCTTCCGATCAGACCGCGGCGGGCCCGATCACTTCGAAACCGCGCGCTTCGCGAGGGCGGCTGTCACGGTTCTGGTGAGGGCGAACGCGCAAGTCGTTCGCAGAACGCGGCGTGCTCCGCGCTGCGAACCCCCGTCTGCACCGCCGCACACATCCCTGGGTCGTCGGCGCGCAGCAGGGCTGGCCCATCGAGCCACAGCCCTGGGAAGACCTCGCTGCGCAGGATGCCCCGGGGGTCCGCGGGAAGCCGTTCGTAGGTGCCGTGCCGCAGCACGAACCAATCGACCGCAGCCGCCTCGACGCGCACGACCAGATACTCGCTGACTCCCGCGCGCAGGTAGATCCGCAGCTTCTGGTCGAGATCATTCGCGGCCGAGCTCGCGGCGACCTCGACTACCAGTTCGGGTGGCCCGACCAGATACCCCTCCGCATCGATCATGGCCGTGCCCTTGGTTGGCGACACGAAGAGAACCAGATCAGGTTGCGGCTCCTCGTTCTCGTCGACGAGGCGCAGTGTCGCGCCGATGCTGAGCTGGGATTCTGGAGTTGCCCGGACATAGTCGCCTAGCCAGCGGGCGAGCAAGCCGTGCGGCAGACCATGGTGCGTGTGACGAACGGGGGACGGCATGTGGACCACTCCTTCGAGCAGCTCCGCCTTCTTCACGTTGGGCATCGCCGCGTAGCGCCGTTCGAACTCAGCACGCGTGAGACGGTCGCCGGCGCGCAGGAGCGGGATCTGTGGAGATGTCGTCATGTGGGGAGCCATGCCAGGATGTGGCACACCGGGGGCACAGCTTAGCCGAATCCTTGCTTGGGCATGGGAAGGGCTACGGCGATGCACAGCCGCAGACGTCCCTGTCCTCGTCTACCATGGCGCCGTGCGCTGCTTCGTCGCCCTCGACCTCCCGACCCCCGTCTGCAACTACCTCGCCGGACTCGCCGTCCGGTTCGAGAAGAAGGGCAACGTCAAGTGGGTGCCTCCCGAGCAGCTGCACCTGACGCTCGTCTTCGCGGCGGACGCGCCCGAGGCGACCGTGGACGCGTTGCGCGAGGTCGTCCGCACGATTGCGGTGCCGCCGTTGTCGCTGTCGCTGCAGGGCCTCGGTCACTTCCCGCCTCGCGGCGAACCGCGCGTCGTGTGGGCCGCGCTGGGCGGCGACCTCGAGGCCTTGACCATGCTGCAGGCACAGCTCGCGCAACAGGCCGAACAACTCGGCGTGTCGCGCGAGAAGCGCGGCTTCGTGCCGCACGTGACGTTGGGCCGCGTGCGCAGCGCGTTCGGTGCGCTCGCGCTCATCGACCAGCTGAAGAGCGTCGGCCAGACGCTCGAGCAGAAGCCGTTTCAGCCCACCGGCCTCGTCCTCTACCGCAGCGAGCTGCGTCCGGGCGGCCCGATCCACACGGCGCTGCTGCGGCGCCCCAGCCCAGGGCCGTAGCCACCGTAGCACGGCCGCGACTACTCGTCTGGTTCGAGGTGCACGAGCACCTTCTGCACGTCGAGCGTGCGCGGCGCCTCGAGAATACGCGCCGCGATGCGCCGGCACTCGTCGACGGAGTAGCGCCCGACGACCTTCAACATGCTGCGCAGGCGCACCGGAGCGATCGAGAAGCTGCGGAAGCCGACGCCGATGTAGAACGGCACGCGCACCGGATCCGCGGCACTCTCGCCGAACAACACGAGCGTCTTCTCGCGCCGTTCCGCATCCTTGCACAGCCGCGCGAGCAGCTCGAACACGGCCGGGTGCACCATCTCGTGGTATTCGCGCACCGCGGCGTTGTCGCGATCGGCCGCCAGCAGGTGCGCTTGCAGGTCGTCGATCGACACAACGGCGAAATCGCTCTCGTTCAGCATCGTGCCGAGCGTCATCGCGGCCGCGGGCACCTCGACGATCGGGGCCACCGCGAGAGCGGAGGCACACTCGATGCCGGCCTTCTTGAGCGCCACGCGTTCTTCGAGCGCCGCGGATTTCACGCGCTGCAGGTCGGCCAGACCCGTGACGAACGGCACGAGGATCGCGACCTGCTCGGCGCCCGCGGCGGCGCGCAGGATGGCGCGCAGCTGGAGCCGCAGCACGTCCTGATTCGCCAACAGACCGCGCACGCCGCGCCGGCCGAGCGCGGGGTTGCGTTCCTGACCCGCTGCGACGCCGAGAGTTGCGGCGACGACGTCGAGCAGGCGGAACGACACCGGTCTCCCGTCCTGGCTCTCGATCACCTTGCGATACTGGTTCGCGAGGTCCTGTTCGACGGGCCGCGCCTTGTCGACGAGGAACTCGAACTCCGTGCGATAGACGCCGATGCCCTCCATGCCGAAGGAGCGCACGAGCTCCGCTTCCCCGGCGCTGCCGCAGGAGCCGAGCAGGCGCACGGGCGAACCTTCGCGCGTCTGGTGCCGCACGGCGCTGGCCGAGGCGGCCGCTTCCGACTTGCTCGCCTTCCACCGCTGCGCGCTGGCCGTCGCCTCGGCGAGAGTGCGGTCGTCCGGCGAGATCACGAGTTGACCGAGCGTCGCATTGAGCACCACGACGTCCCCGTCGCGCAGCAGGCGAGGGAGGTCGGTGATGCCCGAAACGGTCGGGATGCCCATGCCGCGCGCGAGGATCGCCGCGTGCGAGCTCATGCCTCCCTCCTCGGCGACGATGCCGTCGACGCGCTCGTTCTCGAGGTTGAACATGTCGGCCGTGGTCAGCTGGCGCGCGGCGAGGATGTAGGGTCCGGCGGGTGGTACGATGCCGCGCACGGTGTCCGCATCGATGTTGCGCAGCAGTCGCGTCGCGACGTCGCGCAGGTCGCTCGCGCGGCGGCGCAACAGCTCGCTCTCGACGAGCTGGAAGATGCGGTCGTACTTGCCGAACACGAGCTGCACGGCTTCGCGCGCGGACAGACGCTCCTGCATGATCTGGGATTCGATCTCCGTGACGAACATCGCATCGCGCAGGTAGGCCAGGTGAGCGTCGAAGATGCGCAGCGCGGCCGGGTCGAGTGTGTCCGCCTGCTTGAGCTTGATCTCCTCGACCTGGGAGCGGCTGCGTTGCAGCGCCTCGCGCAGCCGGTTCAGCTCGGTCTCGATTTCGTCGGCCGCGATGCGCCGCCCGGTGTTCTCGACCGCGAAGCCGCGCAAATGCACCTGGCCGGTGGCGATCCCCGGTGCAACGGACTCGCCACGGACGATCGTCACGGACGATCGCTCCTGCTGGTACTGTGGCTCGAGGCCGTGGTCATCGATCGAATGGCGCAATTGGGCATGGGCTCGCAACCACCGTGGCACTGGCGTCTGCTCGCACGAATTCGCCGTGCTTCGGCCGGCACCTGTCGCGAAGGGTAGCGCGGTGTCGATGCCTCGGGTAGACATTGCGACCCGCAAGCACTTCCGGTGCTCAGGTTCCAAGCAATTGATCCACCCCACCGCGATCGTCGCCCCAGGTGCAAGACTCGGCCACAACGTCGAAGTCGGTCCGTACTGCACCGTGGGAGCCGGCGTCACGCTCGGGGACAACACGAGGCTCTCGAGTCACGTCGTCGTCGATGGCGACACGACGATCGGCGAGAACTGCGAGCTCTACCCGTACTGCGTCGTGGGCACCTCCCCGCAGGACAAGAAGCTGAAGGGTGGTGAGGGCCAGGGGACGCTGCGGATCGGTTCTCACAACCGCATCCGCGAGCACGTGACGATCCACGGTGGGACGGCATACGGCGGCGGAGTCACGACGATCGGCGACCACAACCTGCTGCTGGTCGGCTGCCACATCGGCCACGACGCGACGGTGGGAAGCCACGTCGTGTTCACGAACGGGGCCATGGCCGCCGGCCACACGACGATCGGGGACCGCGTGATCCTCGGCGCCATGGTCGGCATCCATCAGTTCGCGCGCATCGGCAAGCTCGCGATGATCGGAGCGGGCGCGATGGTCTCGCAGGATGCGCCGCCGTTCGCGACCGTACAGGGCGACCGGGCCAAGCTCGTCGCGGTCAACCTCGTGGGCATGCACCGCAACGGCTACACGGCCGACCAGAAGGCTCTCGTCAAGCGGGTCTTCCGACTACTGTTCTGGCGTGCCGGCACCGTGCATCAGCGACTCGAGATGTTGCGC
Source organism: Planctomycetota bacterium (assembly GCA_035649575.1). Taxonomy (GTDB): domain Bacteria; phylum Planctomycetota; class UBA1135; order UBA1135; family UBA2386; genus DASVAL01. Next base: position 33,523 of record DASRJH010000066.1, read on the forward strand.
AACAGCGCCCTGCATCGCGACCCGATCTGCCGCGAGATCGTCGACTTCGTGGCCGGGAGCAAGCGCGGCGTATGCGGTCCGCGGTCGGGTCGCCACCAGATTGCCAGCGGCTTCGATGGCCTGGGCGATGGCCAGCAAGCCTAGAAGGGTCATCGCTCTGGCGGCCTTGGCCGGCCTGCTCGGCACCAGCATCGCCGAGGCGAGAGCGCAGGCACAGGCCGCAGGCGCGAACGCACGCGCAGCGGTTGTCGCGTTCACGGCGCCCGACGGCAGCCGGTTCGTGCTCGTTCCCGATGCCGTCGCCGCCGTGCACTGGGCCGTCGCGACGTTCGTCGATGCGAACGACGAACCGCGCGGTCTCGAGGGACTCGCCTACACGACCATGCGGGCATCGCTGGGCGGCACCTGGCGGACCGGCAGCACGGACGTGGAGAAGGAGCAGCAAGCGCTCGCGAGCCTCGACGAGGCCTGGCAGAACGCCTTGCAGCGGCCAGGCGACGCCGCATCGGCGGCTCGCGTGATCGAGTCGACCGAGATCGCCAACGGACTCGGCGACACCGCGGCGTTCCGGCGTGTGCTCGCAGCGATGCCGGCCCATCGACCCGAGGTGATCGATCGCCAGCCGGTCTGCATCTTCGCGCTGACGACGTTGCCGGACGCCATCGGCGACGTTGGCCGCCTGCTCGTCGAGCGCCGCGAACAGCAAGCCTTGCGCGAACTGCAGGCGATGTGGATGCAGGACCTGCATCGGCGCACCGCGAGCCACTTTGCCGACGCGACCGCCGCCGTGCGCGCCGAAGTGCTCGCGCTCGCGATGCCCAATCACGTGGCCGCCCGATCGCTCGAGCAACCGCAGTCTCGCGTGCCGAAGCGCGCAGAGGCGATGGCTGTCTGGGAGTCGACGCAGCACCCCGACCGCACCGTGCACGTGCTGCTCGGCGATTTCGACACGACGGCGGCCATGGAGACGCTCTCGGCTGTGTTCACGGCGGCTCCGTCCCACAAATACGAACGGCCTGCGACTGCGCCGCTGCGTGCATTCCAGTCCATGCGTCGTTCCACCGTGCCCGGCGTGAGGGTGCCGGTCGTGGCGCTCGCCTGGGCCCTGCCGCCCGTCGAAGATCGCTTCGTGCTCGAGGCCGCGCGGCTGTGGCTCGGCGACGGGCTCGAGAGCCACATCGGCCAGGAACTGCAGCGAGCGGGCCGCACCAAGGCGAGCGTGCAGTGTCTTGTACCGTGGCCGCGGACCGTGGACGGCGCGAGTCTGCTGCTGCTCGAAGTCAGCGATCCCGGGGGCACCGACCAGCTCGGCGAGCTCGTCATGGCCGCGGTCGGAACAGCGGTCGCCGTGGCGCCGAGTCCAGCCTCGCTGCGACAGGTGCTCGCGACGATGCAGCGGCGTTGGTGCGGTCTGACCGACGATCCGCGCCAACTCGCACTCGAGCTCGCCGAGACGGCCGTGTTGTGGCCGCGCGCGACAGTGTCCGCGACGATGCCCGATCACTTGTCGCCGGAAGCCGTGCAGGCCCTGCTCGCGAAGACGTTCACCGGGCAGCCCGTCGTCGTCGAGGGCCGGCCATGACACCGGCTCAGCGATACGTGGTGCTCGGGACCGGCATCGTGTTGGCCGCGTGTGCGGGCGCCCCCGCGCCGCCGCCGGCTCCGATCGAACCGGAGCCCGTGAAGCCGACCGCCGCAGCGCCGGCGGCGCCCGTGAAGGCCGAGAGGCCAGAGCGCCCGGCTCCGCTGGTCACGAAGCTGGCCAACGGACTCATGGTCGCGATCACGGCGAGCGCACCCGGTGAGGAAGCCCAGCTCCAGCTCGCCGTGTTCACGGGCTCGATGTTCGTTGCGCCTGGCCTCGCCGAGCTCGCAGCAGAGGTGCTCGTCGAAGGCGCCGATCCGAGCCAAGGCAGGCCGAGCCTCGTACAGGCCGTGGCGAACCTCGGCGGCAGGGCCCAGGTCGAGATCGGCCCCGTGACTTCGTGGATCAGCTTGCGCGTGCCCGGCAACGAGTGGACGAACGCGATGGCGGCCCTGCGCGCCGCCCTGGCAGCGCCGACGCAGTCGCGCAATCAGATCGAACGCATCCGCCAGGATCTCGTGAACGAGCGCGCCAAGGCGATCCGGTCGCGACCCGAGGTCGCGATGGCGCGCGCGCTGATGCTCGGCGAGCCTGGCACGGCGCAGTACATGAGTGCCTTGCTCGACCGGGATCCGAGCGAGATCAGCTTGTTCCTGACTCGCATGTACCGGCCCGAGCGGGCCGTGTTTGCCTTGCGGGTTCCCGGCGAACCGTCCGAAGTCGCCGCCGAGCTGGCCCGAGCCGGCAATTCCCTGGCCAGCTGGACGCCGCCCGGAACTGCGACGGGACTCGCGTCGATGCTCGACCGTGGGTTCACGGCGGGACTGCACTGGTCGCCGAGCAAGACCACCGGCCGTTGCCGCGTCGCGTTCGTGCTGTTCATGCCGGACCGGACCGGTGCGATCACGCCGGAGATGTTGATCCTCCACGAATGCCTGACTCTCGACGGCACCGGCGGCCGGCTCGAACAACTGCAGCGCGAACGTGGACTCGGCCACGTGCGCTGGCGCAGCGAGCTCGTACAGACGGCCGACGCACTGTCGATCCTGCTGTCGGCCGACGTGCAGCAGCACGAAGTCGTGCCGCTCTGGGAAACGCTGCTGCTGGCGCGCACCTCGCTGCGCGACTTGCCGCCGACGCCCAACGAGCTCGAGCTCGCGCGGCGACGCGCCATGCTCGCGGTCCGGTTCGGTCAACTCGACGCCACCTCGAGTCTGCGCATCGAAACCCAGCTGCTGCTGGGCGGCAAGAGCATCGCAGAAGTCGAGAGGCGCTTCGCGGCCGTGGGCCAGCAGACACCCGACGTGCAGGCAGCCACTCCTGCGTATCTGAGACTGCCGGTTGCCGCGGTCGTGATCGGCGGCGAGGTGCCCGCGGGCCTCGAGGACGTGCACACGTTCGACGTGTTGCCGAAGAGCTTCGACGCCGGACCCGTCACCCCGTCTTCGGTCGCGGCCACGACCGGCGCGCCATGGCTCGAGCAGGCGATCGATGCCGTGGGCGGCAAGGCAACGCTGCGCCGTTTCATCGGTATCGAGGCCGAGGGACGGTTGGCGAACGATCGTTCGCCCGCGGCGACGGAGCTCTTGTCGTGGCGGACCGACGGCACCGTGCACCGCACGCGCGAACTGCTCGGCAGCAAGATCGAGACCGAGTTGAGCGGCTCGCACTGGACCGAGCAGCTCGGGGACCAGAAGCACACGTTGAGCTCGAGCGAGGTCGCGTTCCTGCGCCGCGAGATGCAGCGGCATCCGTTGGCGCTGTTGGCCGCCCACGCGCGCGGCGAGCTGCCGTTCCGCGCCATCGCCCAACGCAACGTCGGCGACCGCGACCTGATGATCCTCGAGGCCGGCGGCGACCACTTCGACCGGCTGCGCGTGCACATCGACACGATCTCGCACCTCGTGCGCGTCGTCGAGGTGTGGGAGACGATGCCCGACGGCACGAGCGTGCACCTGCAGGATGCATGGTCGGACTACCGCAGCACGGGGGGTCTGCGCGCACCGTTCCGGCGGATCACGACGCAGAACGACGGCCAGAACCGCGTCGAGACGGTGTTTTCGTCCTGGGTGCCGCAGTTCTCGGCCCCGTGAGGCGGCCAGCGTTGCCGGGCGTCAGCGCCGCTTCACTGCGAAGTGCAGCACCATGCCGAGGTAGAACATCTGCTGGCCGTGTACGTCGTTGTCGACTTCGATCGAGGGCCGGTTCTCGTTGTCGAGATACGAGTACCACGCGTGCATCGACAGCGTTTCGCTGAAGTGCAGGTAGCTCTCGACACCGCCGCCGAGGAAGAAGTCAGTCGTCGCCGAAGTGCCGAGTTGGTTGGCCACGTGCGAGTACTGCCCCTGGAAGAACGGCGTCAACGTCATCGTCCTGCCGAGATGCAACCGCAGGCGCAGCTGCGCGTCGGCCCATTGGTCGCCGAGCGGTCGCTGTCCCTGCGTGTTCTCCACGCGGTCCAGCTCGTCCTGCCAACCGCCGTGCGCGTAGATTTCCCAGATCGCGGAGTCCGACCCCGGCAGATACCACTCCAGCCGGCCGCGCACGCGCCACACGGCCGACGGCAGCTTCGTCTCGAACACGCCCTGCGAGCCGAACTCACCCTGGCTGTCGTTCCACTCGCGTTCGCCGATGATCGTCAGCGCGTAGCCGTCTCTGGGCATGCCGCGGCGCCGGTCCATCTGCACCGTGTTCTGCTCGAGGTAGAGGCGGCCGCCGTACGCGTCGTAGTCTTCGGGAATCGTGAACGTCTGGGGAGTGAGACGCGATTCCTTGAACTCGAGCGTCTTGTAGAAGGGCCCGAACTCGATGTAGAGGCCCTGCTGGTCGCGACCGAAGCCGACGTATCCCTCGTACGAAGAACCGTCGTAGAAGCCGTTCGGACGCAGCTCATCGTCGACATAGAAGCCGTCGCGATAGAACTGCCAGGGCTGGGCACGAACCTCGAAGCGCGTCATCGTGGCGTCGCCGACGAGCTTGCCGTCCGTGTAGCCGGCGAAGATACCGTCGCGACCGGCATACGCTTCGAGCGTGCCGCGGCGCGAACCGAACGCCTCGTCGCGGAAGTAGGCGCGGCCGTCCCAACTGAACTCGTCTTCGAGCCCGCGCGTGATCTCCTCGGGTGAGGCCAACGTGCCGATAGCACCGGCCTCGATCAGGAACACCGAGGCGAACGGATTCGTCGTGTTCCTCCCATCGGTGAGCTCGACGAACGACTGTGCGGCGATGCGCGCCCCGAACAGAAAGAGGAGGGGCGCAAAGCCCACGCGGTTGTTCATTTGTTCTCTTCGCGCCTTCTTACCCGTTCGATGGCCGTCGCGACCATCGGATGCGTGGTGTCGAGCACCATCACCGAGTAGGGATGGTCGGCGTACTGGTTCGCGCGTTCTTCGATGCGGATCACGCCGCGATGGCGAAGCTCGTTGACGAGCGCGCGCCGTTCCGGGTGCACGAGACCACTGAAGTGCTGGCTCATCGGCCCCTTGAGGAACGGCGACAGCCACACCTCCTGACTGCCGTGACGGAGCTGCGAACGCAGGATCAGCTCGATGCACTGTTGCAACCGCTCGGCCAGTTCGGGGTCCTGCGGCAAGCCGTCCGCGGTGCGCCACGTGACCGGAATGTGCCCCACGATCGAGGCGCGCGGGCGGCGCTCGGCCAGGCGAGCGCCGTCTTCGATCGTTTCACCGGCGAGCTGCGCATCTGGCACCTGCGCAGCGGCCAGTGACGCGTCTTCCACGTCTCGCGCGTGACCATTCCCGGCTCTCGCGTCCGGCGACGGGCCGGGCACGACGACGGCAGCCTCCGCGGACTGGGAAGGGCCCGGCTGCGAGGACGCAGCGTGCTCATCGCGCCCGTTCGGGCCGATCAGGTCCAGCGCGTTCCAGAAGCGCTCGGTGCCCACGCGCATGCGCAGGTCGCCGCTCGTGCTGTCGGGTATCGCGACGACGCGGAGTTCGCGGTTCTCCTCGAGCACCTGACGCGCGATCGGGATGAAGTCGCGGTCGCCGGAGACGATCACGATCGCGTCGATGTCGGGGCGCCGGTAGAGCACGCGACAGACATCGCACGCGAGCTGAACGTCGGCCGAGTTCTTGCCGGCGTGGCCGACGAGCACGTATTGCGGATCGAAACCGGTCAGCGCGAGGTCGTGTGCGACCTCCATGCCCGGGTAGGTGTCGAAGGCTGCGTAGGCCCGACCGAGGACCATCGGCGCCTTGTCGGACTGCAACCTCGATTTGAGGTGTTCGAGGATGCCGAGGCAGAGGTCGCGGGTGCGCTGACCGGTGAGCCCTTCGCGGTTCTTCAGCGAGAGGAAGAGATTCTCGAAGTCGACGAAGACGGCGGCGTGCATGACAGACTCACAGTTGGCGTTGCAGAACGCACAGTTCGAGCGGGGCAGGCGGCAGAGCAGGCAAGCAGGCAGTGTTTCAGTTCGGAGGCATCCTCGTGTTGTGGGCCGATGTGTCGTTGAGCGAGGCGGTCTCGGGCTGCGGCAGCAAAGCACCGGCGGGAACCTGGTCCCTGCCGGTCTCTCGATTGCCATTGTCCCGATTCCCGATCTCCCGATCGTCGGTTTCGAGATCGTCGTCGACCAGGTAGGTGTAGGCAGCCAAACCCTCCTCGTAGCGCCGCATCAGCAGAGCGGACTCCTTGAGGTTGACCGAGCCGGCGCGCACGGCGTTCTCGAGGCGGCCGCGCATGCGCCGGATCAGGTCCTGCTTGTCGTATTGCACGTAGCTCAGGACCTCCGCGACCGAGTCGCCCTCGATCACGCGCTCGATGCGGTAGCCGTGCTGCTCATCCATCGAGATGTGGATCGCATTCGTGTCGCCGAACAGGTTGTGCAGATCGCCGAGGATCTCCTGGTAGGCGCCGACGAGGAACATGCCGATGTAGTACGGCTTGCCCGGCGTGATCGGATGCACCTCGAGCACGCTCTTCACGTCGCGCAGGTCGATGAACCTGTCGACCTTGCCGTCGCTGTCGCAGGTGAGATCGGCGAGGATCGCGCGCCGGTTCGGCCGTTCGTTGAGCCGATGGATCGGCATCGTCGGGAACAGCTGCTTCACGGCCCAGTGGTCGGGCGCGCTCTGGAACACCGAGAAGTTGCAGTAGTACGTGTCGGCGAGAGCGCGCTCGAGGCCTTGCAGCTCGTCGGGCACGTAGTCGAGCGTGTTGGCGATCAACCGGATGCGGTCGCAGATGGCCCAGAACAGGTTCTCGGCGATCGCGCGCCCCTTGAGGTCGAGGTAGCCCAGGTTGAACAGGCTGATCGCCTCTTCCTTCAGCTGCAGCGCGTCGTGATACGCCTCCTGGAAGTTCTTCAGCGAGATGTCCTTCAGGATCTGCACCATGTTGGCGATGGTGCTGTCTTCGTGCTTCTCGGCGCCGGCCGGCACCGCGATCTGCTGGGTGGACACGCCGAGCACGTCGAACACGAGGATCGCGTGGTGCGCCGTCAACGCGCGGCCCGACTCGCTGATCACGTCGGGGTGCGCGATGCCCTTCTCGTCGCACGCCTGCTGCACCGCGAAGACGACGTCGTTCGCGTATTCCTGCAGCGAGTAGTTGGCCGAGCTGTGGAAGTTCGTCTGCGA